>NZ_JBQKHJ010000002.1:0-324786 GCF_052118345.1 Prevotella sp. LCP21S3_D2 | reverse complement strand
ATACTTGATACGACAGTTGGGAGCTTCGCAGTTGTTTACGCAACCGCATTCACAGACCTTCTCGTAATACTGTTCCTCGCAGGTCTCTACGACCACCTTGATATCAACAATCTGTGTCTTACGGATCTTCTGGCATGGTATATCAATCAAGAGCCGACCACAACATTTACAATAGACGGGTTCGTGCTTTACAATTACGTCTGGTTCTGCTATAGTCTGCAGTGTGTGACCCTTGTGGCCAGGCTGTCCACCGCTCGGCTTTCCGCTTGGCTTGCGAAGAGACTTTGTCCTGCGCAGCTCACGGGAAGCGATACTTTCTTGGGATGGAGGGATACTGCTGTTACTGCTGTTTTTCTCGGGCTTTCCTGGTGTACTTGATGTATCGTCATCAGCACCCTCGAGTTCCTTGATGCGCTTTTCAGCAACGGCTAGTTCAGCCTTTGTGGAAGCAAGTTCTGTCTTTAGATTATGTATCTCCACGTCCTTCTGGTTAATGACACGGTTGAGACGTCCGATCTCCTCTGTCTTCTCGGAGTCGGACTTCTCAAGTTTGCGCAGACGCTGGTTTATCTGGCGCAAAACAACATCTATGTCAGTACAGTCGCTTGCCATTTTTTGGTGCAAAGATAAGCATTTATCTCCACATGGCAAAATCACGATTTACATCCCTTAACGCAGACTTTTGACTTACGGGGAATGCAAAAACGCATCTCCTGGCAGATAATCTGTTGAAGGGAGATAATAGACAAAGGAGACATGTTGGAGGCATCATCGGAAAAGAACTCGTTAAATGAACTGTTTTAAACAGCCTACGTCCTCATCGACTCAATCATTAAAAAGTTTGTAATGATGAAGAAAATAAGCAAAATCAAGTTTATGCTTTATTAACGAGAAGTTTTCTATAGGGGTGCTGAGTAGTTACATATCTTGGCGATAATCGGGTTGCGAGGATTAGAATAGAGATGGTTGCCCAGTTGGGATATAGGCACAGGATAGCCACCTGCATTGAAGAATTCGACTCTGTCGGTGTAGATATGGATGCAGGAGTGAATGGTGCTGAAAGGGTCGAAGTGGGAGAGCATATTGACCAATGCCTCTCTCAGAATCTTGAATTGCGAGCGGTCTTCCACATTGAATCCCTCGTCGTTCATCATGAATGGAGTATCCACGATGAGGCGCAGTCTCCTAATCATAATCTGAAAATACTCCCAAAGGTTCTCTTGCTCTGGGATGCGATAGGTATAGCGAGTTCGTGCTTCTCTCACGCTTCTGCCAGGAATCTCCACCAAATCCATCCAGAAAAACCTGTGTCCATCTATATGATAAAGCATGCTCTTTGCATCAACAGCTTCATTGAACTTTTGGGAGCGCAAGGTGCCCTGAAAGTCTTGTTCCAACTTCTCTGCATTGTCAACTCCTGATATTTCAAACTTCTTGCCATTCTGCTTTATTCCAAGCACTATCCATCCGCCGGAAGTGTTGGCGAATGCACTTACGGTTTCCCATATATTCTTAGGGAGTTCGCTCTTGGCCTCCTTAGCCTCGAAGTCCTCCCATTCGATGTCGTTGATTCTGTCTATCAGCTCTTCCTTTGTCATAATAATGATGATTAAATTGAAATATAGAATTTCTTCCTCCCTTCACTTCAAGAAATAGATGGGAGCATGCTGGGTGCCTTCCTTTACCATGATACCTTTCTCGCAGAAATGGTTGAGCCACTTCTGAGCCATGTATGGAGTCAAGCCGAAGTGGATGCGCATGATGCGAGTGGTGATGTAGCGATTCTTTTGAAGATACTCCTTGATTTTCTCCAACATCTTTTCTTCGGAGTATTTTGTAGATTGGTTGGAATAACGAGAGCGGACAAAGTGGACGTTGCGCTGTACTTCCTCCATTAGCTTACCTTCTGGTCGGAAGTTGATGCCGGTGATGCGTACTTCCTTGCCCGTAATCTTCTTGTCTGGATTCTCCTCTGGCATCTCTAGGCTAGCCGACATGGAGAAGTAGCCTATCTCTGGGATATAAAAGCGGCGTCCCATGGAGAATTCTTCCACCAAAATGTCATGAAGCTCTGCCAACACCGCAGCCACATCTCCCTTGGTGAGTGAGCAGCGGCTCTGGATTTTCTCTTGCAGTTGCTTCTCGGTCATAGGTTCATGCTGCACGATACGAACGTATTGGCGCTTTTCTCCTGTGCCCTGGGCATTGTTGAGAGTGTAAATATCGTATTTCAGTTCCATATTTCTAGTTGTTTGATGGTTCGTTGTTTCCTATATTCTTTGTCTTCTATGAAAGATGATGCAAATATATGTAATAATGTGATAACTTGTATCTTTTGGTGTAAAATATTAGGTTTATTTATACATTGGTATATGTCATGTGATTATACGGCATTTGCCATCCGACCGTATGATAAGTGTCGTATAATCGCATGACAAATGTCACGCAATCGTAAGAAAGGATTCCTTGCATCGTTATGGTTGCTTCCTTGCATCATATAAGTTGTGGCATTGTTATCATCCATCTAACCCTTGCCAATTTCAAGAAATGCTCATTCTGAATGAGTGGTTTTGATTTGAACTACTCATTCTGAATGAGTAAAAATAATAGAAATTGCTCGTTCAGAATGAATAAAAAGGAGGATTTTCTTGGTATTTATCATAAAATATCGTATCTTTGCAGACGATTAAATGTTTGAACATGAAAGAGTTATTAAAGCAAATTATATTTGAGCAGCAGGAATACTGCAAGAATATAGCACAAGATACGGTTCCGAGAACTATTGAGGAAGAGTGGCTTACCACAACGGAGATACTAATTATTACTGGTATAAGACGTTGTGGAAAGTCTGTTTTGCTCCAGCAAATGCGCAGTAAATTGCCGGAGCAAGACTTCTTTTTCAATTTTGATGATGAGCGACTGGTCAACTTTACTGTGGCAGATTTCCAAACATTGCAAGAATGTTTCTTCGAACTCTTTGGTGAGCAGCATACCTATTATTTTGATGAGATACAGAATGTGAAGGGCTGGGAGACCTTTGTGCGCCGTCTCTACAACGAAGGCAATAAGGTGATTGTAACTGGATCAAATGCCCGAATGCTGAGTAGAGAGCTTGGCACTCATCTCACGGGGCGTTATATCGCAGTGGAGATTTTCCCTTTTTCCTTTCAAGAATACTTGCAGTTGGCAAAGGTGCAGCTGGAAGCCAAGGACTTTTATCTAACCAGCAAGCGTGCCATTCTCTTGGGGCATTTCAAGGAGTATTTGGAGAAAGGTGGATTTCCTAAGTATCTCCAGTCGTCATCCACTCGTTACCTCTCGTCACTCTACGATAGCATCATCTTCCGTGATGTGATGGCTCGTAATGGGTTGACCAATGATAAGGAGATGCAGGAACTCATCTTTTATCTCGCCAGCAATGCCACGAAGCGCATTACCTATACCTCACTGGGTAAGATAGTGGGCATTCGTCATTCCGAAACCGTCAAAAACTATTTGGAGTACATCGAGCAAACCTATATGATATTCCAGCTCATGAAGTATTCGCCATCGGTAAAGGTGCAGATGCTGAACCCTAAGAAAATCTACTTCATCGATAATGCCATTGTAAGTCGCATGGGCTTCAATGCCACAGATAATATGGGCGTGAAATTGGAGAATATGGTGTTTGTCGAATTAAAGCGTCGTGGGCATGATGTTTTTTATCATGCAGATAAGAAAGAATGTGACTTTGTGGTGAGGGAGGGCATGAAAATCAAGGAGGCTTATCAGGTAACGATAGCCATGAATGATGAGAAAACTCGCAAGCCAGAAATCGAGGGGCTGATGGAAGCCATGAATGCTTATGGCTTGGCTGAGGGATATATTCTTACGATGGAGGAGAAGGAAGAACTTGAGATAGATGGCAAGCAGGTTCATGTTCTTCCTACGTGGGAATGGATGTTGAGAGAGAAGTGAAATATTATAAAAAAGGTAATTTATGGAAACATTCAATGATGTAATATCTGGCAATCAACTGGTATTGGTTGATTTCTTTGCTACATGGTGCCAACCTTGCAAGATGATGCACCCTGTGTTGGAAGACTTGAAGAAGACGGTGGGCGACAAGCTTCGCATCATCAAGGTAGATGTAGATGCTCACAATGATGTGGCGGCACAGTATGGCATTCGCTCTGTGCCAACCTTGATGCTCTTCCGCAATGGCGAGGTGCTGTATCGGGAGAGTGGTGCGATGTCGAAGGCTGACTTGATGGCATTGCTCGATCCTTTTATATAAAGGAAGCATGACTTGTTGGTTGCCCATTCCGAATTTACTGCAAATTTACAGTAAATTCGGAATGGAATAAGCTCTTATGGGTAGATCTTTCTTTTATGGTAAAAGATGGAAAGATATCTTATTTATCTGATTTTCAGTGCTTGTTTAGTTAATAAATATTATAAAAATAACTTTGTCTTATCAAAAAGATTGTCCTATTCGGAATTTATTGTAAATTTGCAGTAAAATCGGAATAAATGATTATGGCAACGTATGTAAATAGACAGATTTATCTGCAAAAGCTGATTCATCGGCGAGACAATGGTGAGGTGAAAATCATAACGGGGACTCGTCGATGTGGTAAGTCGTGGCTTCTGAAAAAGGTTTATCATGACTATTTGGTGAGTCAAGGTGTACCTAAGAAAAACATAATCATGGTGTCTTTTGATGTGGATGAGGATATTACTGGGGAGGATTTGACCAATCCGATGGTTCTGAAACGCTATCTCTATTCCAAGATAATAGATGAAGATGCCAGCTATTATGTATTTCTTGATGAGATACAAATGGTAGAGGGATTTGAGCGTATTGTGAATGGCTTGAATGCTCATGACAATGTTGATGTCTATATCACAGGCAGTAACTCCAAGTTTCTTTCAAGTGACATCAATACGATTTTTCGAGGTCGTGGTGATGAGGTGAGAGTTTATCCTTTCTCCTTTAAGGAGTTCTGCACAGATAGGTCTGATTCTATTAACGAACTTTGGAAGGAATATTATACATACGGAGGAATGCCTGCTCTTTGTAATCATCCTACTCCTGAGCAGAAGGTGAGTTATCTTCAAAGGTTATGGCAAAAGACATACTTTGATGATGTGGTAGAGCGAAATGGTATCAAGAATCGTGTGGCTTTGGAGTGCTTGGTGGATTCCTTATGTTCTTCCATTGGATCGCTGACCAATCCGAGCAAGATACGTAATACTTTGGAGAGTGTGCAGCATGTAAAGCTTGATGCGGATACTGTGTCTTCCTATATTCAATGCTTGGAGAATGCTTTCCTCTTCGAGGGTGCTCGCCGCTATAATGTAAAAGGCAGGAAGTATTATGAGAGTATCAAGAAATATTATGTGGTGGATGTCGGCTTGCGTAATGCCCGACTGAATTTCCGGCAACAGGAGGTTACCCACATCATGGAGAATGTCATCTACAATGAGTTGCGTATCCGTGGCTATGTGGTGGATGTCGGTGTGGTGGAGAGTCGGGTGATGCGTGATGGCAAGAGTACCTACCAACAGTATGAGATAGACTTCATTGCCACGAATGGTCTCAACAAGTACTACATCCAGTCGGCATATTCTTTGCCAACGGAAGAGAAGCGTGAGCAGGAACTTGCCTCGCTGAAGAAGATAGACGATTCTTTCCGCAAGATAATCATTGTGGGCGATGACATTGCCACATATATGGATGATAATGGTTATGTCTTTATGGGGCTGTTCCAATTTCTTAAGAATGAGGATGTGATGGAGTAAAAAATCAATATAAATACATATATTTTGGAACAACTCCCTGTGGAATACAAAGAGTTGACCAAGGAGGTGGATGAGAAAAATCATACTACATTGCTGCTGCGCCATCTTACAACTTATACGGAGAAAAATCGTTGTGACTATTTCATTCATAAGGATTTGAAAGGCTTCCTTTTAAGAGAAATGGACTTTTATATCAAGAATGAGATTCTTGTGATAGATGACATAGATACAACTGATACAAAGAAGTTCTTGTCTCATTTGGCAGTTATTAAGGTGGTTAAGGCTGTTGGTAAAAGTATCATTACTTTGATGGCACAATTAGAGGAGTATCAAAAGAAGTTGTGGCTTAAGAAGAAAAAGGTGGCTTCGGCTGATTTTTTGGTCACTCTTGATCATATTCCTGCTTCTTTGTATGAGGAAATCGGACAGAATGACAAGCAGCGTGAGGAGTGGGTAAAGCTTTATGCAATAGATAAAGTGAAATTGGGAAAGGGTGAAATCCCAGGAATGAAAGCGGAATACTCAGTTCCGTTGACTCCGCAATTCTTGAAGGAAAATGAGACTTTGGTCGTGGATACTGCTTATTTCTCAAGTGAGTTTAAGCACAAGTTGCTTGCTTCCATTGATCATTTTGATGAGCAATGTAATGGTTTGATGATTAGTTCTGAGAATTTTCAAGCTCTCAATCTTTTGAGAGAGAAATTTGCAGAACAGGTGAAATGTGTCTATATAGATCCTCCTTATAATACAGGTGGTGACGATTTTGTATATAAGGACAATTACCAAGAGAGCAGTTGGCTTCCAACATGAAATCTCCCAACTTGGAAGGTTGGGATGAAGAGAACGTATCATACTATTGCCGAGTTCTTTGCAACCAGCTTGAGCGTTGGGCTGGCATGGTGAGGGTAGAGGATGTGTTGCGTTATGATAGACATATCTATGAATATACTTTGCAAATCAATGAATATCGACAAGATAAGGTAATTTGGAAATATTTTCAGTGGTTGGAGCTTCTTTTTACAGAAGTTTATTTGGATAAATACTTTTCTGACAGAGAAGGCTTGGTCAAGGATATCAATCGTTTTCGCAAGAATGATTTTCTGCAAAATAATGATTATTATACAGAGCCTTTTTTCAGGGAGATAACTGCAGAACAACTCAATAAAATCTCTGTCTGGTGTGCTACAGGCTCAGGTAAAACCTTGATGATGCATGTCAATATGCTCCAGTTGCGTTATTATGCCGACTTGCATGGCATGGTATATAATAACACATTGCTTATAACTCCGAAAGAAAGCCTCTCTGCCCAGCATGTAGGAGAGATGGAGCTAAGTGGTATTCAAGTACAGGTGTTTTCCAAAAAGGGAGGAGGACTGTATAAGGATCAGTATGTTCAAGTTACAGAAATCACAAAGCTTGCAGATGAAGATGGAGAATTGAAAGTTAATGTCGATTTTTTTGAGAAGAACAATCTTGTGTTCATAGATGAAGGACATCGTGGGGCAAGTGGTGATTCTTGGAAAAAACTTCGTGATAAACTAAGTGAGGCAGGATTTTGCTTTGAGTATTCTGCTACTTTCGGGCAAAGTATTGCTGCCGAAGGCAACAAGAAAAAGCGTAACGAATTGCTTTGGGAGTATGGTTTGGCTACATTATTCGACTATAGCTATAAGTATTTTTATGAAGACGGATATGGCAAGGACTTTGTGACCCGCAATGTGAAAGTTATGACAGATGCTGCGCAAGAATACCTATATATGTTGGGTGGTCTGTTGGGCTTTTATGAGCAATTGCGTCTTTATAATGACAAAAAGGAAGAGTTGATGTCTTTCAATATAGAAAAGCCAGCTGCCATATTTGTAGGTAACACTGTGAAAAGTGCAAAGTCAGAACTGAGTGATATTGTTAGATTGGTACAGTTCTTCCAGCAATTTACAACCGAAACAGATAAAACGATAGAAGGTATCAAAGCCCTGCTTCGTGGAGAGGATGGCTTGGTAGATGCAGAAGGTTATAGTATATATAAGGATGCCTTTGCTTATTTGCGAGAGTTGAACATGGATGCTTCCAAAGTTTATGGCGACATGATGACTTCTATATTCAACAGCAGTCTTTATGGAGTTCAACTTCATTTGGACCGCATAGCTGGTGTGGATGGAGAAATCGGTATGCGTATGGGCAATTCTTCTTATTTCGGAGTTATAAATGTTGGCAATCCTGCTGATGTCGTTAAGGCATGTGCTTCTTTTGTTCATACAGACGTGAGAGACTATAACAGAAGTTCGCTGTTTGAGAATATCAACAAGAAAAAATCTACGATAAACATATTGATTGGTGCGAAGAAATTTACAGAAGGTTGGTCTTCTTGGCGTGTGTCAACAATGTGCTTGCTGAATGTAGGACAGGGAGACGGATCGGAAATTATACAGTTGTTTGGTCGTGGAGTACGCTTGAAAGGCTATGGCTTTTCCTTGAAACGTACTTGCAAATTGGACAAGGGACAGTGTCCGGATGAGGTACCTGGGCATATTGGTATATTGGAAACTTTGAACATCTTTGGATTGAAAGCAGACTATATGGATGAGTTTAGTCGAATCATCAAGGATGAAGGTGTAGAAGTGAATGTACATGACAAGGTAAAGGTAGAGTTGCCTTTAATGCCTAATGTTGTTGACTTGGAGAAAAAACGCTTGAAGTATTTGTGTTTGAAGAAAGGTAAAAAATATATCAAAGATGTTCCGCTTTTGCGATTGGATATGGATGCAACTATTGCGGCAAGCCCCGTTGTGGTTGATCGCTATTCTCAGATAAAAACATTTTCTTCAAGTAAGTCTGAAAAAATAAGTCAGACAATTACAAAGGATGAGGCAAAACTTGGTGAAGAACAGTTGGCTCTAATTGATTGGACAAAATTGTACGTTGACTTGTGTGAATATAAGCGTCAGCGTGGAATGTATAATCTTACTATGCAACTGCAAACTTTGAAAGAAGTTGCTGCTAACACGTCATGGTACATATTGTATGTGCCAAAAAGTAGTTTGATTTGGGATGATTATCTGCGTGTTAGTTCAATGTGGCAAGAAATATTGACAACTTTGATGCAAGGATATATTGACAAGTATTACAAGAATCACAAGTCTATTTGGGTAAACCATAACTTGGAGACGGTTTCGCTAACAAGCGAGATGGCAGGTCTTGACGAAAAGGTATTAGTTCAGATAGACAAAGGTATGTATGATGATTTTAAGCAGACGCTCGAGCTGATAAAAAGCCAATTGGAGAATCGCTCCTTCGCTTCAACCATAAGAATTGGTTATGGCTTTCAGGCATTATACTTCTCTCGACATTTATATAGTCCATTGATGTACTACAACGGAAAACTGAAAGATGAAAATGGCAATCAGTTGATAGAAATATCTCCTGTAGCCTTAGTAGATAGTGAATTTGAGTTCGTGAACAAGTTGACCGAATATGTTAATTCAAAGCCGAAAGTGTTGGAAGATCATGAGGTGTATTTGTTGCGAAACCAAAGTAAAACTGGAGTTGGCTTTTTTGCAGAGGCTGGCTTCTATCCAGATTTCATCTTGTGGATAGTAAAAGGAAGACATCAGTATGTTTCATTTATAGATCCCCATGGATTGGGTCGAGCTAAAGGATTTGCAGATCCAAAAGTGCAACTGTTTCAGATGCTTCAACACGAAACAGAACCAGAAATAGGCGACAAGAATTTGTCGTTGAATAGCTTTATTCTTTCACCCACTCGTTTTGGCGAAGTCATGCGTTGGGGGCTTGTTGTTAAGCCTGAGGCTACAATAGAAGATGTAAAAAATATGTTTGTTGACCATCATGTTTATTTCATGAAAGAGGATGGGAGATATATAGATAAGATGATTCATGCAATATTGACATCTGGTATAGTTTAATAAAAGAGTACAAGATGAATAAAGACTAATTAAATATTCTAGACAGCGTCTGACAAATTCAAATATAATAATGTCTAAGCATAAGTCATACAAGAATATCATTTTTTGACTTAGATAATAACAAAGACGAAACAATGATGAATAATAATATAAAATGTCCAAAGTGCAATTCAGACAAAGTGCAGACAGAGGGTGTACTGCATCTTTGCTTGGATTGTGGCTATAAATGGGAGGACGCACCCCAAACTGATTTGGGAGAAATGATCATCTACCAATCTGATGATGGCGTGAAGCTTGATGTGAGATTGGAGAATAAGACGGTTTGGCTAAACCAAGATCAAATCGCCTCCTTGTTTAATAAGAGTAAGTCTACGATAGTAGAACATATAGCTAATATTTTTAAGGAGGGAGAACTTGATGAAAAAGTGGTTGTTCGGAAATTCCGAATAACCACTCTACATGGTGCTATGGCAGGAAAAAACCAAAGCAAAGAAGTGAAGTTCTATAACCTTGATGTTATCATATCTGTGGGCTATCGTGTAAAATCTATTCAAGGCACGCGTTTCCGTCAATGGGCTACAGAGCGACTGAATGAGTCCATCGTAAAAGGGTTTACGATGGACGATGAACGTCTGAAGAATCTTGGTGGTGGCAACTATTGGAAAGAATCGTGCAAAATAAGTTGCACTATGCTGCTCATGGGCATACAGCGGCAGAAGTTATCTATGAGCGTGCGGATGCCATCGGATGAGGCAGGCAGCTCTAGCTCTATCACCTTGTCCACAATGCGAGTGGTTATCGTAGGATAGTAAATGCTGTAGATGCTCTCTGGCTTTTCATTCATGTCGGCATTGAAATTTACCTCTATTGGGGATGCGCTAATTTGAAGCAAAAATGCCATCTCCATCAAAACTGATAGAGGTGGCATTGGGTTCTATGCAGTATGTCCTTTCTTACATCACATATGTATTAAATGAATGTGACTGAAAGTTGAGATTTTTATAATTTATTGTTCATATGCTTTTTGATAAAGCGACCCACATGATTCTCTTGTAGAGTTGTTGGGAGGGCTTTGAATATTTTCTTTTGATTCGAAGAACCTTTTATCAAATGCTGATAGAACAGATAGCAGATGATGCCAGGAGAATGGATATTGCTGAGTGCGTAAGCCGTATACTTGCGCTCGTCCCATCCATCATGGTTCTTGCTTTCCTCTTCCACCCACTGCTTATAGAAACTTGATCCTGTGAGGCTGTAGTAACCATTGTGTACGCTTAGCTCTGCTATCTCTCCTGGTACAAAAGGAATGTCTATCCATTCCGAGCAGATGGTTCCATCTTTCATCAGTGCTCTCACTCTTCCAATGGTAATGTCCTTCAGGTCGTGCTTGTATGAGAAGTTAGTGCCGTTGGTAGCCACAAGGATGGGTTCTACATACATATCTGTTTCGTCTTTGTAACAGATAAAATAGCCACGGTCCCAAAGTTCAGGGTCACGCTTGCCAATAATCTCAAAGTTGCCTTTCAGGTTGGTCTGAGCATCTTTAAGCATCTTGGTCAACTGCTCATTAGGCACTTCTTTTTCTTCTTTAGTCTCTTCTTTAGGAGCAGCCTTTTCGTTTATGGTGTCTTTTGGGATTATTAAATCGCCTGTAAATTGTGTGGCTTTATACGTTTGCTGGTTTATTTCATCTGCTACGTGATGCTTGTTTAAAGGAGCTTTTCCTTCTACGATGCTGATGTTTCCTTCATAGCCTTTTTCGTTAACCCAACCATTCTCTACGATATGGCCCCATTCTATGGCACAGACTCTGCGCATGCCAGAGTGACCCATTTGTTGGCGATTGATAAGGACGCTATATGCCGAGAAATTTCCAACCATAATAAGGTCGTTGCCTACAGATATGTCAAAGTTCATCCATGTTTTAAGTGGGTTGTTGTTTCCATCTACCATATAGTAAAAGTCAGTTACAGGCTGATTGCAATCTTTTTGAAAAGCCTTGTTGATTCTGTCTAGTTCCTTGAGAAACTTGTCTTTCTTGAGAGTTTTAAAGCGATATTTTTTCCAACTCCATTGTGCTGTGTCACCAACCTCATTTTTTGCTCCTGATTGATTCATGGTGAACGCCTTGTTGCTTACCAATTTCTCCAAAGCCTCTTTGAAATAAGACTTTTGTGCCTGTGCTCCCATTGATGAGAACATCATGAGTAATAAATATATGACATACTTTTTCATGTTCTTTGTTCTTTAATGTTTATACCTTATTATATATACTTTCTTTAGAGTTTTACGGTGATTCGCCGTATTTGTTGGCGGTCATCCTCACTTTGCACGGCATTGCTTGTAGTGGCTTGAGCTTCTGCTGTCTGCATTTTGAAAAGATGCTCTTCGGGCAAGGTTGACATAGGGAAGAGTACCGGACCTTTTTCTTCGGTGTCTGGCATGTCATCTCCAAACTCAGCTTTAGGGTTAGCCTCCCTTTTGGGAGCATTGAGCTTGGCGAAAGTCTTTTTCTTCTCGTATGTTCTGCTCTCTTCTGTGATGGCTTTTTCTGCTGTATTTTCCTTTGCTGCCGTCAAATTCTTTTCTTGCATCATAGCTTTTTGCATCGGCTGTGTAGCCTTTCTCACAGCCATTGTCGCATTGCCCGACGCAGAAGTGGTATCCTTGGGTGGTTGCAGGATGATAGCGATGATGCCAGTCACGCATGCTGCGCAAATCCATGGAAAGATACGCAAGGTGCGATGGCTGACCAAGCTCTTCCTTGCCTTCTCTATTACTTGTTGCTTGGTTTGGGAGGAGGCATGGAAATCACATTGAGGTTGGAGCAGTTGCTCTATATCCTCAAATCCTTTGTCATTATGGATGTTCATTTGATCTTTCATATATTTTTCTCCTTTCTGAGTCGTTGTTGGATATGTTGGATGGCATAGCGATAGCGAGATTTCACGGTAGCTTCTGGTATCTCCTCCAGTTCGGCTATCTCTCGGAACGTCAAGTTGTCGTAACATTTCATTCTTACGATTTCCGCTTGCTCCTGTGGAATATCTTCCAGCAGTTTTGATATTCTGAGAAATTCCTCGTGTATTTGTTTGTCACCATTGCTGTTAGGTATGCTTGCCGCTTCATTGATAGCTATGATTTGCGGACGATTTTTGCGCAAGTAGTCTCGGCATGCGTTGCTAACAGAGCGAATGATGTAGCGGTCCAACTCTTCCACTTGTTGCCCTTCTTTCAGTTTCTTGAAAGCTGCAAGCAGCACCTCTTGCACAATATCTTCTGCATCCTCACGTTGCCCGATTCGAATATAGGCAAAACGAAATAGCCAGTCTTGCCGATTGTCGACAAGACTCTCCAGTTGTTTTATGAGTTTTGGGTTGCCTATATTCATTCGTTTCTTGTTTTTATGTTTCTAACTTTACTCATATAAACGTATATTTCTCAAAAAAGATTTAAAAAATACTCTTTTTTTTCATTTATTTGTTACTATTGTGATTGTTTATGTAAAAATGAATGCTACGAAGTATGGAACATAAGAAGATAGTGATAGTTTGCGTAAAAAGAATAGGCACGCATCCTTTCGTGGGTGCGTGCCTATACCTTTTTATTATATGCTACTTTTAAATCACCTTGACACTCTTTTTTCCTTCTCTTCCATCAATCACGATTTTCTCGAAGACGATGGCTGGGTCGTTAGGAGTGAGGGTGAGGCTGTGGATGCCATCGGTAGTAGCCGGCAGTTCCAACTCTATCACTTGATCCACGATGCGAGTGGCTATCGTTGGATAATAGATATTGTAGATGTTCTCCGGCTTCTCGTTCAAATCTTTGTTGAAGTTAACCTCTACAGGAGAAGCACCATCTAAACTTACACCATAGGTTAAGCCGCCCTTGTTGAGATAATCCAAGGTTGATTTAGTAATCACATGAATGCGAACCTTCTGCTTGCCATTGGAAACAATGCTATTAAATGCCTTGTCATCCGAAGTTTTGACATCCGAAGTCTTGCTAACTTGCATCTTAAACTTGTAAGTGATGCTGGCTCCTTTTACACTCTTGGTATACGGCATCAGAGTCATTGCCGATACGCTTTTGCCCATGAATGGAATCTCTGTCCATTTTGCCTCGTCAGCATCCGTCTTGCTGCTGTAGTAAGGAGCTTCGATTTCTACCACGCCGCTGTTTTCGCTGATAATCACTCCATTCTTGGAGGTTACCCGGAAGAGCTCCGGACAGGTATCCTTTTCGAAGGCATCATTCCAACTCTTATAGCCGATGTGCTTCTGCGTCATCATGCCGTTCCACTTGCCGCCCGACATCTTGTGGTTGTAAACATCGCAGATGAGGGAATCGCGCTTGAAGAGGCGCTCGCATTCATCCGCCCAGATGTTCGCCTTCGGATTGTTCTGCTTGTAGAGAGCATGGTTCTGAGCCTGGGCAAAGTACATCTGATGCAGATTGCTCATCAGCTCGATAGGGAAGAGGATGATCTGGCGATAGGCATCGTGATAGGCTGCTGGCAGACTGTTGTACTGGCGCAGCGCATCAGCCTCGAGCTGGAGATACTGATTCACCACCTCCTGCCATTCGCCGTTCTCCAGACTGTAGGTGTTCTTGTCGAGCATCTCCGGAGTGCAGCGGCCGTTGTACTTGCAGATGAGGTTAAGAATGCGGGCTGCTTCATCGGCCTGCGATTCACCAAACTGCTGTGCGCACCAGTCGCGGGTATGACGGGTGATGTTGTTTACATCGTATTTACGTGGATTCCAAGCCATGTCCATAAACTGGCTGATAGGATATTCCATCGGTTTGAGGTCGCCCACATTGAGAATCCAGAGACGGTCGATGCCATTCTCGTAAGCAAGTGTCAACTGCTCCCAAGGATTCTGTACAGGAGTTACATTGAGCATCTTTGAGTTTCTTGGAGCACCTACGTAATCTACGTGATAGTATAAGCCCCAACCGCCTTTGTGCTTGCGTTCCTTGGCATTCGGCACACGGCGCACGTTACCCCAGTTGTCGTCGCAGAGCAGCAGGGTTACGTCGTCGGGAACCTTCATTCCCTTGTCGTAGTAATCCAGCACCTCTTTATATAGTGCCCAAACCTGCGGTGTTTCGCTGGCCTTCTTTCCCGTTACATCAGCGATGATCTTGCGCTGGTCGTTGATGATCTGGCTCATCAGCTTTGTATCAGCCTCTGCGCTCATCGCCTCGTCACCGTCGCCACGCATACCGATGGTCACGATCTGCTCGGTTCCCTTCATGCGCTCTATTCCCTCACGGAAGAACTTCTGCAGGTTAGCCTTGTTCTTCTGATAGTTCCAAGGTCCCCATCCCTTTCGGTTGCGGGCGTATTCCTGATGATTGCGTGCCATCGGCTCATGATGGGAGGTGCTCATCACCACGCCCATCTCATCGGCAGTCTTCTCGTTCTCCGCATCGTCGGCATAGAACGCCCAGCCCCACATGGCTGGCCACATCATGTTGCCCCTGAGGCGCAGCACCAGTTTGAAGACACGCTGATAGAAACGGTGGTCGCCATATCCGGTTCCGTAGGTGTTCTTTACCCATGACGTTAGGCAAGGTGCCTCATCGTTGAGGAAGATGCCGCGATAGCGCACGGCTGGTTCGCCATCTGTATAGATACCCTTGTTTACGAAAATAGAATCGTGGTGCTCTACAGGCACGTCTGCCCAGTCATACCAAGGCGATACGCCCATCTGCTGCGAGAGTTCGTAGATGCCGTAGATGGTGCCTCGGCGGTCGCTTCCGGCGATGATGAGCTGGTTGTCCACCACGGTGATGATGAATTTCTCGCGCTTGCCCTTGAGCAGATTTCCGTTGATGCGTTTCTGCTTGACGAGCTGGTCGATGGCAGCAGAATGTCCGATGGTTCCCACGAGGATGGTTGCCTTGCGGTTGGAGGTGATGGTGGCTTGGGAGCCGCTCACCTTGCTGATGTCCTTGACCAGGGCATTGGCAGCATAGCTCACGCCGCGGCAGTCGTTGGTGTCCATATAGATTTCTACCTTATCATTACCGTTGATGAGTAAGTCGCCCTGCTGGAAACTTACGAATCTCTCAGCTGCGCTCATGCTCATGGCTGAGAGGAGGGCAGCGGAAGCTAAAAATGCTTTCTTGATGTCATTAAGTCTCATACTTATTTAATTGTGTTTGTTGTTTGATAGCTGCAAAGGTAGGAATATTCTCCGGAAAGTTCTTTATTAGATGTCCCCTTTACTTTATTATTTGTTTCATTTTGGCTTTCCATGCGGTTTCTGTACGTCTTTTCCCCTAAATGTTTTGTGTTTTCAGAGAAAAGTATTAATTTTGCAACGTAAAAAACAGAACTGTCGCATATCAGGAAGTTAAAGGAGTTAAGGAAGTTAAGGAGTTAAGACGTATGTCTTGCAGCTTATAAACTACGCAAAAAAGACTATTGTCTTAACTCCTCAGCGACCGTAGGGAGCGATAACTCCTTTAACTTCTTTAATTCCTGAACTTGCGAAACTTGAATAAGATAGAAAAATATGATAGACAAACCGACCATAGCCCGTATTATGGACTCCACCAAGATAGAAGAGGTGGTGTCTGAATTCGTGACGCTGAAAAAGCGCGGCATCAACTATATCGGCTTGTGTCCTTTCCATAACGATTCCCATCCGTCGTTCTCCGTTTCGCCTACCCGTGGCATCTGCCACTGCTTTACCTGCGGCAAGGGTGGAAACGCCGTCAACTTCCTGATGGAGCTGGAGCAGATGAGCTATCCCGATGCGCTCCGCTGGCTCGCCAAGAAATATAACATCGAGATTCAGGAACGCGAGATGACCAACGAGGAGAAGCAGAGAGAGAGCGAACGCGAATCCATGTATATCGTGAACGATTGGGCTGCGAAGTATTTCCAGGACATTCTGCAGAACGACGTGGACGGAAGGGCCATCGGAATGCAGTATTTCCGCAGCCGTGGATTCCGTGACGACATCATCCGGAAGTTCCAACTGGGATTCGCCCTGCCACAGCGCACGGCTCTCTTTGACGAGGCTGTGAAGAAGGGATACAACCCGAAATATCTCACCGCCACCGGACTCTGCTTCAAGGTGGACAAGGACGAGGCTGGCAACAGGAGCGGACTGGACCAGTACCTGGACCGATTCTCCGGCCGTGCCATCTTCCCGTGGACGAGCGTGAGTGGAAAGATCGTGGCATTCGGAGGACGCGTGCTGGACTCCCGGACCAAGGGCGTGAACCAGAAATACGTCAATTCGCCCGACAGCGAAATCTACCATAAGGAACGGGAGCTCTACGGACTGTATCAGGCAAAGAAAGCCATCGCCAAGGAAGACTGCGTCTACATGGTGGAGGGCTATACGGACGTCATCTCCATGCACCAGTGCGGCATTGAGAACGTGGTGGCAAACTCGGGAACAGCCCTGAGCATCCATCAGATAAGACTGCTCCACCGATTCACCAGCAACATCGTATTGCTCTACGACGGCGATGCTGCGGGCGTGCATGCGGCGCTGCGAGGAACCGACATGCTGCTGGAAGAGGAGATGAACGTGAAGGTGCTCCTCCTGCCCGAAGGCGACGACCCGGATAGCTTTGCCCGCAACCATACGGCAGAAGACTTCAGAAAATATATTGAAGACCATCAGGTAGACTTCATCCAGTTCAAGACCGACATTTCGCTCAGGGGTGTCACTGACCCCGTGAAGCGCAGCCAGGCAATCAATTCCATTGTAGAGAGCATCTCGAAAATCAAGAATCAGATTACCCGTGCAGCCTACATCACCGACTGTGCCCATCGCCTGGGCGTGAACGAGGCTATCATCGTCAACGCCCTGAACAACTTCGTGCGCAACGGAATGAGCGAGCAGGTGAAGGCTGAGCGCAGAGCTGCCGGACTCAGAGAACCGGTGGCCGGAACACCCCAGCCGGGACTGCTGCAGGGGATGAGGGGAACCTCGCCGCTGGACAAGCTGCTAGAGGTGGAAGACCTGCTGGTGAAGCTGATTATCCATTATGGCGACAAGATCATCACGGTGAAGGATGTGGACGAAAACGAGGTGCAGCTGCCCGTGGCTCAATACATCAGCCTGGATATGGGCGGCGACGGATTCAAGTTTCACAAGGACTTGTATAATCAGATTCTGCAGGAGGCTCTGGATCATCTCGATGAGGAGGGATTCGTGGCAGAGACCTATTTCACTACCCATTCCAATCCGGAAATCAGTCGCATTGCCGGAATGCCTTTGGGCGAACAGGAGATTGCCACGGCCAGTCTGCAGCTGAAACTGAGTCCGGAGAAGCTGCGCCAGTATGTGTTCAAGGACCTGCTCAGCTTCCGCACGCATTACATCGCCCAGCGCATCATTGAAGTGCAGCAGGAGTTTGCCAAGAACCCGACCAACCGCGAGCTGCTGCAGGAGTTTGTGAAACTCAAGCAGATGAATGCACTTGTGGCAAGTCAGACGAACTCAGTATTTAATTAGAATAAGGATATGGTTTATTTCCATTGGATTTATCTGTTGCTCTATGTCGCAATCATGATTCCTGCGATCATCCGCGTCTTGCTCGACAACCGACAGCCGGCGAAGACGATGGCTTGGATTCTCGTGCTCGCCTTCATGCCGTTCGTGGGAATCATCTTCTATATCTTCTTCGGACAGAACACCCGGAAGGAGCGTCACATCAGCGACCGGAGCATGGACCAGCTGACCAAGCGCTCGATGCTGGAATTCGTAGAGCAGGAGAACCTGCACCTGCCTGCCAACAACAAGCCGCTGATGAATCTCTTCACCAACCAGAACTGGGCGTTCCCGTTCAAGGACAACAGGGTGGACATCTTTACCGATGGTTATGAATTCATCTGTTCCTTATTATATAATATAGGTAAGGCTCAGCATCACATCCACCTGGATACTTACATCTTCGAGGACGATGCACTGGGCTATCTGGTGGCTGATGCGCTGATAGACAAGGCGGAGCAGGGAGTGGAAATAAGAGTGATTTATGACGACGTGGGCTGCTGGAAGGTGAAGGACGCCTTCTTCGAAAGGATGAGAGATACGGGCATTGACGTGCACGCCTTCATGCCCGTGCGCTTCCCGGCTTTTACCAGCAAGGTGAACTATCGCAACCACCGCAAGCTGTGCGTGATTGACGGCAAGGTGGGATTCATCGGGGGCATGAACATTGCCAAGAGATATGTGAAGGGAACGGGAAAGCAACCATGGCGAGATACGCATCTTCGCATCCAGGGTGGCGGTGTCTATGCGCTGCAGCGTGCATTCCTCATCGACTGGTATTTCGTGGACCGCACGCTGATTACCAACCGCGTCTATTATCCTCCGGTGGATATTCATATCAACAACAGCTGTCTGGTCCAGGTTGTGACGAGCAGTCCTATTGCTCCATGGCCCGACATCATGCAGGGCTATGTGCGCATCCTGCTCCAGGCGCAGAAGTATGTGTATATGGAGACTCCTTATTTCCTGCCAACCGAACCGGTATTGTTTGCGATGAGAACGGCGGCATTGGCGGGAGTGGACATCAGGTTGATGATTCCCCGCAAGGCAGATGCGAAGCTGGTGGAATGGGCTTCGCGTTCGTATGTGATGGAAGCGATAGAGGCTGGAGTGAAGGTTTATCTCTATATGGGTGGTTTCAACCACAGCAAGCTGCTGGTGAGTGATGATAATCTCTGCACGGTGGGAAGTACGAATATCGACTTCCGCAGTTTCGAGAATAATTTCGAGGCGAATGCCTTTTTCTATGATGAGGAAATGGCGCAGCGCATCAAGGCGATTTATCTGAAGGATGAATCGCAGAGCATCCTGGTGGATGATGTTTCCTATTTCGTGAAGCGCCCGTTCATGAAGCGATTGTTCGAAAGCATCGTCAGATTGCTTTCGCCGCTGCTGTGATTAGGCACGGATTTTTATTTAAGAATGGATTTTTATTTAAGAATGGATTTATTTAGGCACGGATTACACGGATTACACGGAGTTATGAGCTAAATTCAATATCCCGAATTTATAATCTCATACAAAATCCTTGTAATCCTTGTAATCCGTGCCTAAAATTTGCTTTTATCTGAATATCGAGAAATTGACGCTTCCATAGCTTCTGTGCTCCACGAATCGGGGATGCTCGGAAAAATCATAATTCTTGCCATGTTCGAAAACGAAGATTCCATCTTCGTTCAGCAGGTCGCCATTCAGTACGAGGTCTGGAATCTCCGGGAGTTTCTCCAGCGCGTATGGCGGATCGGCAAAGATGAAATCAAACTTCTGCTTGCAGGTCTTCAGGAAGCGGAACACATCGCCACGAATCAGAAGATCCTTGTCTTCGCCCAGCTTCTTGAAACACTCGCGGATGAAGTTGGCGTGGTCGCGGTCTGCCTCTACGCTGATGACGCGCTGGCAACCTCGGGAAACGAGTTCCAGCGAGATGCTGCCCGTACCGGCAAAGAGGTCGAGGGCGGTTGCATCCTCAAAATCGATGTAACCCTGCAAAACATTAAAGATATTCTCCTTTGCAAAATCTGTTGTAGGGCGCGCCTTGAACGAACGTGGAATGTCGAAATGGCGACCCTTATATTGTCCTGTTATGATTCTCATATTTTTACTTTGAACTTATTACTTTGAACTTTGAACTTTATGATTAGCTATGCTGTTGAATTGGTTTTCCCTTCGGCCGCCGAACGCTGTTTCTTCACTTTTCGTTCTTTACTCTTCACTTACTCAAGTACAGTGCCAGCAAGTCGAAAGGCATTCCCTTGATTTCCGTGATAGGGGCACGGTTGAATTCGGCGGCAGGATTCAGGAGGAAAGTCTTCCTGATGTAAAGCTTACTGTTATAAAGGAACCAGTCCTTGTCAGGAACTTCGCCCGAAACGTGTAGCTCGTCCTGCATCTGATCCAATCCCAGCTGCTTCCATACGTAGAGGATGAAATAGAGCGCATCCTTGGCATGAGCCGCATTGAACGAATTGAAGAACTTGAAGCGGTTCTTGTCGAAACAGAAGAGGTCCAGCTTCTTGTCGTGGAAATAGGCATAGAGCTTGCGGTGAATGCCCGTGAAACTGCGCTGATGCAGATAGTGCCACATCGGCTGCATGATAGGAGTGAAGCGCACATCCCGGAAATTATCCTCCACCACCATCTTGAAATCCTTGTTGATAGGGAACACAGCCACTACGTTGAGAGCCGGCTGAACACGGTAGAGAATGGCGTCGGAATGATGACCGTCAAAGGCGTGCTGATAGAGCACGTCAAGGTCTTCTTCATGAAATTCCTCTATCGGAACCAGCAGGATTGGAGTGTCGATGTAGACTCGCACCTTCTGGTAACCACGTTGCAGGAGATCGCTTTCCTTGAAAGCCTGACGCAAGTTGGCTGCCATGGAAACGCCGCTCTTCACGGTGTAAGGCTCGTAAATGACCTGATGCTCAGCTTCGCGGTCAACTACCGAAAAGCTGAGTGTGTTCTTGCTCACTCTTATCGTGAGGCGTGCCTGAAGTGTTTTATTGCCTGTTAGCTGCATGATCATCTTGTTGTTTTACCAGTTGCCTGCGTTGTTATTATCTGTTGTTATGTCGCCAATCTTCAGTCCCGGATATTCTCCGGCATAGTTGGCCTGCTCGGTGATTTCCTGAATGGCGTTTTCGTCCAGCCCGTCGAGGAAATCTTCATAGGCGGCTCCGCATTCCATGAGCGGAATCTGCTTGCCGCTCTTACTGACAATCGTGGTAGCGGCGAGCGAGAATTTCTTGCCGTCGGAGTAGGGGATGAAGGAATCGGCAGCCTTCAGATACTTGCCCTTGACGAGGGTATTGAAGTCGCCCGTATACACCCCATGCTTGTCCTTGTACTTCTCTTCCGCTTCCCGGATGATCATCAGCCTGGCTTTCACCTCTGCCTCTCTGCCCTTCATCCGTTTCTGGAAGATGAGGGGCTGGCAGATGCTGAGTACGCAGAGGGTCATCATGACGATGACGCATGCTCCCAGGACCGCATTATTGTTTATTTTCCTTAATTTCATTCTCATTTCAAAAAGTATTATTACTTTTGCATTTGCATTTGCTTCTGCAAAGATACTGCAAGCGAGCGCAAAGAAAGCTTGCTTTCAAATTGCCGAGTGCAGCTTTTGCTTCTGCAAAGATACAGCAAAACCGAGACAACACAAAATATTTGGTGTTGAAATTATTAAATATTAATTATAAATTATACATTCATGATTGTAGATGAACTAAAATATAAGATATTGGAGCAGTTTGGCTTTCCGCCAACTCCCGAACAGGCGAATGCGCTGGATGTCTTCGCCCGCTTCATGACCGATCGCAATCCTCATGCTGTGATGATATTGCGGGGTAGTGCGGGTACGGGTAAGACTTCGCTTTCGGGTGCCATCGTCCGCACGATGAAGGCCATCGGTCAGAAGGTGATGCTCCTGGCTCCTACGGGCAGGGCTGCCAAGGTCTTCTCCCTGAGCAGCGGTTCGCCTGCCTTCACCATCCATCGCCGCATCTATCGCGAGAAAGCATTTTCGGGCGTTGACGGCCAGTTCAATCTCAACGACAATCTCTATACGGATACGCTCTTCATGGTGGATGAGGCTTCGATGATTTCCAATCTGGGACTGGGTGGAACTACTTTCGGAAGTGGCTGTCTGCTGGATGATCTGGTTCATTTCGTTTATCAGGGTCATAACGACCGCCTGATGCTGATAGGCGACAAGGCGCAGTTGCCACCTATCTGCGAGGAGGAATCGCCTGCCCTTCATGCTGCCATGCTCGAAGGTTACGGCTTGTCGGTTTATGAATGCGACTTGAACGAGGTGCTCCGCCAGAGTGAACAGTCGGGCATTCTGTATAATGCCACGATGATTCGTCAGATGATTACGCACGATGACATTACGCAGCTTCCGAAAATCCATTTCTCCGGATTCTCCGACATCCAGCAGATGCCTGGAGCCGAACTCATAGAGGCGCTTGCCGACAGTTATCATCATGTGGGTCTGGACGACACCATCGTCGTGACTCGCAGTAACAAGCGTGCCAACATCTTCAACCAGGGCATTCGCAATATGGTGCTTGACAGGGATGAGGAACTTTCGCAGGGCGACATCCTCATGATTGTGAAAAACAATTATTACTGGATGGAAGAGGAGAGGAAGAAAGTAAGTGAAGAACGAAGAGTGAAGAGTGAAGAAACAGCGTTCGGCGGCCGAAGGGAAAGTCAATTCAATGGTTTAGCTAATCATAACGTTCCAAGTTCCAAGTTCCAAGTTCCAAGTAAAGAAGTTCAAAGTAATCATAAAGTTCCAAGTTCCAAGTTCCAAGTTCAAAGTAACGAAGTTCAAAGTAAAGAACTTCCTGCTTTTCTTGCGAATGGCGACCGTGCCAAGGTCTTGCGGGTTCGTCGCCGCATCGACCTTTACGGTTTCCGTTTTGCCACGCTTCTGCTGCAGTTCCCCGATTATGACAATTACGAGCTGGAGGCAACGGTGCTGCTGGATACTTTGACGAGCGAGGCGCCAGCCTTGACCCATGAGCAGCAGGAGCAGCTCTTCCGTCAGATAGAAGAAGATTATCAGGATATTCCGCTCAAGGCGGATCGGATGAAGGCGATTCGCCAGGACCAGTTCTTCAATGCCCTGCAGGTGAAGTTTGCCTATGCCGTGACCTGCCATAAGGCGCAGGGCGGACAGTGGGCGCATGTTTATGTGGATCAGGGTTACATGACGGACGACATGCTCACGCCCGATTATATCCACTGGCTCTACACCGCCTTCACCCGTGCCACCGAGAAGTTGTATCTGGTCAACTGGCCGGAGACGCAAACCGCTACTTCTTAGTTTCAAATTGGTTCAATATCAGCGATTTCGGCAAATAAACATCAGAATATTTGTTGGTTTGAAAAAATAATCGTACTTTTGCATCCGGGTAAATATGAAGTGTGTTCCGCACGCCATGAAAGGGCGTGTGGGGTTTTTATGCAAAGGTATAAAAAATTTATTAATTTATCATATATAAAAAATAAATGGAAAAAAGAAAAGTAGCTTTAATCACGGGTATTACAGGTCAGGATGGCTCTTATTTGGCAGAGTTGCTGCTGAGTAAGGGGTATGATGTTCACGGAACTATCCGACGTTCATCTACCGACTATCGCGAGCGCATCGCTCATCTGGAAGGTACCCCAAATTTCCATCTTCATTATGCCGACCTCGGTGACTCCATGAGTATCATCCAGGTGATGAACAAGGTGAAACCTACAGAGGTTTACAACCTTGCGGCACAGAGCCATGTACAGGTAAGTTTCGACTCTCCGGAGTTTACTGCCGATGTAGACGCAACGGGCGTTCTCCGCATCCTGGAGGCTATCCGCCAGTGTGGTTTGTCAGAAACCTGCCGCATGTATCAGGCTTCTACCTCCGAGCTTTACGGTAAGGTAGAAGAGGTCCCACAGAACGAGAACACTCCGTTCCACCCTTATTCTCCATACGCTGTTGCCAAGCAGTATGGCTTCTGGATTGTCAAGGAATATCGTGAGGCTTACAACATGTTCTGCTGCTCAGGTATTCTCTTCAACCATGAGAGTGAGCGCCGTGGCGAGACTTTCGTTACCCGCAAGATTACGCTGGCTGCAGCCCGTATCAAGCAGGGCAAGCAGAGCAAGCTCTATCTCGGTAACCTGGATTCTCTCCGCGACTGGGGTTATGCTAAGGATTACGTAGAGTGCATGTGGCTGATTCTCCAGGCAGAGAAGCCAGAGGATTTCGTCATTGCTACCGGTAAGCAGCACTCTGTCCGTGAGTTCGCCCAGCTGGCTTTCCACTATGTTGGAATCGAACTGAAGTGGGAAGGCAAGAATGAGAACGAGAAGGGTATCTGCGTTGAGGGTCCTGAGGAACTCATCGGCAAGACACTCGTTGAGGTTTCTCCTGACTTCTATCGTCCTACCGACGTGGTGAACCTCTGGGGTGACCCAACAAAGGCTAAGGCTAAGCTCAACTGGAATCCTAATTCTACCTCTTTCGAGGATCTCGTCAAGATCATGGTAGAGAGCGATATGGCGAAGGTGGCTGCCGAGGATGCTGGCGAGAAGGTTCGCTGCAACCTCGTGGAATACTTGGAAAAGGGAATTGTTAGGTAATTATGTTGGATAAGAATTCAAAGATTTATATAGCAGGACACCACGGACTTGTGGGGTCTGCTATCTGGAATAACCTCGAGAAGAGAGGCTATCATAACCTGGTGGGTCGTTCTCATAAAGAACTCGACTTGACCGACCAGTATGCAGTAGAGAAGTTCTTTGATGAGGAGAAGCCAGATGCAGTGGTTCTGGCTGCTGCCTTCGTGGGCGGAATCATGGCAAATTCGCTCTATCGTGCCGACTTCATCATGCAGAACATGAAGATGCAGTGCAACGTGATCAGCAATGCCTATTCTCATGGCGTGAAGAAACTCCTCTTCCTGGGCTCTACCTGCATCTATCCAAAGAATGCACCGCAGCCTATGAAGGAGGACGTGCTCCTTACTTCTCCTTTGGAATACACCAACGAGGAATACGCCATTGCCAAGATTGCCGGACTGAAGATGTGCGAGAGCTACAACCTTCAGTATGGAACCAACTATATCGCAGTAATGCCAACCAACCTCTATGGTCCGAATGATAATTTCCACCTGGAGAACAGTCACGTAATGCCTGCGATGATGCGCAAGATTTATCTTGCCAAGCTCATCCATGACGGCGACTGGCACAGTATTGAGGTAGATATGAACAAGCGTCCTATCAACCCTACTGACAAGCTTCGCGCCATTATCGGCGAGGGTAATGTGGACGGCAGCAACTCTCACGAGCGCATTCTGAAGGCGCTGGAGTTCTACGGAATCTACGACAACAAGGTGGTGCTTTGGGGAACCGGCAAGCCTTTGCGTGAGTTCCTCTGGAGCGAGGATATGGCTGACGCCAGTGTTCATGTGCTCCTGAATGTGGACTTCAAGGACATCATCGGCATTGAGAAATACAGCTCTGTATTCTATGGTGCCAAGGTGGATGGTGCTGTGGATAGAAACAATTCTGAAGGTAGAGGTGGTGCAATCCCATCTCTCGGTGAGATTCGCAACTGCCACATCAACGTGGGAACCGGTAAGGAACTTACCATCCGTGAGCTTTCAGAGCTTGTAGTAAAGGCAGTAGGTTTCGAAGGAGAGGTTGAGTTTGACGCCAGCAAGCCAGATGGAACCATGCGCAAGCTCATCTCTGTAGATAAGCTCCATAGCCTAGGATGGACTCATAAGGTAGAAATCGAGGATGGTGTGAAGAAACTCTTCGACTGGTATCAGGAGAGCCTGAAGGACTAATCTTTTGATTGGGATAATCTTGAAATAAGAAAAGCGATGGACTGTAGAAATCCATCGCTTTTTTATGTTGTTTGTGTTCCTGTGAATCTGTAAAACAAAAAAATCCGATTCTCTTTCGAAAACCGGACTCTTAAATCTTTTGAGTTATTTTGGGAAAAGTGGGTAGTGATGGATTCGAACCACCGAAGGCATAGCCAGCAGATTTACAGTCTGCCCCATTTGGCCACTCTGGTAACTACCCAAACGCTTTGTTCTTAAAAGCGAGTGCAAAGGTAGTACTTTTTTTTCATTCCACCAAATTTTTCTGCAACTTTTTTCTTTTTTTCTTCAAAAAAGTTCAATTTTCCCATAAAAAGTAAAGTTTTTTACCCTTTTACCTTTTTACTTTTTTACCCTTTTACCTTTACCACGTGTCTTCTGCGATGCTTTCTTGACAATCTTCTGTGCTTGTAGTGCTCATATTTCTTGATGGCTACGAAGACGGTCAGGGCAAGGACTACGGCTAAGAGGAAGATAACGATTCCGCCACCCAGGTTGTCGCCCTTCACCTTCGACCACATGTCCAAAACTTCTGGAGTATGATCGCCAGCATCATGAATCATGGCGCATCTTGCCACCACTGTGCTGTCCGGATACATGATTGGATTCAGGTGCGCCTTTCTGCCTTCCTCTCCAAAGAAGTAAGCCAGGTTCACGGTCTCAGGATAAGCTTCCTTGTCGCTCATCGCTTCCAGCACCTTCCTGCCAGCCACGCTGCTCACATAACCCGTGGTCTCCATGTTGGCAAGTGCCACGTCTTCCTGGCAGAGATAGTTGATGAAGTAGGAGGCTGCCTTCGGATTGCGGGAGTATTTCGGAATCACCCAACCGTCAAACCATACGTTGCTGCCTTCCTTCGGCACTTCATAACCCAAATCAACACCCACGTTTCCGGCTTCCTCTATCGCCCATACAGCATCACCGCTCCAGGTCATGTTCAGGTAAGCCTTTCCCTTGGTCATCGTCTCCTTGCCGAAGTCTGCCTCCCATCCCTCGATGTTGGGCTTCAGCGCCTTCAGCAGTCTTTCTACGGTGGCAATAGCCTTTGGCGAATAATCGTTCATCAGTTCCGGAACGGTTACCTTGCCTGCAGCCAGGTCTTTGCGGTGTTCCCAGATCAGAGCCGTGCCGTAGGAATCGCGGTAGGAATCCTTCATCAGCAACTTGCCACGATACTTCCTGTTCCAGAGCGTGCCCCAGGTCTGTGCGTCCTTCTGCGGTACGTGTACCTTATTATATAAGATTCCGCAGGTTCCCCACATATAGGGAACGGCATAGTTGTGGGCGATGCGACCGTGATTGGAAGTTGCATCAATCTGCTCCACGATGTAGGGCGACACGTTCTTCAGATAGTTCGGAGTCTTGCCGAACGCGGTGTCGATGGGCAGCAGAAGGTCCTTGCGGAGCATTCGCTCGATGATGTATTCCGACGGACACACCACGTCGTAGTCTTCATGACCGCGCTCTATCTTGGTCAGCATCACCTCATTGATGTCGAAGGTCTGGTAGATGACCCGGATCTTCTTGCCAGTCTGTTCCTCATACCATTTCGGGAATTCTGAAAGAATATCCTCGTCAATGTAGTCTCCCCAGTTGTAAACCTTCAGAATCTCCTCCCTGTTCTCCTTGTTGTAGCAGGAAGAGAGCTGCAGAATCATCAGCAGGCTCAGGAAAAGAAAAGCTATTGTCTTGACTCCTTTAACTCCCTTGACTCCTTGAACTCCCTTGACTCCTTTAACTCCCAAAAATATCTTGTTCTTCATCTTATTTCTTCTTGTTTTTTTCTGAACGACGATTGATGATAATCAGCATCACGAGCACCAGCACGAAGATAATCGTACTCAGCGGACGGAGTTCCGGCGTCAGTCCTCCCTTTCTCGCATCTGCATAGATAAAGGTGGAGAGCGTCTCCAGACCTTCGTTGCCGATGGTGAAGATGGTCACGGCGAAATCGTCGATACTCATGGTGATGGCGAGCATGAAGCCCGAAATCATTCCCGGCAATATTTCAGGGATAATCACCTTGCGCAAAGCCTGCATCGGTGAAGCTCCCAGGTCGAGTGCCGCCTCATAGAGGTTCGGGTTCATCTGCTTCAATCTAGGCATTACGCTCAGAATGACGTAGGGCATACAGAAGGTGATGTGGGCGATGACCACCGTGGTGTAGCCCTGCGGAATGCCCAGCGTGATGAAGAGCAGGAAGAGCGAAATACCGATGATGATGTCGCCGTTCAATATCGGAATGTTGTTCACAAACTGGATGGCGTTTCTCGCATAACGGTTACGCAGATTATAGATTCCGATGGCGGTGAGGGTTCCGAAGAGGGTTGAAACGGTGGCGGTAATCAGCGCGATGCTAATCGTATTGACGAGTGCCGCTGTCAACGAATGGTGGGTTCCCTCTACGAAGAGATTCTTGTAGAGCTGCAGGGAGAAGCCGGTCCAGTTGCCCATCACCCTTGCCTCGGTAAACGAGAAGATGACGATGATGAGAATAGGGGAATAGAGCAGCAGCAGGAGCAGCCACAGATAGCCCTGGCAGAATACTTTCTTCATCATTTCCTTGCTGAATAATGTTTTCATCATCTGATGCCTCCTTCCTGCTTACTGCCGTCGCCGGCAATCAATGTTGATGCGCCGATGAGGAAGAGCATGATGAGCGAGAGGGCTGCACCATAGTTCCACATTGAATTGTTGATGTTCTCCTGGATGGTTGTTCCGAAGAGCTTGATGTTGTTCATCGTCAGCAGTTCCGAAATGGCGAAGGTGGAGATGGTGGGCATGAAAACCATCAGAATGCCACTAGCCACGCCCGGCATGGAGAGGGGAAGGATGACTTTGATGAACTGTTGCCAGGGCGATGCGCCCAGGTCTTCGGCTGCCTCTATATAGCTGCGGTCCATCTTCTGCAGCGTATTATAGATAGGATAAATCATGAATGGGATGAAGTTGTAGACCATACCAAACAACAGGGCGCCTTCGCCCAACGGGAGGTCGGCGAAATCGAAGAGTGCCACGGTGGCAAGTGTGCGCACCAGGATGTTCACCCACATCGGCAGGATGAAGAGCATCACGATGGTGTTGGCGTATTTCATCTTGGTCTGGGTCAGAATATAGGCAGCCGGATAACCCAACAGAATGCAGAGCAGGGTGTTGAGAAAGGCAATGCCGATAGAATACACGAAGGTATTGATGGCTTCCGGGTGCGCCAGGAATTTCTGGAAATTGTAGAGCGTCAAACTCCCGTTCTCATCGGTAAATGCGAACACTACGATGAGAATCAACGGCAGCACCACGAATATTGCCGCAAAGATGGCGTATGGAATAGACCAGCTTTGTCGAGAGGATATAAACTTGATAATGTTCAATTTATAATTGATAATTAATAATTTATAATTTTTATTCAAACGAAATGCTTTCTCTTGGAATGGTGATTGCCACATGGTCGCCAAGGTCCCAGACATCCTGAGTGTCTACATAGAGCTTCTCGCCCCAGTCGGTGTCTACGGTCAGGTGATAATGGTCGCCCTTATAGAGAATGAAGCAGATGTCACCGGTAAAGGTTCCTTCGCTCTCGTTGTCGAAAAGCTCAATCTTTCCGAAATCTACGTTTACGTTGATCACTTCCTTGCCTTCTTCATCGGTATGAATCTGGCTCTTCTTCTCTTCCGGAATCTCTATCTGGTATTCGCAGCCCAGGAACTCGATGGTTCCGTCGCCGTTCACCTTCGCCTGGAAGGTGTTCGTGGTGTGCTCCTTCTTCATGATGTGGATGTTGTCGGGAATCACGCTCATGCCGATGGTCTGTCCCACCTCGAAATGCTTGTAGTTCTGAATCAGGAACTCGTAGCCCTTGTCGCTCTCGGCAAGCATCTCGTAGTGCACGCCCTTGAAGATGGATGAGGTTATCTTGCCTACAAACTGGGCGTGCTCTGTGTCGGTAGAAACTTCAATGTCTTCCGGTCTGATCACTACATCCACTTCCTGGTTGCAGCCGAATCCCTTGTCCACACAAGGAATCTCTGCTCCTGCCACCTTGACCAGACAGTCGTGGACCATCGTTCCGCAGAAGATGTTGCTCTCGCCGATGAAGTCTGCCACAAAAGAGTTGGCTGGCTCGTTGTAGATATCGGTAGGGGTTCCTATCTGCTGAATCTCTCCCTCGCTCATCACCACGATGGTGTCGCTCAGGGTCAGGGCTTCTTCCTGGTCGTGGGTTACGTAGATGAAGGTAATGCCCAGTCGCTCGTGCATTTCCTTCAGTTCCAGCTGCATGTCCTTGCGCATCTTCAGGTCGAGTGCTGCAAGTGGTTCATCGAGCAGGAGTACTTCCGGCTCGTTCACGATGGCACGGGCGATAGCAATGCGCTGCTGCTGTCCACCCGAAAGCGAGTTGACGTCGCGGTATTCGTAATCGCTCATGTTCACCATCTTCAAGGCACGCTTCACCTTAGGCATGATCTGGTCCTTCGGCGTGTTCTTGAGTTTCAAGCCGAAAGCGATGTTGTCAAATACATTGAGGTGAGGAAACAGGGCGTATTTCTGGAACACCGTGTTTACGTTGCGTTTGTAGGGTGGCAGGTTGGTAATATCATTCCCTGCTATGGTGATGACGCCCTCTGTGGCTGTCTCGAATCCAGCCAGAAGTCGCAGGAGAGTAGTTTTTCCGCATCCCGAAGGACCGAGAATGGTCACGAATTCGCCCTTTCTCACAAAGAGGTTGATGTCGTTGAGGGCAACTTTCTCGCCAAATCTTTTAGACACATTCTGTATGTCAATGATGTGCTGTGCTGTTTTATTCATTTCTCGTTTTAAAATTTGGCTGCAAAGTTACTCATTTTCTAATAAATATGAATGTTTTTCCGGAAAAAAATGTATCTTTGCACTCGTTTTGTAATATGTAGACGATTCGTCTGAATAAATATACGATAAATATACAGATATGATAGTAACTATAGACTGGATGGAGGAGTGGTTCAAACGTTTTGACCAGGAATATTTCGGGGGTAAACTGCCGTTGCCGGAGCTGGGACTGACTCGTGCCAAGACCCGGTTGGGACAACTTGCCTTCAAGCGTTCTTCCCGATGGGGACGTACCAAGCTTTACGATTTCAAACTCTCCATGTCTACCTATTATGATATGACCGACAAGCAGGCAAAGAGTGTGCTTCTGCATGAGATGATACATTATATCATCGGTTATACGGGACTGAAGGATACGGCTCCTCATGGTGTCGTGTTCCGGAGCATGATGGACAGTCTGAATCGTAAATACGGTTGGGATATTCGGGTGATGACTTCTACCAAAGGCTGGAAGGTGAGCGAGAATGTGGTGGCTAGGAAGAAGGCAGCAGGACCTCAGACCTATCTGATTCTGGCTGTAGAACTGAAGGATGGCAAGCATTTCCTTTCTAGGGTAAGTCCCAGGTTCGCCCGCAGTCTGGAACGCCAGCTGTTGACGGTTAGTGAGTTGAGTTCGCATAACTGGTACACTACGCAGGAGTCTTATTTTGCTGATTTCCCGCAGGTGCGCAGTCTTCGGGGCAGGCGCATCACGAAGGCTGATTTCGAAAAGCTCAGGAATGTATTGACTCCGTTTGACATGGGTTGATTCCTTCCTGGGGTGTTGCCTCTTTTAAAGAGATAAAACGAAAGGATGAATTAGAACAATAATAGAGAAACAATAATTAGTATTTCGTATGAGAAGACTCGTAACTCTTGCCTTCATGATGACCATGGTTGTTGTGATGGCGCATGCTCAGGGAGCATTGAAGAAAGTGTATAATGAGAGCATTGATCCGATGACTCAGATTGATGAGGCCTTGGTCAAGGCGAAGGCTGAAGGCAAGTTTGTGATTTGTCAGGTGGGTGGCAACTGGTGTCCTTGGTGCTTGAAGTTTGCCGATTTCGTAGAGAAAGATACGGCGGTAAACAAGGCGGTGAATGACAGCTTCGAGTACATCCACGTGAATTACAATCCTCGCAAAGCTGCGGGTGCTGAGGCTGTGAAGAAGGCAGAGTCATTGATGAAGCGCCTGAACAATCCTGCCCGTTTCGGTTTCCCAGTCTTTGTGGTTTTGGATGAGAAGGGAACTGTTCTCCATATCCAGGACTCCAGCTTCCTGGAAGAAGGTAAAGGCTATGATGAGAAGAAGGTTCTCCGCTTCTTGAAGAACTGGACTCCTAAGGCGGTAAAATAGTTGATAAAGTCTTATAAAAGAAAAAGCGTCCTCCTGATTTCTCAGGGAGACGCTTTTTTCTTATATGATTTTCTTGTCTTACATTCCTCTTGCCTTCAACAAGCCGGAAGCATCTGGCTGCTTCATGCTGGTGAAGTCGGTGAACATTTCCATCTGGTCCTTGGTGTTGCCACGGCTCAGAACCTTATCGCGGAATGCCTGACCAACGGCTGGATCCAAGGCACCATGCTTGGCAAAGTAATCTGCCACATTCACGGCAAGCACCTCTGTCCAGAGATAGCTGTAGTAACCTGCTGCATAACCACCGCCCCATACATGGTTGAAATAGGTGGTAGAGTAGCGAGGAGGAATCTGAGAATTGAGCAGACCTACATTGTTCAGGGCTTCCTTCTCGAAGGCGCCTGCCATATATGGTGAAGGAATCTCGTCTGGTGTCAACTCGTGCCAAGCCAGGTCGAGGCAGGTGGCTGCCAGATTCTCACCCAGGGCATAGGCTGGCTGGAAGTTGATGCTCTTCAGCATGCGCTCCTTCAGGTCGGCTGGCATGGCTGCTCCGGTCTGGGTGTGACGGGCGTAGTGGTCGAAGATTTCTGGAATGCTGGCGAATGACTCATTAAACTGGGATGGCATTTCCACAAAGTCGCGAGCCACGGCTGTTCCTGAAAGCGTATTGTAACCGCACTTTGACAACATTCCATGGAGGGCGTGACCGAACTCATGGAAAAGGGTGCAAACCTCATCCCATGTAATCAGGGTAGGCTGACCCTCTGGAGCTTTGGCATTGTTGCATACATTATATATAATAGGCAACTGTCCCCACTTGTCGCTCTGCTTGGCAAAGGCACTCATCCATGCACCGCCACGCTTGGTAGGGCGACGGAAGTAGTCGCTGTAGAAGAGGGCGATAGGCTTGCCGTTCTTGTCGCTTACCTCGAACACCTTCATGTCTGGGTGATAGGTAGGAATGTCCTTGCGCTGCTTGAAGTTCAAGCCGTATACGCGATGAGCTGCATAGAACACACCGTTCACCTGCACGCTGTCGATGTTGAAGTATGGCTTGATCTCATTGTCAGAGATGTTGAGCATCTCCTTCTTCATCTTTGCAGAATAGTAGAAGCGGTCGTATGGCTGCAACTTGAAGTCCTTGCCCTCAGTCTTCTGAGCATAAGCCTCAATGTCGCGGGTCTCAGCATCAGCCTTTGGCGCATATTCCTTGATCAGCTGCTGCAGGAATGCGTTTACATTCTTGGTGTTCTTCGCCATTGTCTTCTCCAATGAGTACTCGGCGTAGTTGTTGTAACCCATCAGCTGTCCCTTCTCGGCACGCAACTTGGCAATCTCGGTTACGATAGGGAAGGTGTTGAACTCAGGATTGGTTCCGTCAGCACGGTGGATGCTTGCCATATAAACCTTGCGGCGGAGCTCACGGTTCTGGAGATTGGTGAGGATAGCCTGCTGGGTGGTGTTCACGATGACGATGCAGTAAGGTGCCTTGCCTCCACGGCTCTCTGCATCCTTCTTGCATTGTGCGATGTCAGCATCGCTCAGGCCTGCGAGTTCCTCCTTGCTGTTTACCCAAACCACGGCGTTGTTGGTGGCTGCAGGAAGAAGATTGCCAAACTGCTCCTGGAGTTCTGAGATGCGTGAGTTGATCTGCTTCATGCGCTCCATCTTCTCTGGAGAAAGCAGGGCTCCTGAACGGACGAAACCCTTATAGATGACCTCGGTGAGTCGCTTGTCCTCACCCTTGAGCTTCTTGTATTCGTTGTCATAAACATATTTGATGCGCTCGAAGAGTTTCTGGTTGAATGAAATCTCGTTGTCCAGATTGGTGAGCAGAGGCATTACCTTCTTCTGGGTTTCTGCAATGCCTGGAGTCTTGTGGGCACTGGTAAGACCGAAGAATACGTTGGAAACACGATCCAGCAACATACCGCTGTTCTCATAAGCGAGGATGGTGTTCTGGAAGGTAGGCTTCTTCTTGTTGCTTACAATCTTCTGGATGTTGGCACGCTGATCCTTGATGGCTGCTTCGAAAGCAGGAAGATAATCACTCTCCTGAATCTTGCTGAAATCTGGAGCTCCGAATGGGAGACTGCTCTTCTGCAAGAGTGGATTCTGACGACTGCCGCCCGCATTTTGGGCGAACGATGAGGCTGGCATCTGCAGGAGAGCTGCTGCCAGACCGAGTGTTAAGAATGTCTTGTTAAGTTTCATCATGTTTTTTGTTTATATTGCAATTATTTTGCAAAGATACTTTTTTATTTCGGATTATCGCACCTTTTATTCATATTTCTTATGAAAAACCAGCAAACAGATAGCTCCAGCCAATGCCATCGGCACTCCGATGAGGGCTGGATAGTTATAGCCCAATCCCATTGCTACCGGAATACCACCGAGGAAAGCGCCCACGGCATTGCCCAGGTTGAAGGCACCCTGAATGCAGCATCCACCCAGCATTTCGCCACCTTTGGCGTGCTTCACAATGAGGAACTGCTCTGGCGAACCGATGCCGAAAAGACAGACGCAGCAGACGAACATCAACGCTACTGATATCCAGCCGAAAGGAGCGAGGAAGAAGGTGAGCAATAACGATGCTGCCGCCAGAAACTGGAGATAACAGGTGAAGCGCCCCGGCTTGAAACGGTCGGCAAGCAACGCACTCACCTGGTTACCAACTACCATTCCACCGCCGGCAAGAATCATCAGCAATGAGATACTGGCTGCGCTGAATCCGCCCTCCATCTGAAGCAGAGGAGAGATGTAGCTGAACCAGCAGAGAATGCCGCCATTGCCCAGGAAGGTGGCTGCGATGATGAGCCAGGGAGCCAAGCTGCGGAGGAAGTGGAACTGTGCTTTCATTCCCTTATTCGGCAACGCTGCCACGTCCGGAACCCATCTGTGAATCATATACATCGTCATGATACCGAGCAATATGCAACTGACAAATGGTACTCGCCAGCTGAACGCATGACTCAGGAAGGTGCCGATAGGTACGCCCACCAGATTGGCTACCGGCATTCCAGCACACATCATTGCCACCGCCTTGGTTCCCTTTCCCTCCTTTGCCATCTTCACAGCCACGATGGTAGCCGTTCCGAAGTAGGCACCATGAGGCAAACCCTGAATGAACCGGGCGCAGAGCAACAGCCAGTAAGTTGGGGCTACGGATGCGATGATGGCTCCGATGGTGATGATGGAAGCCAGGAACATCAATATCTTCTTTGGGCGATACTTGTGCATGAGTATCAGAGAGAAGGCTCCAGCACAGACGCCCAGCGCATAGATGGAGATGAGGTGGCCTGCCTCTGGAATGGATACGTTCATGTTGTGGGCAACATCGGTAATGATGCCCTCGATGATAAACTCAGTCATGCCCAGGGTGAATGTACCCAAAGCGAGTGCAAAAAGTCCTTTTTTCATTTGTTTTTGTAATCTCTATATTATCCTAAAAAAAAGTTTCTCTCTTAATTTTATGTCTTTGTGAGACAATCGTTTCAGAAATTCGTATGCAAAGGTACTTATATTCCCATTATCCTGCAAGTTTTCCCGCTGGAATATAGTAAAGATTAACAGAAAGTGTGGGGTCATTCATGCTCATTCTTAAGCCTTTGCTGTTCTATATAGATGTGCCTCCGTCTGTTCTCGATAGTGGATTGGGGCGTCGATGGATATAGGAAGAGGTGCTGAAAGTACCGGCATAAGTTGTTGGAAGATATAGGATAAGTTGTTGGAAGAGATAGTATATGTCGTTGGAAAAGTTACTATCATGAACCGCACAACAGCTGTTGTGCGCTTGCATATCAGCTGTTGTGCGCTCGTCCATCAGCTGTTGTGCGCTCGTCATCCCCCTGTTGTGCGGTAAGTTTACATACAGAAAAGCGTCTGCATTTTTTGTTTATGTAGCGAATCTTTTTATTTCATTTTGCTTCCAAAGAACTTCATATTTCTATAATTTTACAGTTTCTTTTTGATGTTATTTTTCGAAACCGCTGTTTCGGAAATGGCGGTTTCGAATGCAAAGGTAATAAAAATGCCTGAATATCAGTTTGTTTGTTTGCTAATTTAAGTTTTTTTATTTGTTTTGGAGGTGATTGTGTTTCCGAAACCACGGTTTCGGATTCTGATTTTTATCTTCTTTTAAAGTTCTACGAAAAATCAATTCTTTTGATCTTTTCTTTATTTCTTATTTTTTTTGCTTTTTCCTTTTCTGTTTCGAAGTTTTGCCGTACTTTTGTACCGGAATAGGAAAGAAAGATAAATAAGATGAATAGACGAAAAATGAAAACTGGGTCAATGGTGATGGTGAAAGCATCATTTCTTGTGGTGGTATTTTCTATGGGAGTACTTGCTCCTGCTATTGCCCAGAACGGACAGAACAGGAAACCTCGAAAGAAGCTGAAAGAACTACTGATGATGGCAGATAGCCTGCGACTCCAGTTGCGACAGTTTGCTGATAGGGGACGTATGCTCCAATGGGGCGACTCTCTTCTCATGGCAGAATTGGGTAAGAGCAAAATGAGTGAGAAGAAAAAACAAAGGTTCATGAAGCATTATGCCAAGATTCAAAGACAATTGAGCCTATACGACCGCCAATTGTTCAGAGGAGATTCACTGCTGGCAGCCAATTATTACAAGATAAAGTATGATACTACCTACATCTCCCGTCCAAATGCCCGATGGACCATTAAACTAAGAGGCAATCTTTCGGGAGCTGATTTGGAAACTACAGCGAAGACGGATGGAACGGAAACGCATACCAAGGTGATGGCAGACTGCCGTGGAACCCTCTCTATGGCAGTGGCTTACCGGGGATTGGGACTTGGCTTGGCTGTGAACCCAGCCAAGTTGGCTGGCAAGAATCAGGACTACGAGTTCAACCTCAATTCCTATAGCAACCGCTATGGCTTTGATGTGGTCTATCTCTCGTCCAAGACATTCCATGGTCATCAGGAAATGGGAGGTAGCGAGATAGATATCCATAAGGGAGAAATCTCGCAGAAGGCTCTGAATCTTAATTTCTATTATGCCTTCAACTATCGCAAGTTCTCCTTCCCGGCAGCCTTCAGCCAGAGCTACATTCAGAAGCGAAGTGCCGGAAGTTGGATGGTAGGCGCCAGTTTTGATGGTTCCAAGACGAAGGTAAAGGGAATGACCATCCGTCTTAACGAGTTGGCGCTCGGTGCAGGCTATGGATATAATCTCGTTCCATCTTCTCATCTGCTGTTCCATCTGTCAGCCTTGCCAACTATCACGGTGTATTCGCATGACTATACCAAGATGAGGGCTGAAGTAGAGGAGGGGAGTAGTGATACTGAAATCCCAACCGTTCGTAACAGCATGAAATATCATTTTCCGTCTGCCATCATTACCGGTAGAGGTGCAGCCGTGTATTCCTGGCGCAACAAGTTTGCCGGTGCCACTGCGGTTTATAATTTCTCAGTAGCAGGAGATGAGGATCACCTGCAGGTGAAGAGAAACAAATGGCGAGTAAGAATGTTTTTCGGATTCCGGTTCTAGGAACATACTATAGCAAATCGCATAGCAGTTGTTGTGTGGTAACTTTACAAAAACAGAAATGCGGCCGTATTGTGCGGACGCATTTCTGTTTTATAACATGGCTGCAACTCTGCGAATCTGCTTGAGCTTTTCAACCAAAGCATTATCTTTTCGGGCAGTATGCATATTGTATTTCATCTGCAGTTTCAGGAGAGAATCGGCAGGAATATCCAATGCAGCCTCAAACATCAGAGCTGAATTTGTGGTAACAGGACGTTTGCCATTCAGAATTTCGTTAAGTACGGAATATCCCATACCGATGCTTTCCGCAAATTTTCTTTGCGAAATGCCACGCTCCTCTAATTCATCTTTCAAAACCTCACCAGGGTGAGTTGGGTAAAAACCAAAACCTAAGTTTGACATAATCCTATATGTTTTGTTGGTTGCAAAAATAATGCAAACCGAACGCAGAACAACAAGCTTGCTTAATTGTTATGCTGAGGTGCAGCTTATTTTATGCAAAGGTAATACTTTATTATAAACATTCGCTATTTTTGCGAATATTTTAGTCTTTTTTAAGGGATTGAACTTCCTTCTTCATCTTTTCTTCTTTCTATGTCAGTTTTTGACGCATCCGGATTGTAGTTTTGCAGCAGAATTGACAATAACTCTATATAATAAGGTATGAATGCAGAAAGAAAAGGGGTTAGGAGTCCCTGAAAATAAAATATAAGAGGAATCCATAAGATTTCTTGTTAAAAGTTTGGTGGTTCATCAGATTTTTACTAAATTTGCCATTGGATTAGTGACAGGGCAGGGTAAAGTCCTCGCTTGAAGTCGCTATGATGCAGAGAAACAAGATAATCTTGTGGACACGAGCAAACTATTCAGTTCTGTAGGTTGAAATCTGGTAAATTGAAACGTAGAAAGAACGAGAGAAAGTAGGGGTTCGCACCATTTTTTTTCTCTTATGAACCATTATGGACTTGTTTGGTTCGCAGATTTTCCTTATCTTTGCCCCTTGAAAGTAAATGATTTACTGCACTCGGCAATTTGAAAGCAAGCTTTCATTGCGCTCGTTTGCATAATCTTTGCAAAATGAAGTAAACAACTAGCGGTTTCGGCAGAAAAGCAGGAGCAGTTATATATAATGAACTTAAAAACAGAATGCTTATGAGCAAGGTATTTCAAGTAAAGCCTAAGCGCCTTAAACGCTCTAACGGTACAGTCCTCACTCCCGATATGGTAGTGACAGTAACAACCATGCAGCACACCGCCACCCCTTTTTACAATGGAGCCAAGGAGGTGCAAGAAGCCTACATGCGCATCTATGCTTTCGACTATAAGAAAGCATGCTGCAATCCGAATGATTTTGAATTTAAAAAGTTGGACTAAAAACAATATAATATTATGGGTATTATTACAAAAATCGCAACAGATTTTGCAAAAGGCTATGTCAGCGAAAGAGGCGTCAAGGGGACAATGGAAGATGCTGTTAGTCTCATGCAAGGTGTCGGTAAAGTCGGAAAGAAACTCTTTGGTAGCAACGAGGATGAATATGATAGTGACGAGTACGATGAGTATGAAAACGACGAGGCTGAAACGAACTCCTTTGATAAAAAGACATGGAAAGAATTGTGTGATGGAATAGAAGCACTCAAAGAGGAAAGCAACTATGTTGGTGCTTTAAAAATGCTCAATGACTATTATCGTAGATTTCAAGTGGATCTCGATTACTTTTATTTCTACCTCAAAGCTGATATTTTGTTAGCAAAGTATGATGACCCTGGAAGATCGCCTGAAAGCGACTTTAGCTGTAAAACAGAAGTAGATAAAGCTATTGAAGCCTGCGATAAATATGGACTCGAAGCTGATGATGATGAGCTGGAATTAATGACATATGAATTACAGGAAAAATTTGAATCCACTATAGCTAAAGTCAGCTATTGGCGCAAAATGAGATCTCTTCAAGATGAGATAGATGCACTTCGTGATCCCGAGCATGTTGTTACGACCTCCAAGGTAAATGATGTACTAAAGGCTTTGGAATTGGTGGACAATTTCTGGAAAGAAGAGAGTACTGCAGAGGACGGCAGTGTCTACAACATAGACTTTCTCTATCTGTTCAAAGCTCGTATCTATAATGCTTTTTTCTTCTATCTTGCTGAAAACAAGCAAGAATTAGATGCATTGTCAGACGAACAGCTTTCAGAATTTTTTGTGGGCGCTACAGATTGCGCAGATAAAGTTCTTGCTTTCAGCGAATGTGATGATAAGACAGACGAAGAATTTTTGAATAGAAGAATCCCGGAACAAATAGAAGAGTTGAAACAGTTACGCTGTGGGAAAAACACTTCTATGCATTCGTCTTCTTCCGCATCTGTCACATCAGAGGAGCAGGAGTATTTGGAAGAAATAAGAGCATGCCTTGACAATGACGGCGAAATATCAAGCAGAGAACGACGGTTGTTAGACAGGTTGCGCAAGTCTCTTGGTATAACAGAAGCAAGAGCTAAAGAACTCGAAACTTCGGTAAATAATATGAGTGATGATGAAAAAGAATATCAAGAGGAGTTGAAAGCTTGTCTTGAGGATGGGACAATTAGCGACCGCGAACGTCGTCTTTTGGATCGTCTTCGCAAATCCCTTGGAATCAGCGAGGAGCGTGCTAAGGCAATAGAAGACAGACTTCTAAAGCAATAATGCAAATGTTTCTCTATTCCTAATGGCAGGGTAAGAAGAACTGTGCAAAATCACCTTTTATGGTTTGGCACGATTTTGCTTAAATATATACATCTTGCATTCTTGGATTAAGAAATATTATGTTCTTGATTTCAGAAAGAGAACAAATTTTTTAACTTTAAATAAATTCAATTATGGGAAAAATTAAACCGCAAATTAGCAAACTTTCTCAAGGTGAGGCAGACACAATTTCTAATTTTGTAAAATGGGGGTTAGATGTCATTGTAAAGTTGACAGGTGGTAAACCTACTTTTGGAGACAAAAAGTAAAATTACTTTCTTTTAATCATTAGTGTCCCATTAATATCGGGACGCTAATGATTTAGAATATAAAATCTATTATAAGTATAGTATCTGACTATGGGCGTTAATTGGAAGGAAATTAAAAGTATATTGCAGAATTTTAATGCGTTTTATTGGAATTCAGAGATGGTGAATAATATATCTTTGATAAATGATTTACGCCTTTCAACAAACATTCATGAGACAGCACACAGCAGAATTCTATATAAATTGTTATGTGCCCATGGTAAAGAAAAACATCAGTTTTTAAAGATGTTTCTTGAATCTGTGGGGTTGGATATTGAACTTGATATAAATAAGGTTGAGATAAAAGTAGAATCCGAGCATATTGATGTACTTATTTATGATGGGGTGAAATACATCATTGTCGAGAATAAAGTCAATCATGCTTGTGATCAAGATAGGCAATTAGTACGTTATATAGACTCGTTGAACAGCAAAGATATTTATGTTCTTTATCTGGTAAGGTCTGATAATGATAAAGATCCTTCAGAAAATAGTTTGCCAGCAGAAATAAGGCAGGAGCTAGAGGAGAACGGAAAGTATAAAAAAATATCTTATCAAACACATATCTTTAATTGGTTACGTAAGTGTAAAGAAACAGATACAGATAATGAACTCTTAAAATCTGCACTAGTTCAGTATTGTAATTATATAGAGGAATTATTTAAAGGAATGGAAATAATGAATGACAAGGACATTGAAAATTTCGAGAAAGAAGTATTGGATTTTTCTGCAACAATGGACTCCATTGTTAACCCGGTTGCTCTTGTCGAAAAAACTGATGAGCTAAAGCAAAAAATGAAAACCTTAAATGAGGTTATTGAATCTTATGAAAATTATTTGTGTGAACGTTATCTTGAATATTTTAAGGAAAAAACACAAATAACGGAATATCGTTTAAATAGTTCTCGTCAGATAGAATTTTGTATCCAAATAAATGGGGCAAATGTACAATTCATATATGATTTCTTAAAACATTATCAGTACGTTTGGTTTGGAGCTAAATATCCATTGAAAAGATGGAATGGAGAAGAATTTGACTCAAACACAAGTAAAGATATAAAGAAAATCATAGAAGGAAATCTTATGGATGGGTATGGGTTGGATAAGGGCGATAATTACGCGAAGTGTGTAAAAGATGATTTCAAGAATTTTTATAGTGATAAGGATTATTTCTGTAAATACTGTAAAGACAACAAAACTGCAGTTGAAGAAATAAAAAAATATAAAGAAAAGATAAAGTCACTTGGAACAAATAATAATGGGTGTTAATGAAAGCCGTTATCTATTAAAGTCTTGCAGATATCAATAATCAAAGCGATGGATAAAATAGAATATAAAAAGATAGCATATTTGTTAGGATGCTATATGGTAATAGTTGATAAGGAAATCAATCAGATGGAGGTCGATGTCCTTGATAACTATCTGCCATTATCTAAGGAAGATGAACTTTATCATCAGAGAATGCAAATATTCTCTGATGATGAAGAGCGCATGAAGCTTAAAGATTTACTTGACAAGTTGGTTATGGCTAATTGTTCTGCTACTCAGAAAACGGAAATAGTCACCCTTCTTGCTCGAATAGCTTATGGTGACGATTATATGGCAAGTTCAGAATTGGAATTGCTTATTAAGGTTGGTAAACTTTTAAAACTTGATATTGGACAGATAATAGAAGAAACACAGTCTGAGTCAAATAAAAGAATTGACTCTTCTCAACTCTCTTCTTTAAAACGTTTTGTCGGAAAAATGGAGAATACTATCTATCAGAGTTTTGCAAATTCTGATAAGAAAAGTGTTGTAGATATGATGTTGGGTGGTCTTGGTTATTCTGCATCCATAGCGCAAATCACAGAAGATGCTGAGAAGGATCTTGCTCGTGTTACTAGAATAATAGATGACTTGAATAGCATGTTGAATGAAGAGTACAATCATTTAGCAACAATCAAACCTTCTTCGAAGAAAGTCTCTAAGGAAGTTTTGAAGATAGAACAAATTATTCAAGGAATTAGAGGCAGTTTTAATGAAATAATAGATAACAGTTTGACTAGTAATAGAGAGGTATTGGATAAGAAAAGAAGGAATATTCGATACTTTACTATTGCTTTTATGGGTAGGACAAAGGCAGGAAAGAGTACTCTTCATAAAGTCATCACTCAACAGGAAAATGATGATATAGGAGTAGGCAAATTACGTACTACCCGATATAATAGAAGTTGGTATTGGAATAAACTCCGTATTGTTGATACTCCTGGCATTGGTGCGCCTGGTGGTGAAGCCGATACTGAGATTGCCAAATCTATTATAGATGAAGCTGACGTGGTTTGCTATGTTGTGACGAGTGACTCAATTCAAGAAACAGAGTTCGATTTCTTTTCAACTATAAAGGAAAGAAATAAGCCGTTATACATAATCTTAAATGTCAAAAGTAATCTTAATCAAGCCATTCGTTTAAAAAGATTTATAGCAAATCCAAATGATTGGAGACTTGGTGACGGTCCTCAATCTATTAAGGGACATATAGAACGCATTCATGATAAACTTGATGGTAAGTATAACATGGATGCCGTTCGTATTATTCCTATTCATCTGTTAGCTGCGCAAATAGCCCTTTCTGGAGAGCAAGATTCAAAGACTTCTAAGATACTATTTGAGGCTTCTAATATATCTGAGTTTACAAATTCAGTAAAAAAAGAAGTGCAGTTATCAGGTAGTTTGAAGAAAAGTTTGAGCGTTATTGATGGTACTTCTTACCAGATAAATACAATATGGCATAAGATTTATGCTGACTTGAAAAGTCTAAAGGAAGGTAATGAGGTGTTGAAGAAGAAACAATCGAAAAATTATACCTTTTTCAAGAATGAGTTAACTCAAGTTGAACAATACTTAAAGACCATTTTTCAAGTAACAAGAAATGATCTTCATAATCGTGCTTCTGCTTTTGCAAGAGAGCATTATGATGACGAAGATGCAGGAAAAGCATGGAGCAAGGATATGGTTGTGAAGTCTATAAACAAAAGGCTTGAACAACAAATACAGGAGAGATTTAATGATTTAAATGAAAAGATAAAATCAGAATTAGAAGAGATGATTATGGACATGCGTATATCTCTAGCTACAAATAATATCGGTTCTAATGTTTCTGGTGAGTCTGTAACCAATACACGGTTAGCAGCAAATGTGTTTGTTAGTGTAATATCAGCAACTCTATTTGTATGGAATCCGTTAGGTTGGAGCGTTGCTGTGTTAGCTGTTGTTGGAATTATTGGTTCTTTCCTTTCGAGTCTATTTACTTCAAAGTCAGAAAAGATCAGAAAGGCTACAGACAAATTGCGTAAGCAACTATATGATAGTATTGATTCTGGTATTGATAAGAATTTAAAACAAGTTCTTGAGAATACCAGAAAGTCAATAAATGATACATATAAATCTATTGATTCGGTGTTGAAAGCTTATACTAAAAATGCCGACGATATAATAACGGATATGGATAGACTTGTTAAGCAAGTTCAAGAAAAAGAGAATGCGATCAATTCTTTGGTAAGTCTTCGAATTCTTGATTTTGTGGGCAAGAATCCTGTTAAAGAAATAAGTATAAATGAAATGGGTAACCAAGTGTTATGTGATGAATATCCTGTTGAAAGAGATTGGCAAAAGCAATCTATCAAGTTCCTTTATAACACGGGGCTTACAGATAAGAATATTCAAAAGATAGAAAAAGCAACCCAGATGACAATAAAAATAAAATAATATGGCACAACAATTTAATTATGCAGTCTACCAAGAAAGACTTAGTAGATTGGAAGCTAAAACTCGAGCATTGTTGAAAGAAACCAACAATACGGAGTTGACTTGTAAAATGGACTCAGAGCTTGCAGGCTTGCAAGACCGTAAAGAATTACGCTTAGCATTTGTAGGACAGTATAGTTCTGGAAAATCTACCATTATTTCTGCATTGACAGGTAGAAAGGACATCAAGATAGATGCAAATGTCGCTACAGATCATGTATCGGAATATAAATGGAACAACATTGTTCTTATGGACACTCCGGGCATTCTTGCAGGTAAGGTAGAATCGCATGATGAGAGTACTAAGGCTGCTTTAAAAGAATGTGATTTGATATTTTATGTCTTAACCTCCCAACTTTTCGATGATGTGTTATTCAATAATTTCATTGATTTGGCTTACAATCAGCATTTTGCTGACAAGATGTTTATTGTTGTCAATAAGATGGGAATGGAGTCGGGAGAGTTTGACCAACTTGTAGACAACTATACTATCTCGTTGGAAAAAATATTCTCAGAAAGAGGCTATGAACTGAAAAACTTTCCTCTTGCCTTTATTGATGCGGCAGACTATATGGATGGTATTGATGAAAACGACAATGAGTTTGTTCAATTAAGTAATTTTGAACATTTTATAGATATGCTCAACGTCTTTGTCGCTCGCAAGGGAATGATAAAAAAGCAATTTGATACTCCTGTTAGAGTCTTTCAAAGTTATCTTAAGGATATCGCTGTTACTGCCGTAGACAAGACTTTATCTGACATTTTTAATCAGTTTGAGCAGAAATTACGTCATAGTCTGTCTGACCTAAAGCGAGATACAAGAAACGATTTGTCTTCGTTTGCTTCTATGGCTATGAGTAAAGTTATTTCTTTATCTAATGATATTGGAGGCATTGACGAAAATGACTGGAAATATAGGCAAGAGGCATTGAATTCTGAATTGCAGAGCATTATATCTAATACTTCTGCTAAGATAGAAGACACAATCAACTCAAATTATGAGCGATTGATGAATGACGTCAATGATTTCTGTGGTAAGGATTCGTTAGTAAAATACTCAGGAGAAATCGATATGAAATTGGCTTCGCCCAATATCAGCATAGAGGAACAGAAGAATCTGTCTATGCAGAAAAAAGCTTTAGACTTTTTAAAGCGTGGTGGAGTACAGATTGGAAATATGGCTCCTAATGTAACTAAATTAGCAGGTGGTATTAGCCAAGCTTCAGGGTCTGCGCTTCATAAAATGGTGTTAGATGTCGGACATTTCTTTGGAAAGTCCTTCGGACCTTGGCAAGCTGTGAGATGGGCAAGTAATATCGCTAAAGTTGCAAAGTTTGGAATACCGGTAGTTTCTGCTGGTATTGAGATTTGGATGCAGTTTAGAGAAGATTCTAAAGAAAATAAGCGTTTGGAGCAGATAAAAAGCGCAAAGAATCAGTTTGTTTCTACTTATCAGGAAGAAATAAATAAGGTTGCAGAGCAATTTGAAAAGTATTTATTACAGGTATTTGGTAATTATACCAATAAACTTGAAGAGATAAATCACTCTAAGACTGAGTTGATAGAAGCTTCTAATAAGAATGATATTACGATTAAGAAGATCAGTGAGTTGGATGCGGAATATGCAGACTTCATTGAAGCTATAGAAGTAGATGAGTAATTATGTTCAAGTATAATTATTATGGCAAAGAATGAAAATAAAATCTTAGAGGAGTTGAGACGAAGAGGCAAGATTTATGAAGATCCTGCTCCTGAAGTCGGAGGCTTTACTGGCTGGTTGATAAGCTTGTTTACCAAGAAAAAGTAAGCCTCATATACCTTTTTCTTGATGTTCTGTCACCATTTGACACATCTATATAGTTATTTTGCACCCGAAATCGATGTATAACTATATAAGGTAATGTGACAATGGAAAAGAACATCAAGAAACGAGTAGCTAGGGGACGAACGTAGTGTTGGAAATTGTGGCGGATAGTTATTGGTTCTTCTCGGAAGGCTCATGGAATCAGAAGAAGGAGGTTGATAAAAGCTAATGCTTTGACGAAACGAGGTTTTGAGTGGAATGCTACTGTCGAACATTTTCTTATGAATGTGCGGACTAAAGAAACTGTTGTAGGAAATCATTAAAGATTATTTCAACCAGTTGTTTATTTTAAGATTTAATATTGTAAAGATAAAATATGGCAAAGAATTTTGAAGATATTCTAACTTCTATGTTAGAACGATTAGATGAGAATCCAGATCAAGACGTAAATGCCTTGGTTAAGGATGAGTGTGAGAAAATGGGAGTTTCGGAGGAAGGCAAGGCTTTGCTCTCCGAGACTAACGAGTATATTGATGGCTTTGCAGAGAAAATGGCTGCATTGCAAACGGCTAAGGAGGATGGAAAGTCTCGTAAGCAATGGATGCTTGAGGAGATGGACCGAATATTGAAGGGACGTGACGAGCAGGAGAAGGCTGAAATCGTCTCTGCCATTTCTGATGCTGGTGAGAATGTGAACAATGAAACTTTAACTAACGAGGAGGACTAAACTTATGAAGTACACTGAGTATAATGAAGATGCAGGGCGCAATGAGTTTGGTGCTCATTTGGAGAGTGAAAGCAGAAAATATTCTGCCCTTCAATCCTTGTTGGCTGGTAAGCTGTTGGAAAAGGATGAGATAGAGAGTCTTCGAGAGTTTAAGTTTGTTCAGCAATTCTTGGATTCCCCAATTGGTGATGCTTCTGAAGCAAAGTTGAAGAAGGCTTTTGCTGCTGCCGTTATAATGGCACAAGAGCAGGGGACTTTGCCTTTCTCTCTTGCAGACAAAAGTCCAATAGCTATTGCAAGTGCCATTGATGAGGGATTAAATCGTGTTAAGTTTGCATACAAAGTTTCGAAAGAGGAGCTTGATGTCGTTGAGGTGGCGGATAAGTTGATAGATGCTACAGTAGCTCGTGTGGTGACAGTTGCTGACAAAGTGATAGAGAGGGGAGTTCCTGTTGTTTTGGATAAACTTTGTAAAGTAATAGCCAAAGTTTATCCTCCTGCAACAGTTTTTGTTCCTGTTATCAAAGCGGCAGAGAAATATATCGTGCCTATTGCTAAGATGGCGGTAAGAAAGGGATTGTCTGTTGTGGCGGAAGGTGCGAAGTCTTTTATTCGCTCAACGGTTAAAACATTGAAAAATGGGGTTAAGAAGTTTGTTTCTTGGCTGGTGAATTAAAAAGCATTGTTGGTTATGAGAATAATAGCAAAGGCGAAGCCTATACGAATAAGAATAAAGTCTGGTGGGGAGGAACACTCCTCACTTGACTCTTTGCGCCAGAATCTCTGTGTGCAAGACTTGTGGCCTTTGATAACGGATCATCGTTTATCAAGATGGTTGAGGCAGTTGGGTGAAGTGGAATTGGCTCATGATATTGATGCTTTGTCTGAGAGTCAACTTGATTTTCTGACATATTTCAAAGTTTTGGTTATCTTTCTGAAGGATGACCTTGCTGGGCGTCACGTAACGGAACTATATACCTTGTTCTCGTTTTGGCATGATTGCGAAAAGAGAAAGTCCAAGAATTATGATTCTTTGCGTAAGTACTTGCTGAGCACATATGAAGGTGCCAAATTTATATTTAAGCAGTATCCAGAGGAGGTCTCTGATGGTGAATGGTGGGATGTTTTCTGTACATTCGAAAATGTAGTAGATCCTGATTTCTTGTTTGAACAAGGAAAACTTGCATTTGAGGGATTTACTAAAAGTGATGGAAGTAACTTCGACAAAAATCTTGTGCGTGGCAAAAAACTGATAGAAAAGGCAGCAGAGCTTTACAATCAAGAGGCTATAGACTTTGTGAAATCTAATAAATTTGACGTGGCTCGAAAGTTGGCTATGTTGGCTCCTGAAGCAAAAGAAAAAATAGAAAATTTGATTGTTAGATGGAAAGATGAAATGCTTGGCTTTTCAACAAGAAAGACGAACTATGATGAGGAGATAGTACGAGAGGTTAAGCAATTGCTTCAGGAATTTGCATCTTTGAGGAAAACTTACAAAATGTTTAACAGGGAAGCAGTAAGAACTGAAGCTGAGGTAAAATATGAGGTTTTAGACAAATCGAATGTCTTTTACAAGGAACGTAAGTTTGTGTTGGACTTGGCTCAGTATTCTTATGATAAGGAAATACCAGGCTTGTTTGTAGAGTTAGCAGAAGATTACCATTATCCGTTGGCGCAATATATGCTACACCGTCCTGCCGACAATCGAATTGACGGTTTCGCTTTTGCTGCAACCATGTTTCCTAATCAATTAAGGTTTATCGTTGACCATTTGTTTAAATATTAAAACCTTGCGATATGAACAAGAAAGTTATTTCTGATTTTCAGAAGATGATAGATGTCAATACACCTATCATCTATATCAACGACTATGATTTTGTACGTATAGACGAAATTATAGTTGAGATAGTGGGCAATAGTAAGGTATTTGAATGGAATCCTGCAACAGGCACAACCAACTTTAAAACGAAAGAAAGTCAAGGCTTGGGAGAGAATGATACACTGGAGCAATTCTTGCGTGATAAATATACTGTTGATGTCAACCTAAAGGAAAAGTTCTTGGTGTTGAAGGATATTCAAGATTTTATTGAAGAGCCGGCAATCAAGTCATTGCTTCAGTTGATAGCTCAACGTAAGTTGTATGATAGGGATTATAATACAACAGTCATTATAGTTTCCTCTGTTCTTAAAGTACCGCAAGAATTGGAGAAGTATGTGTCCTACTTGGATATTCCAATCCCTGAAGAAAAAGAAATCAATCAGCTTATAGACGAGCATGTAGAGGTGAACTGCTATGACAATTTCAAAGATGAGGACAGAAAGAAACTAATGCCATCTTTGAAGGGTATGACGAGCTTTGAGATAGACCGAATGCTTGATGTGGCGATGAGCAGCAATGGCTCGTTGAGTGCAGAGGATACTGAAATGATACTTCAACAGAAGAAGGCGATGGTTAAAAAGTCTGGACTGCTGGAGCTGATAGATACACCTGAAAAAATGGATGGCATCGGAGGTATGAAAGCTCTTAAGGAATATCTGAAGAATAAGTCGAAAGTGATTTCTGACCTGCCTAAGGCTATGGAATTTGGCGTGTCAATACCTAAAGGCGTATTTATTGTTGGTATGCCAGGCTGTGGTAAGTCGCTTTGTGCGAAGGCATCTGCTGCACTGTTTAATTCTCCTTTGTTGAAACTCGACATGGGAAGTATGATGGGAAAGTATGTGGGTGAGAGCGAAGGCAACTTACGTAAGGCTATTAAGATTGCAGAAGCTGCAGCTCCTTGTGTGCTATGGATAGACGAGATAGAGAAGGCGTTTTCTGGAGTTGGAGGAAATAATGATATTATGACACGAATGTTTGGTTATTTTTTGTCGTGGATGCAAGAAAAGCAGACTAGTGTTTATGTTATCGCTACTGCCAACAATGCCGACAATTTGCCACCAGAGTTAAAACGTAAGGGACGGTTTGATGAAATATTTTGTGTAAACCTTCCTGATAAGGAGGAGCGCAAGGATATATTCAAGATTCATCTGGAGAAAAAGAAAAAGTCTTTGGACGATGCATCCTTGAATAGTATCTGTCAAATAACGGATGGATTTAATGGTGCCGATATTGAATCGGTTGTTAATGAAGCGGTGGAGGAGTGTTTCTTGTCGGGAGTGAGAGAACTGAGCAAAAATGTCTTGGAAGATATTGCTCGTCAGACGATAAGCATCTCTAAATCTTGCAAGAAACAGATTGATAATATGAAAAAAGCATTCAAGGAGAATAACTTCAAGGATGCAACAACTGGTGATATAACAACTTAAAAAATGAAGCATTATGGTAAAGAATGAAAATAAAATCTTAGAGGAGTTGAGACGAAGAGGCAAGATTTATGAAGATCCTGCTCCTGAAGTCGGAGGCTTTACTGGCTGGTTGATAAGCTTGTTTACCAATAAAAAGTAAGCCTCATATACTTTTTTCTTGATGTTCTATCACCATTTGACACACCTGTATAGTTATTTCGCAGCCGAAATCAAATGTATAACTATATAAGGTAATGTAACAATGGAATGAAAAGAACATCAGGAAAAGAGTGTGTATAACTGTGATGGTGTTAATCTACAGTTGGTAAATAGCAATCCAACAAGTACCCAACAAGTACCCAACAAGTACCCAACAAGTATTGGAACTTGTCGGAATATTGAAGGATGGAGAGTATTCTGTTAGAGAAATCATGTCTTTTTTAATGTTGAAGGATAGGGTGAATTTCTTGTATAAATACTTAACACCAGCATTGGAAGAAGGATTGGTTTCCATGAAATATCCTGATAATCCAAAGCACCCAAAGCAGAAGTATATGCTAACAGAAAAAGGACGAAAGATATTGGAAAAATAGAATGAATAGCAGTAATCCATGTGTTTTATACTTTTTTCTTGATGTTCTGTCACCATTTGACATATCTATATAGTTATTTCGCAGCCGAAATCAAATGTATAACTATATAAGGTAATGTAACAATGGAAAAGAACATCAAGAAAAGAGTATGTAGGTTGGTTGCGGTATTGAGTGCCGTGCTGGTAGTATTATTTGGCTATTGGTTCTTCTTGAACCCTCATGGCTATTGGCAAAAGGAGAAGGAGGCTGAGAAGAATGAATATATGGATAAGAGGATGCTTTGGCGGAAGTCGGAGAAAATGACCATGCAACAGATGCTGTCGGACATGACGCTAATGGCTAAGGGGGATTCGGTCCTGGTTTGTTGGCTAACTGGTCTCTCGCTTCCCGTTTATCGTGACTTCATTCATGGTACTGCGCAACCTACAAGGAATGCTTGGGCTGAGACGAGATATTGGTATATGTCTTCTCTCGCTAAAGGCAGAGAATGGATGGAGGAGCGTGCCAAGACGAGGATTCACAAGAGCCTGATCTTTGTGGAAACGAGTAGATTTCAGGTGCAGAAGGATTCCTTGAAGGATTATCGTAAAGAGAAACTTACTCCAACTGAGATTAGAAACAACAAGATGTATCTAAAAGATAATTGTCTGTATAGATGAAATCATAGCATAAATAAAGTGTAATGAAAATGAATAAAATTATAGGGTTTCTTGTAATGGTTTTCATGTTCCTACCCTGGCGACCAATCGTTGCTATAGTGGCAGCAGTATTGTTTGTCAACATCAATGGTACGGAATTGTATGGATGGCAAGCTGGTTTGGCGCATGGATTGTTCTTCCTGCCTAATCTGGTGAGGCATCTCTTTGACGGCGATGTCCTTTTCAAGGCTACCAATTGTACTACAGGTTATCTTGTTGCCTGGTGGATAGCTACAGTCGGTTCGTGCATCGGTTGGCTCGTTGATGCAACCTTCTCTTTTATGAAGGCATCGGCATTTGTAGGTAGTGATAAAGAATAAATTAATATAAATACGATGAATAGTATGGCTGATAATCAAAAAGTATATCAGGCAATCAAGACGATTGCTGATGAACTCTGCAAGGAGAACAAGACGTATCTTCGTGCAGATTTGGCTTTTGAACTGAAAAAGTATGGTATAGCTTCCGATTCCTCGGAGGTGAGTAAGCTGGTATTTGATGCCTACAGATATTTCCATGATAATGGCAATATCGCCATTGCTTTTGTTTCCAATAATTCACGTACAACCCTTGTGGCTGAATACAAGTTGAATGACAGCCTGGAACAGGGCAACAAGGAGGAGGCTTTGAAGATTGCCGAGACGGAACTGGCGTTGTCTTCATCTGCTTTGGAGCAGTTGAAAGAGCAAGTGGAATTGAACCTTAACCTGGTTCTTGCTAAGGGAACGTCGAAGATGGCTGATATTGTCATGGGTACGAATGGCGTGAAAGATGTAAGAAGCAAGGCGTCTACCATGTTTGATAAATATACCAAGATGGTGGAGGCTTATCACTATGCTGAGGATAGCGTTCGTGGAAACATCGAAGATTTTACCTCCTTGCGTAGTGATATCGGGACGGTTTATCGTGATTATGCCCTGAAACTGATTGATATCTATGGCGACTCCATCAAGATGGTTTCACCAGACTTGTTCGACTTCAAGCGAATAGAGTGGCTGGATGTGGACGAGATGCTTAAGTATGTGGAGCTGGAATATAATAAGCTCACGGAAAAATGTACAGCTCTGATTGGTGAAATTTCTGTTAGTTTCCGTACTTCCTTGCAGGGTTCTTTGCAGGCTTATAAGTCTTTGTCGAACGGCAACAAGTCATTGGGATTGGCGATGGCAGGACTGACCATGCTCGAACACTATATGGGAGCAAGTGAACGCGCTAATCGTTTGAAGTCTGATTTATCAGTTTTCCAGATGAGCGTGAAGCATGATGCCACTCGCATCAAGGCTGATATGGGACGATTGTTGGTAATCTGCAAAACGCTCAATGATGTGGTAATCCCGAAGGCGAATGTGTTCTTGCGTTATGGAGAAAAACTGTTGGCTTCTGACTTGAAGGCGACGCTTGATGCTTTGTATGCGGATGAGACTATTCGTCCATTGGAGGAGCAACGAAAATGTCTGCTTCAGCAGATGAAGGCGCTGGACATGGAAATGAACGACCATCTTCAGAACATCGATGTCTATACCTCGCTGATTAATGACATCACCGCCACCTTGGAGTCTAAGCAGGGAAGCTATATGGAAGCGAAGGCGAAGAAGCCTTCCAAGCCTTTCTTCCTCGTCAACTGGATCACCTTTGGTATGGCCAACAAGAACTACTATCGCGACTTTGCTGAATGGAATGCGGTATGCTTCCCTCTTGTGAGAGAATACGAGAGCTATCAGGTAGATTTGAAGTTGGATAAGGAGGAATTGGAATCGCATCGTGAGGAACAAACCCGCATCAAAAATGAGTATGCCAAACTTTCCAGTGAACTGGATAAAGTTTCTCAGGAAATCAGAAGCAAGATAGTTTGCTCTGACGACTTGAAGCTGAAGATGCTGAAACATCTTCGTGATATGGTTGCCATGCTGAAACTCGGACGTGAAATCATGGAGAGCAAGATTGATGAGAAGTTGGTGCATACGGTCGATATTCCTGATTATAGGGAGGCAGCCAAACTTCCTGCTGATGTGGAGCAGAACCTTTCTCTGTTTACAGGAATGTTGGCAGATAATCTTCATGCCGACAAGGATATGGCTAAGAATTTGCTCGATGGAGTGGAAGCATACACGAAAGACCATAAGAAGATAGAGGGCAAGACCGCACAACAGAACAAACTTGCTGAGTATAGCGAGGAAGACTTGGCGCAGTTAACTGGTGCTATGGAACAATCCTTACAGAAAGGTATTGCTCTGTTTGATAGTTTCGCTAAGCTCAAAGCGCAGCAGCTCAACGGTAGCTTGGCTTCGGCTGCATACGATAAGGAGTTGAAGAAACATGCTGATGAGTTTAAGCGTGAAATGGCTAAGATAGACAACAAGAGTGCTTATCTTCGTGAGGTGTTCAAGCGTATCAATCTGGCTGGTAGTGAGGAGGAACGTAAGCAAGCTATGGAGTTGATGAGCGACTTGAGCGGTTTCTCTCTTTCGGAACAGGAGTTCATGGAATTTATAAATGGTAAGAAACAAATAGAATTATAAGGCGTATGGAAAGTTCAAGAAGACAGCAGGCCCAGGCTGATTTGGGCATGGATTTCGCAAAAGAAGATCAAAAGCGAGAGGCGGCTCTTGCCAAAGAACAGGCGAGGGCTGATAAAAAAGCTGCAAAGCGTGAGAAGATGATGAACATGCCATCTTATCGTCTGATGGTAGGTACGGCGAAGTATATGGACAAGTGGTTCTTGGATCCTATCCTTGGTTTCATCCTTCCTGCCGGTATCGGTGATGCTTTGACGAGCGTGTTTGCATTCCCATTTATCTATTACAGTCTTTGTGTGGTTAAGTCTATTCCGCTGACTTTGGCTGTCATCTATAATATCTTGATGGATGTGCTGATTGGTGCCATACCTTTCTATATAGGTGATGTGCTGGATGTATTCAAACGTTCGTATGTAGAGAACCTGAGATTGGTTACCGGGTATATCGAGGATGATAAGGAGATTATCAATAAGGTGAATAAGAAGGCCTTCTGGACGGCTGTGTTCATCGTCGTGCTTTGCTGGTTGATTTTTGTGGTGATTTCGTGGGCCATTCGCTTGGGAAATTGGATTGTTTCATTATTTTAAAATATGAATAGCAACATTTTCTTTCAGCCTTTCGTTGGCAAGGATTATGCCAACGGGGGGATATTCGGCAAGCGAATCATGATATTGGGCGAGAGTCATTATTGTGATGAGAGTTGTACGGATTGTGGCGACTGCCAGCTACATCGGGAGTGTATGAACTTTACGCAGCAGGTGCTTGATGATTATCTCAATGAGAACAAGGAACGGCAAAACTGGATGCGGACTTTCTTGAAGTTTGAGCGTTCGTTAGTGGGAGAGGAGACCAATCAAGCAATGAGGCTGAAGATCTGGAATTCGGTCATCTTCTTCAACTATCTGCAAGTGGCGATGGGTGGCCCTCGCGAGGCTGGCACTGCCGAGCAATATCACCAGGCTGGGAAGGCTTTCTTTGAGGTCATCGAAAAGTATCAGCCTCAGTACATCATTGTATGGGGTAAGAGGCTTTGGAACAATTTACCTGGCGGTCACTGGCGCCAAGAGCAAATTTCTGATGTTCACTGGGTGGATTGCAATGACATGGAAGTGGAAGGCACTTGGGTGCCTAATGGCTTCTACATGATGCCTGGTGGCAAGCATGTTAAGGCTCTTGTGGTGAATCATCCTTCCGTAGGCTATTCCTGGGACTATTGGTACAAGGTGATACAAAGATTTTTGAGATAATTTTCTCGCTTGCGTCACGATTTGACACACCTGACCTGTACCTTTGCAGCTGTAAACATAAAACAAGGAATTATGGCACAGATTACAATCAATATCCAGACTTTGGACTGGACAATGGGGGAAACCGTAGGCTTGCACTTGATGTTGAAGAAAGGCAGCAAGGCAAGAATCGCTTGGGGCGATGGAAGGGTACAGGTCGTGACAGGTAAACAGAAACCTGCTTCCGAAAAGTTGGCTTGGGTGTAGGCAGGTCATTCCTATCCTGAGAAGGGCATGTACTACACCATTACCATCTGTTCGGAAGAGGAGGATGCCATTATCGGATTTAATGGATGTGGCATGTTCGAGGTGAAAACCTTAGATGTGATTCTCACGGAATGTCCTAACTTGCGTATCTTGGGTTATTCTGGGTATGGCGAGGAGAAACTCGACGTGAGCAAGAATCCTTTGCTGGAGTTCATCGACTTCCACGAGATAAGAAACGAGAAGTTGGATTTCTCTGCTAATCCACTCTTGGAGGAGTTGCATATTGATGGATCCGAAGATTTGGTGTCTTTGGATTTGAGTAAGAACGACAAGTTGCGTCGCTTGGACATCTTCATGTGTCACAATCTTCAGCATCTCGCTTTGAGCAATCAGTCGCAACTGAATGAGGTGGATTTCGCTCTCACTCATCTCCGTCCCAAGGACCTGGAGTATTTGGAGAAGACGTTGAAGCGAAACTCTCCTTACAAGGTACGGGGCGGAAGTTTTGGCGACGATAAGATAATAGAAGTTAGTAATGGTGAAATCGTAGGTGAAGATGAAGGAAAATTGGATTCAACTTATCGATACAATTGAGAAAGATCCGTTTGAAACGGAGGCTTTCTTCGCTTTGATGGAGTATGTGGGCGAAGCGTCGGATGAGGACAAACGCAGAGTTGTACAAGAAGTAGAGCGTCGCATCAAGATGATTGCCCGTTATGATGCGGACAAGAGTTTCCGCTTCCGTAAGTTCAGTGAACAGGAGCGGGAGGTGCTTGATTCCCTTTGGAGTACTCGGGTAAAGATTCTCAATGTGATGATGCTTCATCCTACAGATGCTGAAATCGCACGACTGGGACATCAGAATGACAAACTCCGTGAGTTGTCGAAGGATGCTTTTGCGCAAGGGCGCAACCTATGGCAGTCTTTACTGCATTCTCCTCATCTGAAAGCTGACGACGACCGCTATGATGTAGAAGAACACGTAGGTTTCTGTTATAATGATGAGGATTCCGTCCTCAAGATGGATAATGATGACTATTATGGCTCAGACTTCGAGTATATGCTCCATTTTCATTGCAATTTTAGGGATAGTGGGCGGTATTATGTGGGTGAACCTTTGGTGGCTGATGATGGGACCAACTGGAATTTGGATTATCTCGACAATCAGGCTTTCGACAGATTTTGTATCTGCCATCTCTTGCACTCGTTACATAGTCATGAATATTATTCGTTGCCAGACATTCTCCGCATGGATGACTTCTATGTACATGTCTGGCTGCAGTATGAGCGAGAGGTGTATCAATGGAAAAAAGGAAACGTAATCTTTAAAGAGGAAGTAAATGGAAAAGGAATGGAAAAAACTGATTGATGAAGTTGAGAACAACCGTAGCTATAGTTCGGAGCCTAACTTCAAATTTGTAGACTTTATAAGAGAAAAGTCTACGATAGAGGATAAGCGTGCCATCATACAAGATGTGGAACGTCGTATCAAGAAGGTGGTGAATTGTGAGGATAATAATCCAGGTTGGTTCTTCCGTAACTTCAGTGATACGGAGCGGGATTTGCTGGACGATTTGCTCGGGCTTCGTGAGGTGACGCTCGACGAGATGATGCTTCATCCTACTGCTGCCGAGGTGGAACGATTGAGCAAGTTGAACGACAAACTCTACAAGCTCACCTTGGAGTGTTTTGAGCAGTGCCGTAACCTTTGGCTTACGCTCTACCGTTCGCCATACAAGGTGGACGACCGTTTCTGCTACGACTTGGACAGTACGCTTCGATTCGAGTATGCTGACAAAGACTCGGTCTTGCATCTGGAGAATGATGACTATTACGGTTCCGACTTCGACTATATGATTCATCTGATAGATGAGTTGCTCAGTACAGGACATTGCAAGATGGATACCATCGTGAATGGTGCGTCTGCCAACTTTTTCGGCAACGAAGAGGATACGTTGAGAGAGTTGACTGATACGCTCGACGATGGCACGTCGTGGGCGGAAGGCTATCTGCACAACAAGGCGTACGACCATTTGTGTATCTGTTATGCGATGCATGCCTTGCATACTCATGAGCCTTGGTGCCTGCCAGACATTCTTCGTATGGATGATTTCACTATTAATGTGAAATTGAATTATGAGCGCAGCGTGTCAGAGCAGCGAGATATTCATTATCCTGATGTAAACGAGAATGACCCTCATTGGCCTGAGGGTGTGCCTTGTTTGGAAAGGTGAAAAATAATTTGTGATGCAATAAAAATAAAATTAGAACGTCATATATAAAAATAGAAAATTATGAAGTTAGCAGAAGCATTGAGCATCAGAGCCGATTTGCAGAAGAAAGTGGCTCAACTGAAAGAACGTATCAAGGAGAGCGCCAAGGTACAGGAGGGCGATGAACCTTGCGATAACGTGGAGGAACTGTACAAGGAACTGGATGACGTACTCGTTCAGTTGGAAGATCTGGTTTATCGTATTAACATCACCAACGTTCAGATAGTTCAGGACGGAGACTCCTTGACTCGATTGATAGCCAAGAGAGACGTCTTGTCGATGCGTGTCAAGGCATTGAAAGAGGTGGTGAACTACGTAGCTGCCAACGATACTCGCTTTGGCAGAAACGAACTGAAATATGTTAGAACCATAGATATAAAGGCTCTTCGTAAGGAGGCTGATACCTATGCCAAGCAGTATCGGGAACTCGACCTGAAAATTCAGAGTTTGAACTGGACTGTAGATTTGGTAGATTTGCAAGACTTGCCCCGATAATGGAGCGAGGATTGAAATTTTCATTGAGTAGATCAAAATTTTCGGAGAAAAGATAGAGGCAGCAAGAAACTGACATCAGGCAATAGGTCTGTGTTAGCATTATTAAAAATTCATGTGTTTCATGCAAAGAGACGAGTTTGTTCACAGTTCATTTCAAGCATCGGGCACAAGTGTATCGCGCATTGGTATATGACAAAAGTCAGAAACGCCAGCATTTAGCATTACCATTTTGTTGGCTATCTTTTCTCCTTTTCTTTTTAGGCATTTCTCGTAAATATTCATTAGATTTTTAGAGATTATGGACAATCGTGTAAAATTCTATAGTTGGCTGATAGGCCTCTTGGATCGTAAGCATCTTACCTTTGAGGAGATTGCTAATGAGTGGCGTGATGCCAACGCTAATCAGGATGAGGATGAGCTGGACAAACGTACCTTTCATCGTTATCGTGAAAATATCCAGTCGCAGTTTGGTATTACTGTGGAATGCGACAAGAGCGACGGCTATCGGTATTATCTGAAGCGTGATCCGATCGCTAATGATGATGTGACGGAATGGATGCTGAGTTCCCTGCGGTTGGCTTCGTTAGGTGATATGCTGAAGTTTCACAATAAGGTGATGCTCGATACACCGCCATACAACACGGAATATCTGGATGATATTCTTGCAGCGATAGATAAGCAATATCTGCTGAAGTTTAAATACGTTTCGGGGTTCGGGGCAGAGAGCGATATCGTGCTACAACCGGCTTTCGTGAGATACTTCAAACAACGGTGGTACGTTGTGGGAGTGAAGAAACAACGTTCGGCGTCCGAAGGGAAAGCCAATTCAAGTGCTGAACAGGATGAGAAGAAGCTTGTTCGGGTTCTTCCTTTCGACCGCATCAGTTTTCTGAAGCTTATTTGCGAGAAGCATCCGTTGTCGGCAAAGATGAAGAAGTTCCTGACTCCAGAGAATTATTATGAAGATTGCTTTGGCATCTATCGGATGGAAAATGTGCCCGTGGAGAAAATCCGCATCCGTGCCTTCTATCCGGAATACAATTATATCGAGGAGGTTCCGCTGCACGAGAGTCAGCAGAAAGTAAAGGAGTCGAAAGACGGAATGTATCGGGAATATACCCTCACCGTTCGCCCCAGCCGTGATTTCCTTCAGGAACTGTTATGGCATGGCAGAAATATCATTGTACTGAAGCCCGAGAGCTTGAGGCAGGAGATGATTGATATCTTAAAGGATATGACGAAGAGTTATGAGACGGGCGAATGCCTGAATGGGGAGGAATAAAAGAATCCTCAGATCGGGAACACACTGTGTGCCCAATCTGAGAAATTCCTGTTATTTATATTCCTTCTGTCAGGAATTTGCGTAGATGCAGGTGCGTGATGCCGTCATCATCATTTTTGGTGAGCAGAGGGGTCATGGAGATAACGTACTTCGGATAGTTGTCCTTGATAGCACGGAGATTACCAAACTCACGCTCTCTGGTTGCATCGTCGGCTATGATGTAGGAAGCTTGCACGTAGATGCGTTCGCCGCCTGGTTTGGTACATACAAAGTCGATTTCTCCAGCTTGCAGTTGTCCTACATAAACTTGATAGCCCAAGCGTATGAGGTTCTGATATATGATATTCTCTATCACTTTCTCGATGTCTCCTTCACGTGTTCCCCCGGCAATGGCATTTCTAATGCCGTTGTCTTCAAAATAAAACTTATCGTTGGTTTCAAAGATACGTTTGCCGCGGATGTCATAGCGGTTCACCTTGTGCAGGATATAGGCTTCGCAAAGGAAGGATATGTAATTGATGATAGCTGTGGACGTTATAGATTCGCCTTGTGATTTCATATATTTGGCGATACTGTTGGCGGAAATCAACTTACCGGTGTTGTCTGCGAGGAAACGTACTAAATTCTCTAAGAATGGCACGTTTCTTATCTGGTTGCGCATAATGACATCCTTAAGTAAGACGGTATGGTAAATATCCATCTGGTATTCACGTGCATCATCCTCTTCCAGTCCTATCTTTGCCAGACCAGGCAGGCCACCATACAGAATGTACAGAGCAAGTGCTTCGTCATTATCTGATAGTTGATGAAATTCCAAAAACTCGTTATAGCTCAGCGATTGGATATAGATTTCCTTATATCTGCCACCGATGAGAGTGCTCAGTTCATTGCTCAGCATGCGAGCATTGCTACCTGTGATAATAATGTCGGTGTTGGGTTCTGTACGATAACTTCGGATGGAGCGTTCAAATTCCCTGATGTCTTGTATCTCATCGATAAGGATATAGTTATGTTTATCAGATAAAAAGTGCTCTCCGATATAGTCGTTGAGATCCTGATAGGTCTGAATGTTGTCAAACTCTCTTTTCTCCTTATCTATAAAGATGATATTGTTGCTGTCATCTGCCTTCTTGCGGTCACGAATCATTTTCATCATGCAGCTTTTACCTACACGACGTTGACCTACTAATACGATGATGGTCTCCTTTCCAAGATACTTTTCTATCTTGTCGATATATGATTGACGAATAATAGTTGCCATATTTTTATCACTTATAAATGAAATTTTCTGCAAATATACGATTTTTATCTTTTATAAAGGATGAAAATCCTAAATATTTTGCTTTTATCTTCTATAAAAGATAAAAAATGGCGTTTTATTCTCATTTTATGATAATCATAAAGTGATTATTTATCTTCCTTAAGATACCAGCCTTTGATGTATCCGGAATAATGCTTGGCAAACTCCTCGGCTTGTCCGGGTGCGCAAGCCTTCACCTTCTTGGCTGGAATACCTGCCCAAATCTCATGTGCAGGAACCTTTTTCTCGAAACTTTTTGTTAACTTTGCAGCAGAATCTTCAACTGCATCTTTAAAGATATCCATATATTGGTCAAGTCCTGTATTCATGTAATATTGTATTTGTTGTGATTTACAAAGTTACTGAAAATCAGCGACTTGACCAACTTTTAATAGTTAAGTTTTCATAAGCATTTCTTAATATAAGTTATTGATTTACAGACGATTAAATGTTAATTTAACGCAGTATTGTCACCTAATCCTTTCCCTACTTATGCTTCTGGTAATAAGCAATGCCACGCTTTACATTTTCCTTTACGGCTTTGCTGGAGAAGGTGGCACCCGTAACGCCATCTACCTGGACAGTAGCAGCCTTGCTGACCTTCATGCCATTCCATTTGTTGAGCAAACCCTGTTTTACCTTATTGAAGAAGTTGGGAGTCTCCTTGTTGGCAAGCGGCTTAATCTCTACTATTTTTCCTTTCTTGATATAGATAGAAAGGGGCGTATTGCCACGAAATCCTTTTACGTCTTTACACAGCGTGGTGGTATTGATGATGTAAGTACCATCAGCTTCCTTGGTCATTACCTCAGAGTGTGAGCTTCTGGTTGTTGCAATCATGCTGCTAACCATTCCCATACTTAATATTGCTGCTAAAAACAATGTTCTTTTCTTCATAATTATATTTGTTATATCCTTGATAATATTGCGCAAAATTACAAAATAATTCTGTAACAGACAAAGCCGCTTTCAAAAATCATCATTTTTAGGTATTCCCTAGTTCGGTTTTCCGTAGGTAATCTTCTTGGTGTCCCACTTATCCTTTGGCTGCTCCGGCTCGTCAGGATAACCGATGATGATGCCATTCAGCGGAATCAGATTGCCAGGCAAATTCAATGTTCTGGAAATGCCATTCACTTTCTTCTGGATAGGATAGATGGTTGTCCAGCAGGCTCCCAATCCCATGGCATGAGCTGCCAGGAGAATATTCTCGGAAACTGCCGACAAATCCTGTACCCAGAGTTCCTTGCCCTGTCCCTCTGCCATACGGGTGGTATCAGCGCAGACAAAGATGAAGAGAGGTGTCTTCTTGATATCCTCTGCATGATACTTATTGGATTCTGCATATTTTTGATTTTTGAAAGTTCATACCAAGCAAAAACCGGCCGTCAGAATGCATCGTTTATCATGCGTTCTAATGACCGGTTTATTTCTATTTCTTTTTCTTTAAAATAGAATATTGACTGTATTTCAAGAGCGAACCTGTAGGACAGACAAAGCGACAGTATGGTCGCATGATTACCGTTGAGAGTGCCACGAAGGTTATGGCAATGGCAATGACCACCCATGATGCCGATTGGAATACAAAGGCTGAAAAGGGCTCATAATCAATCCAGTCGAACCATATACCTGTCCACAAGCATAGCATGAGTATGGCCCAGAGAATCTGGCGGAACATATCCAGTCGTCTGGCTGTCGTTGGTTTCATTCTGACTTTATATCCAACGCATTTTCCTGCAAGTTCCTGCAAAGAACCGAAGGGACACACATGCGTACAATAGTATGATTTCTTGCCGAAGAGAGGATATACGAATGCCGTGATTAGCATGATGACCGGCACTATCAATGCCACTACGTTCATGCCATTTGACATATAGCTGATGATTGATGTATAGTTCAGAAAAGAACCGCACCAGAATCCAAGCACTATGACATTCAGGATTTGCTGAGCTATCCTATATCGTCTGTTCTTAATGAAAAGCGGTACGATGGCTGCCATGAGCACAACAATTAGTCCGGCTATAGCCTTGGCAGAGAAATCAAACTCTGACCATACTGATGTCTTTACAGGATTCTTGGCTGCATACTGAAGACCTCGCTGCACGTTTCCGATGATTGCCTTTGAAGAGAACGTCGCACCAGACACGGCGTCCACCTTCATCTTTTGTGCATCTTCTATAGTCTGCCCATTCCATTTAGTAAGAAGGGCAGAAGCCTCAGTAAAGAAATCGGGAGTCTCAGAATTGGCAAGTGCTCTGATACTCTTTACCCTGCCATTCTGCAAGGTAATCTCCAATGGTACAGTGCCTCCGTAGCCTACAATGTCTTTTCCTAGTTCTGTAGTATTCAATCGTACAGAACCATCTTCAAGCACAGCCATTGGCTCTGTCTTTGGCGCTACCGTCTGTTGCTGATTCACATAGCATCCGGTCACCTTGCCGTCTCTTCGGATACTGACAGCCGCAATCATCAGCACACATGCCAGCAGGCAAAGTAGTTGTTGCAGTTTCTCTGAATAATTTCTCATAAAATTTTTCATCGGATTTTCTCCTGTTATTCTTATTATTAATTTTTATACCCAATAAGTATGACACTAAAATGGAATTAATTCGACACGAAGTGAGTCATGGTTTCTACCAAAACCATCATTTGGACTTCTAAAATCCGAGATGGTTTATTGTATTAACGGTATTTAACAGCAAAAAAGAATGACATTGTTTTGCAAAAGTAATAAAAACTGGAGCCCACATAGGATAAAGGGTGAAAAAATGGATTAGTTTTTCTGCTAATGAAGGAAATTATTTGATAATGAGATGGTTATGGTTTGATGTGCGAGATAAAAAAGTGGATGTAAAATAGTGGGAAAAGGTAAAATATTATCCTTAAGTTTTGGCGTTATCTGAAAAAATGATAATATTTGCATCGGCATTCTGAAAAGAAAGTCCAAAAGTTGAAAATGATAAAAAAAAATCAAACCTATATACAAATTCTTAAAGCGTAACAAATAATGAAGAATAGATGGTTCTTACTGATATGCTTGTTGCTGTTGACGCATATAGCCAATGCTGCAAAGTATAATTTAGATTCTCTTTATCTATGTCTGTATGAAGCCATCCTGCAGTCGCCTCGTTATGTGGCAGTGCGTGAGGGACGTATAGCCAAACTTGCAAGTCAACTGAATCTCCTACTACCAAAACACGTTGTGCTTTCTGGGTATTGATGGGAAGCACATGGTTCTTGTTCTGGAGCAGTACGATGCCTTCTTCGGTAATCTGTCTGGCTGCTGCATAGTGGCTGTCAGAACAGAGGAAACCATGAGGACGGTTCGGATTCATGGTGGTGCGATAGAAGAGGCGCAATACGCGGCGCACCTTTTCATCCAATTCCTTGGTGGTGTATTTACCTTCCTGGATACCTTTTATATATGGTACGGCAAGGTAGTAATTATCGTAGGCATTGCTGGCACCCATGGTCAATCCGTTCGTCCATGTGCCGAACTCTATGTCGAGCCCGTTCTTCACGGCTTGGTCGGTATCGTGTGCGCCTCCCCAGTCGCTTACCACTACGCCGTCATATTTCCAGTCGCCCTTCAGAATCTTGTTCAGTGTCCACTGGTTGTGGCAGTTGTGTTCGTTCTTGTAAAGATTATAAGCACCCATGATTCCCCAAGTCTTTCCTTTCTCTACAGCAGCCTTGAAGGCTGGGAGATAGATTTCATGGAGGGCACGGTCGCTCATGATGACGTTTACCTGATGACGGTATTCCTCGTCGTTATTGAGGCAGTAATGCTTTACGCAGGCTGATATTCCCTTAGACTGTAATCCTTGGATATAAGGTACAACCATGATGCTTGCCAGGTAAGGATCTTCACCCATATATTCGAAGTTGCGTCCGTTCAATGGGGTGCGATAGATGTTCACGCCAGGACCTAGAATCATGTCTTTTCCTCGATACAGTGCCTCTTCGCCTAATGCTTCTCCATAGATTCTGCTCATCTGTGGGTTCCAGGATGCTGCCAGGCAGGTGAGGGCAGGAAAGGCTACGCAGGAGTCATTGGTCTGTCCAGCCTGCTCCCATTCGTCCCACAGTACATCAGGGCGAACACCATGAGGACCGTCATCTGTCCAGAAGTCTGGAAATCCCAAACGGGGAACTCCTGCAGAGGAAAACTTACTCTGTGCATGAATGATGCGAATCTTCTCTTGAAGTGTCATTCGGGCAATGGCATCGTCGATGCGTTGTTCTACAGGTTTGGTGTTGTCGAGATAGACGGGCAACTGACCTGTTTGTTGTGCGCTGGAGGTGGCTATAGCCGCCATCGACAGTGCGCAGGATAGAATGAAGTGTTTCATGTTTCTTGTGAATATTATTTCTTATGAAAATTAAATTGTTAGTTATGAAAATGCGTATCTGTCATTTTCGGATGCAAAGTTACTAAATAATAAGGTATAAACCAAGTGCTTGCAAAGGAAAAGTGGAAAAATATCATCTGTGATTTTTATAAGTGCCTGATAAATAGTGTTGTATGTTTATTCCATCCACTTTCAATGGTATGGAAGATTATGAAAACCTTTTGTTAATGAGGCTGTTATTGCGTTCTAGGGTTGTTTTCGTTCCACTATTCTATTAATGGGGTTAGGAAAGTTCGAAAAAAACTATTAAATTTGCAATCGCAAAAATGCCAACTACAAGACCAATTCTCAGGCTTATGTCATCACCAAGAAGACTGTGACCAGCAAGTCTGTCTTGAAGTTGAACTCTGTTGCAGATGGCGGATTTGCAATTAGCATTCTTGCACAATAAAATGCAGAATTTTGAGTTATTATGAAAGAAAGTTTTTTTGAATTAATAATGTTGCTTATGAAAAGAATGAATAAAATGCTGTTGGTTGCTGCTTTGGCGGCAACCACACTTTCTGTTCAGGCAGAACAGAAGAAGGGACCGGCTTGGTTGAGTGATGCACTTTTCTATCAGATTTATCCATCTTCCTATATGGATACTGATGGCAACGGTATTGGCGATCTGCCGGGTATCACTTCCAAGTTGGATTACATCAAGTCGCTGGGTGTGAACGCCCTCTGGCTCAATCCAATCTTTGAGTCGGGATGGTTTGATGGTGGCTATGATGTCATCGATTTCTACAAGGTGGATCCTCGATTCGGTACCAATACCGATTTGGTTACTTTGGTCAATGAGGCCCATAAGCGTGGCATCAAGGTTTGTCTCGACCTGGTGGCAGGACATTCCAGCACCAAGTGTTCGTGGTTTAAGGAGTCTTCCGAGAAAGATCCTAACCAGCGTTACAGCGACTATTATATCTGGATGAATGATATCCCTGAGAGTGAGAAGAAAGAAATAGAAGCTCGTCATCAGGAGGCAAGTCCGGAGTCTAGTACCCGAGGCAGATATGTGGAGGCTAATGCTCCTCGTGCCAAGTATTATGAGAAGAATTTCTTCGAGTGCCAGCCTGCCTTGAACTATGGTTTTGCTCATCCAGATCCAAATCATCCTTGGGAGCAGGGCGTAGATGCTCCAGGACCACAGGCTGTCCGCAGGGAAATACGTAACATTATGGCTTTCTGGTTTGATAAGGGTGTGGATGGCTTCCGTGTAGATATGGCGTCATCGCTTATCAAGAACGACCCCGACAAGAAGGAGGTTTCCAACCTCTGGAAGGAGATGCGTGCCTGGAAGGATAAGTATTATCCAGAGACCGTCTTGATTTCTGAGTGGGCTAATCCGCAGCAAGCCATTCCTGCCGGCTTCAACATCGATTTCTACATCCATTTCGGTCTCAAGGGATATGCCTCTCTGTTCTTCGACCGCAAGACTCCATGGGGCAAGTGGGAGCAGAGTTACCAGAACTGCTATTTTGACAAGCAGGGCAAGGGTTCGCTTAAGGAATTTAGCGTGAACTATACCAAGGCATATAATGCCACCAAGAATCTCGGCTACATCGCTGTTCCATCTGCCAACCACGATTACCAGCGTCCTAACATCGGTACCCGCAACACGCCAGACCAGCTGAAGGTAGCGATGACCTTCTTCCTCACCATGCCAGGTATTCCGTTTATCTATTATGGTGATGAGATTGGTATGAAGTATCAGATGAATCTCCCTAACAAGGAGGGTAGCAATGAGCGTTCGGGTACCCGTACTCCGATGCAGTGGACCAAGGGCAAGAATGCCGGATTCTCTACGAGTGCACCCGATAAGCTTTACTTTCCTGTAGATACGGAAAACGGAAAGTTGACCGTTGAAGCTCAGCAGGGAGATCAGAATTCTCTGTTGTCATATACCCGTAAGTTGACCGCTTTGCGTCATTCTGCAAAGGCTCTTGACAATGAGGGTGATTGGAAGCTTCTGAACCAGAAGGGGCAGGAATATCCGATGGTATATGAGCGTACTTTGGGTGAGGAGAAGTATGTTGTTGTCGTGAATCCTGGTGTCAAGGCAGCCTCTCTCAATATCAGCTCCGTAGGTGGTAAGTCTGTTTCTGTTCTTTCCACAGGAAAGGTTGTGTATAAATCAGGAAGAAAGACTGATGTGATTAAAGCTTCAGGCATAAGTGCCGCCATATTCAAGGTGGAAAGATAGAACTCTATCTTCTATGGGAGTGCTTTCTCCTGCCATCGCCTAGAACAAACAGAACAGGAAGCCTCGAAAGAAGTTGAAGAAGGGAGTATCACTGCTGTTCTGCTGTTGGTGGTAATTTTATAAAAACAGAAATGCGTCCGTATTGTGCGGGCGCATTTTTGTTTTACGGTCACGAATCATCTTCATCATGCAGCTTTTACTACACGTCGTTAACCTACTAATACGATGATAGTCTCCTTGCCAAGATACCTTTCTATCAATCTTCCTTCAGATACCAGTCCTTGATATATCCGGAATAATGCTTGGCAAACTCCTCGGCTTGGCCGGGAGCACAGGCCTTTACTTTCCTGGCTGGAATACCCGCCCAAATCTCATGTGCAGGAACCTTGGTGCCATGGGTAACTACAGCACCTGCAGCAATAATAGCCCCTTCTCCAATGTCAGCCTTGTCAAGCACAGTGGCATTCATACCGATGAGTGCGCCTTTTCTGACTGTGGCTCCGTGGACGATGGCACCATGTCCCACAGATACATCATCCTCCAGGATGCAAGGCATCGTACCGGTTTGATGGATGCAGGCGCAATCCTGCACATTTACCCTGTTTCCACATCTGATGGCATCCACGTCAGAGCGCAATACTGCACTATACCAGATGCTGCAGTCATCACCAAGAATGCAGTCACCGGTCAGTACGGCATTCTCAGCGATAAAACAATTCTTTCCCCAACGGGGAGTCTTTCCCTCTACTGTCTTTATGATAGCCATATTGAATATATATTTAAATTTGGGTGCAAAGGTAGCAAAAAATATTGGAATCACCTTATACTATTTCAGATACTTCTTCAGCCACAAATCGAAGAACTGGTCATATACCACGTAGGCATCATCCTGCTGGGTGATGAAATCCTTCTCCAGCAATCCCTTCAGAGCGGAATTTACGGAGCTTGGCGACGGGAGATGATATTTCTTTGCGAAGGCTCCGCTCTTTACGCTTCTGGCTTCGCCTTCTGCAGAGATGGCGATGAAGACATTGCGCTGCTTTTCCGGCATCTGGCGCAGAAGGGTCTCGTAGGTGTCTGATGCCATGTTGAGATTGTAGTTGATGGCGTCATCTACCATATCCAGAGTACAGGTACCCTGCTCGGGAGTCTTGAGGAAGAGAACATTCATTACTCGCTGGATGTATGAAGTGACACCACCGAAACGGGCGAAGAGTTCTCCGATAATGGCAGTATCTAGATGTTTGTTGCGCTCCTCGAACTTGGCTGTGGCAAACTCCTTGTATTTCTCCACATCCAGAGGCTTCAGGTTCATCAGCGTCACGCTCTGATAGAATGGGCGGGCAGGAGATGTGAACATTTCTGCCATCAGATGGCGGTGAGAACCCGAGAAGATGAAGTGGGCATTGGTGCAACGCTGAATGTAGGTACGGAGTAAAGCTTCTATGCGGTTGTCGGCATAGTTGGTGATTTGCTGAAACTCGTCGATGGCAACAAGACATGGCTTGTCGGCTTGGTTGAGATAAGAGAATATCTCATCAAGCGTAATTTCGGGATTTACTATGTTGCCGATGCCTATTCCCCAAACTGGAGCCCCGTTGATATCGAAAGAGATTTCTGAACGGAGAGAAGAGAGTGCTATCAGGAATTTCTCCCAAGCGCTTCTGCCTTTAGGGCGAAGTTCATCAATAATGGCTTTGCCGAACATATTGACCAGGTCGCTGACGGAATTGGTTGAATAGATGTCTATGATGAAAGTATAATAATCTTTTTGGATGACTGGCTGGGCAAAGCAATGGTGAATCAGCTCTGTCTTTCCGATACGTCGAGGGGAAATCAGAGCCATATTATTCTCATTGGTCAGCATCTCTGTGATGTGCAGGGTTTCTTCCACACGGTCGCAGAAGTATTCCGGACCGGCGTAACCATTTGTTACAAAAGGATTCTTCATTACCATATTTATACCTTATTATATATTCAACGTTTGCAATTCTTTTGCAAAGATAATGCAAACGAGCGCAATGTAAGCTTGCTTACAAATTGCCGAGTGTAGCTTATCTTCTGCAAAGATACAACTTTTATTCCGATTATCATAAAGTGATTATCATAAAATGATAATGAAATAAGGAATTTTATCATTTGATGATTATCATAAATTGATAATTATGACATGGAGACTCCTCTAATGTCAATAGAAAAAGGGTTGCAATCCTCGAAAAGATGGATTGCAACCCTTTATACCTTATTATATATAAGAGTTAAGATAACTCTATCAAATATTCATTTGTGGAAGCTGATTACAGCTGAGCCAACTCTACAACCTTATCTACTGCAGCGCTCAAGCCGTCCTTGTTCTTACCGCCAGCCTGAGCATAGTGAGGCTGACCGCCACCGCCACCCTGAATCAACTTGGCAGCTTCGCGAATCATCTTGCCAGCGTTCAAGCCGTGATCCTTAACCATATCATCGCTGAACATTACGCTGAGCATAGGCTTGTCGTTATAAACAGAACCTACCACGCAGATCATGTTCTCAGGCAATGCCTCGCGAACCTTGAATACCAAATCCTTGGCAGCTGATGGCTCCATTGGCAATACGGCTGTAACAACCTTCACACCGTTGATTTCTTTTGCATTCTCTACAAGCTTATCCTTGGCACGCTCCACAGCCTGAGCCTGGAACTTCTCAACATCCTTCTTCAAGGCATCGTGCTCGTCGATGTACTTTCTGATGACACCCTCAAGATCCTTGGCGTTGTTGAACAAGCCCTTCAAGGCTACGATGGTATCCTGCAAACCGTAGATAGCCTCCTCGCAAGCCTTGCCAGTCAAAGCCTCGATACGGCGGATGCCGGCTGCTACGCTGCTCTCAGAGATAATCTTGAAGAAACCAATCTTACCAGTGCTCTTGGCGTGAATACCACCACAGAACTCAGCAGATGGACCGAAGCGAACCACACGAACCTTGTCGCCATACTTCTCGCCGAAGAGGGCGATAGCGCCAAGCTCCTTAGCCTCCTCAATAGGAGTATCGCGGTGCTCATCCAGTGCGTAGTCGGCACGGATCATCTTGTTTACCATGTGCTCTACCTTGCGGAGCTCCTCATCAGTTACCTTCTGGAAGTGAGAGAAGTCGAAACGTAAGGTGTCCTTATCTACATAAGAACCCTTCTGCTCTACGTGCTCGCCCAAAACCTGCTTCAGGCAGTAGTCGAGCAAGTGGGTAGCTGTATGGTTGGCAGCGCTTCCCTCGCGGCTTTCGATATCAACGCAAGCCATGAAATCAGCGTTTACATCCTTTGGCAACTCCTTTACGATGTGGATGCTCTGGTTGTTCTCGCGCTTGGTGTCGATAACCTGGATGGTCTCATCCTCGTTAACGAGTACACCCTTGTCGCCAACCTGTCCACCCATCTCACCATAGAATGGAGTGTTGTCGAGTACCAACTCATAGAAAGAGTTCTTCTTCTGAGTCACCTTGCGGTAGCGCAGGATGTGGCACTCATATTCTGTATAGTCGTAACCCACAAAGTTCTGGTCGCCTTCCTTCAAAACCTCCCAGTCGCCATTCTCTACGGCAGCAGCATTGCGGGCACGCTCTTTCTGCTTCTTCATCTCCTCGTCGAAGCCTGCAGCATCTACTGTGTAACCATTCTCACGGCAGATAAGCTCTGTCAGGTCGAGAGGGAAACCGTAGGTATCGAAGAGGCGGAATGCGCTCACGCCGTCAAGCTGAGTCTCGCCATGAGCCTTGAGCTCGTCCATATCGCCATTGAGGAGGTTGATACCCTTCTCCAAGGTGCGGAGGAATGAATCCTCTTCCTCTTTCATCACACGGGTGATGAGCTCCTGCTGAGCTGGCAACTCTGGGAAGGCTGCACCCATCTGCTCTACCAAAACATTGACGAGCTTGTACATGAATGCCTGCTTCTGACCGAGGAATGTGTAAGCGTAACGTACGGCACGGCGCAAGATACGGCGGATTACGTAACCAGCCTTGGCATTGCTTGGCAACTGACCGTCGGCGATAGAGAAGGCTACGGCACGGAGGTGGTCGGCGCAAACACGCATAGCGATGTCGATCTTCTCCTGCTCATCCTTACCCTCACCATTCTCACCAGTAGGAGTAGTGAAGCCATACTTCTTGCCAGAGATAGCCTCGATTTCCTTGATGATTGGCTGGAAGATATCTGTATCATAGTTAGAGTGCTTGTCCTGCAACATGCGAACCAAGCGCTCGAAGCCCATACCTGTATCGATAACGTGCATTGGGAGTGGTTCGAGAGAACCATCAGCCTTGCGGTTGTACTGCATGAACACGATGTTCCAGATTTCGATGACCTGTGGGTTATCCTTGTTCACCAATTCGCGGCCAGGCACCTGAGCCTTCTCCTCTGGAGTACGTGAATCCACGTGAATCTCTGAGCAAGGACCGCAAGGACCTGTATCGCCCATCTCCCAGAAGTTGTCGTGCTTGTTACCATTGATGATGTGGTCGGCTGGCACGTGCTTAGCCCAGTAACCAGCTGCCTCGTTGTCGCGTTCCAGACCTTCCTCCTTGCTACCCTCGAATACGGTAACATAGAGGTCGGCAGGGTTGAGTTTCAACACTCCGGTCAGGTATTCCCAAGCCATATCGATGGCGCCTTCCTTGAAGTAGTCGCCAAAGCTCCAGTTACCGAGCATCTCGAACATGGTGTGGTGGTAAGTATCGTGACCCACCTCTTCGAGGTCGTTGTGCTTACCGCTTACACGGAGACATTTTTGAGTATCAACACGACGAACATCCTTGCCTGGGTCTTTCGTACCGAGGATGATGTCTTTCCACTGGTTCATACCAGCGTTTGTAAACATCAGCGTTGGGTCATCCTTGATAACCATAGGTGCTGATGGAACAATTTTGTGGCCCTTACCTTCGAAGAATTTCTTGAAGGATTCGCGCACTTCATTAGCTGTCATCATATTATTTTTGTCTTGATCTTTATTTTTTTTCGAAATTCTTTGCAAAGATAAGAAGAATTGTTTAATTTTGCAACTAAATTAATTATTTTTGAAATTAAAGACGGAAAAAATGGCTATAAATTCAGATAAACCAGCAAAATTATACTATTCAATCAAGGAAGTGGCAGAAGAAATAGGTGTTAATGAATCTTCTTTGAGATATTGGGAGAAGGAGTTCCCTTTTCTGAAACCAAAGGTTTCCGGAAACAAGGTTCGTCAATATACCGAGAAGGATATTGAACAGGTAAAGCTGATCTATAACCTCATTAAGGTGAAGGGATTGAAGATTGCTGCGGCACGTAAGTATCTGAGTCAAAACAGAGCGGGTGCCGAGAAGTCATCTGACGTTCTCGACACCCTTATATCTGTGAGAGATCAGCTCAAGGAACTCAAAAAGCAGCTCGATGGGCTGGTGTAGTACTTTGAATTTTGAACATTGAGCATTGAACTTTATGATTAGCTAGGGTTACCACGCTTCTTCACCGAAGACATTCTTGATGGTAACTTTAGCTGCTTCTTTCTTGGTGAGCTGATGGCTCCAGGCTACTCTGCCCTTGGTTGCTGCACCAGCACCATGGTTGTTGTACTCGCTGTAGCGGGCTGTCTGTTCGTTGCTCTGCTTGCCCCAGTTGTGCCATCCTTCAGGACGGATGTGACTACCCATTTCGCAATTCATGAAGAGGGTAGCTGCATAAGGGCGCCATGGTCTGCCCAGATAAACCTTGTCTACGCCTGGCTCGGCGGTAAGTTTGCACTTGTTGAATACATAGCCAAATTCCTGACCGGCTGGGCTAGAGGCAGCAGTGATGTAGCTGTTGGCCTTGCTGCGAATCTCACAATTCTCAAACCATGCTCTTCCCGGACCAAAGATGAAATCGGTGGTTCCCTCAATATAGCAATCGTAGAAAGCTGAACGGTTGTTGGCTATACCTGTATAAACGGTATCCTGATTGCCCAGCAGACGGCAGTTCTGAACGAGGATATGATCGCCTTCAAGATGCAGGGAGACTGCTTGTCCCAGTTTGGCAGCATTGTTCTCAATCGTGATGTTCTTCAGGGTGATGTAACTGCCCTGTACCTTCAGGGTATAAGTGCGGAATGTACCCATCGGTTTGCCCTTTACTGCAGATTCTGAATCGAGTCCACCTGCAGGCATCTTGATGTTGGCATGATCGTCCCATGTGATGATGGTTTGGTCACGGTCTTCACCGCAGATGATGATGTTGGTGAGCCATGAAGGGATGATGAGCTTTTCCTTATAAACTCCTTTCTTTACATAGATTACCTTGGTGTATTCCATGAAGGCACGACAAACTTCGATAGCTTCGTCGATGGTGCGGAATTCGCCGGTACCATCACGAGATACTACAATCGTGTCGGGATTATCATACTTGTTGGCTGCTGCCAAAGGCAATAGGGTCAACATCATCAAAAATGATAAGAATAATTTTTTCATTGTTTTTAAGTTTGTTGTTTATGATTAAATATGATGGAAGTTAGAAGCTGGAAGTGAAAACTTCCAACTCCTAACTTCTAACTATCTGATTATCGGATTCTCTGTACTTCCTGCAAGTCCTCAATCTTTTTGAGCTGATCCATGATGATCTTTACCTCCTCACGATCGTGGATGCGGAGTTCTATGGTACCATCAAAGATACCATTGTCGCTACTGATAGTGAGCTTATGGATATTGATGCCGAGCTGGTCGCTGATAACCTTGCTCACATCAAGCAGCATACCCTTGCGGTCGATACCCTTGATTTCAATGGTTGCATCGAAGAGCAGCTTCTTGTGCATATCCCATTTTGCATCAACGATGCGGTTGCCGTAGCTGGACTTCAGTTTTGCAGCCACAGAGCATGAGCGTTTGTGTATCTCGATGCGGTTCTTGTTGTCAATGTACCCCATGATATCATCACCTGGAATGGCATGGCAACAGTCTGTGAAGATAAACTGATTGATGTTCTCTTCTGTAATGATGAGCGGTTTCTTCTTATTGAAATCCTTGCCTACAATAAACAACTCTTGCGGCTTGACAGTTCCTTCAGCTTGTTCCTTGTCTTTGGTTTTGCCAAGGAATGGAATATAGTTGCGCCAGCTGGAGGTTTGCTTTGGCTTTTTGTTTTTTCCTAAGAGCTCATCCAAATCCTTGTAGCCCAAAATGATGCAATGGTCGCCAAGAGACTGGAAAAAGGTTTCATGCTTCTGGATATTATGGTATTCGCAGAGACGGTCGATGACCGATGTTGTCATTTCCATGCCGTTCTTGTTCAGCCAATCCAGGAGAATGCCTTCGCCCTTTTTCTGGATTTCTCTGGAATCGCGGCGCAGGATAGCTTGAATCTTGCTCTTTGCCTTGGCTGTGCTGACAAAATTGACCCATGCCTGCTGTACATGCTGACTCTTGGATGTGAGGATTTCTATCTGGTCTCCACTTTGCAGCTTGTGGCTCAATGGCACCAGCTTGTGGTTTACCTTGGCTCCTATACAGTGGCTTCCCAGGAAGGTATGTATCTGGAAGGCAAAGTCGAGCGCCGTACATCCAGCCGGCATTGTCTTGATTTCTCCCTTAGGAGTAAATACGAAGATTTCCGAAGCATAGAGGTTCAGCTTGATGGCATCGAGGAAGTCCATGGCGTCTGGTTGCGGATCGTCCAGAATCTCCTTGATGGTGCTCAGCCAGTCGTTCAATTCGTTCTCGTCCTCGGTATATTCACCACCTTCCTTGTACTTCCAGTGAGCAGCAAAGCCTTTCTCTGCCACCTCGTCCATGCGGTCGCTCCTGATCTGCACTTCAATCCATCTACCCAGTTTGCTCATCAGGGTAACGTGAAGCGCCTGATAGCCGTTTGCCTTTGGATGGTTGAGCCAGTCGCGGAGACGGTCCGGATGACTCTTGTATATCTTGCTGATGGCAACATAGACATTGAAGCATTCGTTTACTTCGTTGGCTCTGTTCTTTGGTGTCACGATGATGCGAACCGCAAGAATATCGTAGATTTCATCGAAGGATACGTGCTTGTTCTGCATCTTGTTCCAGATGGAATACGGACTCTTTACACGTGCCTTGATCTTGTATTCTACACCCAGTTTGTCAAGCTCTTCACGGATAGGATGGGTAAAATTATCGAAGAGAATATCTCGTTGTGCTTCTGTATCCGCAAGCTTATGCTCTATGTTGGCATATTCCTGTGGATGGTCGTATCTGAAGCTGAGATCTTCCAACTCGGTTTTAATCTTGTTCAGTCCCAAACGGTTGGCGAGTGGTGCATATATATATAAGGTCTCGCCCGCAATCTTGTACTGCTTGTTGGCTGGCTGCGACTGGAGGGTGCGCATATTGTGCAGACGGTCGCAAATCTTGATGAGGATAACGCGGATGTCATCGCTCATGGTAAGCAGCAGTTTCTTGAAGTTTTCTGCCTGTGCAGAAGCCTTGTCGCCGAAGATTCCACCACTGATCTTGGTGAGTCCATCAACGATCTGGGCTATTTTGGTGCCAAAGATATTGGCGATGTCTTCTACCGTATAGTCTGTGTCTTCCACTACGTCATGCAGCAGGGCTGCACAGATACTGGTAGAGCCCAATCCCATTTCTTCGCAAGCGATCTGTGCCACTGCGATAGGGTGCATGATATATGGCTCGCCCGATAATCGGCGCACCCCTTTGTGCGCCTGGCGGGCGAAATTGAACGCCTTGGTTACAATATCTACCTTTTTTCTGTGTCTTGAACTGAGGTAGGTGTTGAGCAGATGTTGAAAGGCATTGCCTATCAATTCATTATCAGCTTGCTCTCTTTCTAGGTCTTTCAAGTTCTGGTCATCCATAATGTACCCTCCCTATAATTATTATTTTACTTTGAGTTTCTTTCCGGCACGAATATGATTGCCGCTAATTTTGTTAAGCTTGCGCAACTTCTTAACGGTAGTTCCATTGCGTGCTGCTATTTCTGAAAGGGTGTCTCCGTTTCTGATGGTTACACTCTTTGTTCTTGTCTTTTTCTTGTTCTTTCCCTTCTTGCTGCGGCTGCTGCGTGAAGAGCGGGATGAACTGCTGCTACTGCGACGGCTATAGCTGCTGCGTGAGCGGCTGACTGATGGCTCGGCGTCGTTTATATCTACAAATGTACGCTTCAGGAACAGTTCGTCTGCCTTGTATGCACAGATGGAATCTTCCTGGTCGATGAAAGAACCAATCAGTGTAGATGGCAATCTTAGCGCCATTGGCTTATTGAGACCGTTGATGATGTCACGACGGTACTGTGGGTTGAGATTGCGGAGATGCTCGATGTTGATGTTGAGAACCTGGGCAATCTGTTCCAGGTGAATATCCTTGTTGACCAGTACGGTATCTGTCTTTACTGGCAATTCTGTTACCATTGGGCAGATATTGTGGTCGCAATAGTAGTTCATGATGTAGTTGGCTGCAATGAATGCTGGGACATATCCACGAGTCTCTTTTGGAAGATATGGATAGATGTTCCAGTAATCAGCATTACCCTTAGCGCGATGGATAGCCTTGTTGACATTGGTTGGACCGCAGTTGTATGCAGCAATGACAAGACTCCAGTCGTCGAATATCTTGTAGAGGTCGCTCAGATAGTGTGCTGCAGCGTATGATGCCTTCACCGGATCGCGGCGCTCATCTACCAATGTGTTCACTTCCAGTCCATATCTCTTGCCTGTTGGCAACATAAACTGCCATAAACCTGTGGCTCCTACGCGTGATATTGCCATAGGATTGAGGGCTGATTCGATGACAGGGAGATATTTCAACTCCAGTGGAAGATTGTATGCTTCAAGCGCTTCCTCAAAGATAGGCATGTAGAAATTGCTGGCTCCCAACATGAAGCTTACCGATCTGCGCAGCTTACCGCTGTAGCGGTCGATGAATTTCTGTACCACTTCATTGTATGGCATTTCAATGATGGTAGGCATTCTCTTCAAGCGGTCTACGTATACCTCTTTATCGAATACGGGATTGATGTCCTGATAGTTGCAGGAAGTATCCGGCATGAGATATGTCTGTGTATTGTAAAGATGTAAGAGGCTGTCGAGGTTGTCTTCCATTCCTTCTGGAATTTCAATTTCCTCTGATTTTCCGTCTTTATCAGTTACGGTGATGATGTCGTCGTTTTCTTCGTTTTCTGTTTGAGCATTCATGCCCTGCAATCCCAAAAGCAAGGCGGCTGCCATGATTATAATCTTCTTCATTTCTTTTTTTCTGTTCTATTTTCTCGTCATTATTTTGTTGTAAGAGATATTTTGTTCATTTTGCTAAAATTTGAGTGAGCATTGTAAGCCGAGCGATGCTGACTTGAACGGATTGTTGGTTCGCTTGTCGTTCATGACCGTAGGCTCCACTCTAAGTGTCAAATCGTCTGAAATGTCAAATTCAGACAGCGATGCGTCTACATAGGCATCAATGACAGAGAATGCGTATACACCAATCATGACAAATACTCCCATATCTCTCCATCTGCGGAATTTATCTTTTCTTTTGCGGAATATTTCCTTGTAACGATCGATGTTTGAAGCGTCAATGGTTGCTCCTAAGTGCAAGAACTGGTTATAGCTTTGCGTGTTAGGATCATCGTCCATGATGTCAAGGTAGGCTTGCGAATAGTCGTGATACATCTGGTTATTCCAGGTGATGGCGTATGCGCAACCTACGAAACCGCCGTATATGATAGGCAGTTTCCAATACTTACGATTGTATATTTGGCCTGCTCCCGGCAAGACGAGCGCCATCCACATAGCTCTTTTTGCTTCTGGGTGCCAGGTGCTCCAGTCGCGTTTTTTCTTAACTGGTTTGAGCGATTGGTTGAGCTTTGCCAGGTTGCTGCTGTCTTGCGCAGTGAGAACAGAGTCGACAGGCATCTTTACCGAGTCGACAGAGGCGATGGCAGGTACGTTGACATCGGTCTTCTCTCTGTTTTTCTGTGCGTAAGAAAGCGTAGAGCTAACCAGCAGTAAAGCCGTGATACCGATATTTTCTAATCTCATTTATTCTTGTTTCAATTGGTCGAAAACTTTCATGATGCGTTCCAGTTCTTCTTCATTGGCGAACGGAATGCTAATTTTTCCTTTTCCCTTTGACGAGCAGGTGAATTGAACCTTAGTTGCAAGAAACTGTGACAAGCGGTTCTTGATGGCAGTGAATTCCTCAGGCAACTGAGCTTTTGCTGCTATCGTTTTCTTGCCGCTTTCGATGTCTTCACCGTTTTTCAGGTGCTGTACCATTTCTTCCACTTTGCGCACGGAATAGCCGTTTTTCTGAATCTCCTTGAAGAGCTTGATCTGTAGAGACGGACTGTCAAGTGCGAGCAAGGCTCTGCAGTGTCCCATGTCTATTTCTTTCTTCTGGAGTGCCATCTGTACCTGTGCCGGCAACTTGAGTAATCGGAGATAGTTGGCAATGGCTGCTCGGCTTTTGCCTACTCTTTCAGAAATCTTTTCCTGTGTCATTCCTTCGTTCTCCAGGAGATGCTCGTATGCCAGGGCGATTTCTATAGCATTGAGGTCCTGGCGCTGGATGTTCTCTACGAGCGCCATTTCCATCACGTTCTCATCGCTGATGGTGCGGATGTAAGCAGGAATGGCGGTCAGTCCTGCCAACTGCGAAGCTCTCCAGCGGCGCTCACCTGCTATAATCTGGAAGTGGTTTTCTGCAACTTGGCGTAGGGTGATGGGCTGAATGATGCCTATTGCCTTGATGCTTTCTGCCAGTTCGTGCAAAGCCTCTTCGTCAAATTCGCGTCGTGGCTGGTTGGGATTAGCCTCGATCTGATCGATGGCTATTTCATTGATTGTGCTGCTGCCTTGGGTGCGAACGCCCTCTGTGGATATGAGGGCATCGAGACCGCGGCCAAGCGCATTGCTTTTTGTTCCGTTGTTATATTTCTTGTGTACTGCCATTTTTTAGTTTGAACTTTGAATTTTGAATATTGAACTTTCTTGAAGGGTTCAATTTCCAAATCTTAACTATTCTTGTTGATAATTTCCTTGGCCAATGCCAGATGGTTCTTTGCACCATTGCTTTCTGCATCGTAAAGGATGACAGGCAGACCGTGGCTAGGGCTCTCGCTCAATTTCACATTGCGCTGGATTACGGTTTTGAATACCAGCTCCTGGAAATGTCGCTTTACCTCATCGTAAATCTGGTTGGCAAGGCGAAGACGGCTGTCGTACATCGTCAGCAAGAAGCCTTCGATCTCTAATTTCGGATTGAGTTTACTCTTGATGATTTTGATGGTGTTGAGCAATTTGCTAATTCCTTCAAGAGCGAAATATTCACATTGCACAGGGATAATTACGCTGTCAGCTGCTGTAAGCGAGTTGACGGTGATGAGACCCAGTGATGGGGAACAATCGATGAGTATAAAATCATATTCGTCGCGGATAGGTTCCAGAAGATTTTTGATAACCTTCTCGCGATTCTTAAGATTCAGCATTTCTATCTCTGCTCCCACCAAGTCGATATGGCTAGGAATGATATCCAGGCCATTGATGTCGGTGGTGTAGATGGCATCACGGACATCCGTGTGGTCGATGATGCACTCATAGATAGAGCAATCAACCTCGCTGATATCTACTCCCAATCCACTGGATGCGTTGGCCTGTGGGTCAGCGTCAACCACTAGAACGGTCTTCTCGAGAGTGGCCAATGATGCAGCCAAATTTATCGTGGTGGTAGTCTTGCCGACACCGCCTTTTTGATTAGCTAATGCGATTATCTTTCCCATTTTCTTAGTAAATTTTCGGCAAAGATACAAAAATAATGTGAGAATTGTGTTACTTTAAAGGTTTTTTCGTACTTTTGCACCAAAAAGAAAGATATTTTTATGGAAAATAGGAAACCGTTAGTATTAATTTCGAATGATGATGGCTATCATGCCAATGGAATCAAGACACTGGTCAGCTTCTTGAAGGACTGGTGTGAACTCTTAGTTGTGGCTCCGGAAAGTGCCCGTTCCGGATTCGCCTGTGCCTTTTCGGCTACTACTCCCTTGCGTCTCAAGCGACGTCATAACATGGGCGATGATGTGGTGGTATGGTCGTGTAGCGGAACACCGGTCGACTGTGTGAAACTGGCTTTGGATCAGTTGCTTGATGGTCGCAGACCCGATCTCGTTATCGGCGGTATTAATCATGGGGATAATTCGAGTGTCAACAATCATTATTCCGGCACGATGGGGGTAGCGAAAGAGGGTTGCATGCAGCATATTCCAAGCATCGCCTTCAGTAGTTGCAACTATGATGAAAATGCTGACTTAATGCCTTTGCGTGATGGCGTGCTGAAGGTGGTTAAAATGGTGTTGGAGAAAGGCTTGCCTAAGTATACCTGTCTGAATGTCAATTTTCCAGCCATGCCTCCTTTCAAGGGCTTCAAGGCTTGCCGGATGACGCATGGCTCATGGATCAATGAGGTGGTTCACCGTACGCATCCTCACGGATATGATTACTATTGGATGGTAGGAGAATACCGTAATGACGAGCCTGAGGCTACGGATACCGATCAGTGGGCTGTAAACAATGGATATATAGCCATCACTCCAACTAAGATTGATGTCACGGATTATGATTGGATCAAAAACTTTGAACATTGAATATTGAACTTTATGATGTGCTTTTGCTAGAAAATGACCTTTCATTTATAGCAAGAAAACTAATCATAAAGTTCAATGTTCAAATCTCAAAGTTCAAAGTAAAAAAATAAGTATCATGAAGTATTATTTGATAGTAGGTGAGGCGAGTGGTGATCTGCATGCCAGTAGGTTGATGCGCTCACTGAAAAAAGTGGATGAATTTGCTGAGTTCAGGTTCTTCGGAGGCGATTTGATGGCTGCCGAGGGAGGTACTCGTGTGAAGCATTATAAAGAACTGGCTTATATGGGCTTCGTTCCCGTTCTGTTGCATCTGGGAACCATCTTTTCCAACATGAAGATGTGTAAGGATGATATCGTGAAATGGAAACCTGATGTAGTTATCCTGGTGGATTATCCCGGCTTTAATCTCAATATCGCTAAGTTCTTGAAAAAGAATACGAATATCCCGGCTTATTATTATATTTCTCCTAAGATATGGGCTTGGAAGGAATGGCGAATCCGTAGCATTCGGAGAGACATTGCCGAGATGTTCTCTATCCTGCCTTTCGAGGTGCCTTTCTATGAGAAAAAGCATCACTATCCGATACATTATGTAGGTAATCCTACTGCGCAAGAGGTGAATGAATTCCGTGTCGGATATCAGCAGCCATTTGAGGAGTTCTGTACAGAGAATCAGCTTGATATTCATAGACCAATCCTGGCTTTGTTGGCGGGTAGCAGGTTGCAGGAAATCAAGGATAATCTGCCTGCCATGATTGAGGTAGCTGAACGGTTTGAGGATTTTCAGATGGTTTTGGCTGGTGCGCCTTCCATTGAGGATAAGTATTATGAGCAGTTTGTCAAGGGAACGCCTGTCAAGATGGTGCATAACAAGACCTATCAGTTGCTTTCTCATTCTACGGCAGCTCTGGTAACGAGTGGTACGGCTACGCTGGAAACGGCTCTTTTCAACGTGCCTCAGGTGGTTTGCTACGAGACTCCATTGCCTCGTCTTGTCCGCTTTGCGTTTGATCATATCATGTCGTGCAAGTACATCTCGCTGGTTAATCTGATAGCCGATAAGGAAGTGGTGCAGGAAATGTTTGCCGACCGTTTCAAGATAGATGCCATTGCCGACCAGCTTTATCAGCTGTTGCCAGGTAAAGAGGGTAGAGAACGTATGCTGGCAGAATATCAGGTGGTGCGCGAACGTCTTGGCAGTCAGATGGCTCCTGACGAAGCAGCAACCATCATGCATGGCTTGTTGGTTAAGCGCAGAGAGCGACTCCTCCGCCTTGCCAAGGAAAGAGCTGAGGCCGAGGCTGCTGCTGAGGCTGCAAGAAAAAAAGCGGAGGAAGCGAAAAGATTGGCTGAAGAGGAGGCGAAACGTGCTAAACAGGCTGCTGAGCAACTCAGCCAGACGCAGAAGGAAGAAATGGAATAATTGATAGAAAACAAAAAATCCAAGTTAGAGCAAATCTAGCTTGGATTTTTTTCTTTTATATCGAAAACTTTTGTTGTCTCAAAAACTTATCCGAAAAGCTGCAAGGTATAGAGATAGATTACAGCTGCAGGGATTGCCATGAGGGAGGAGTCGAAACGGTCTAGCATGCCACCATGTCCCGGAAGAATGGTGCCACTGTCCTTCACTCCCAGGGTACGTTTGAAGAGACTTTCTACCAAATCGCCCCAGGTGCCGAAGAACGTAACTACCAATCCCAAGCCTACCCATCCTGGAATGCTCAGGCGATGAGCTGCACCGTCGTTTGCCAGATAGCCGATGATGATGGCTGCAATGATGACGAAGATGCCACCTCCGATACTGCCTTCCCAACTCTTGGCTGGACTGATACGTGGAAACAGCTTGTGTTTGCCGAAGAGCGAACCGCTACAGTAGGCACCCGTATCGTTGGTCCAGAGGAAGATGAAGATGCTCAAAGGCAAGAGCATGTCATAATGTATCTGTCCGTCGAATGTGGATGTCTCAAACGCCAGTACGTTAATCATTGAGAATGGCAGGGCGATATACATCTGCGAAAGCATGGTATATGCCCAGTCGTTGATGGCGTCCTTGTTGCCCGTGTAAAGTTCTGCAATGAAGAGATAAACGATGGTGAGCAGGTAAGGCACGAAAACGATGAAGTTTGTCACGATGCCGGTACGGAAACCTGCCACGGCAAGAAAGAGATATACGCCTGCCACGGTGGTGATGAAGCGGTTGACAGTTACGTCTTCCTTTCCGTTTACCAGTCCGCAATACTCCCAGATGCTAAGTCCTGTAATGAGGGCGAAGAGAAATACCATCGCTCTAGGATTCAGGAAGCAAGAAACCATACAGGCGACGAAGAGTACGCCTGTAATGGATCTTATCACTAGATTTTTCTGTTTGTCAGTCATGGTTCTGATTATTATTCGTTATTTTTCCCGTTGTTATTCTCACTAGGATTCTCCTTGTCGCTTTCGTTCTCTGGAGTTTCCTCAGAATCGTCAGCGTTCTTCTTAGCCGCTTCGTGCTCTTTGATGGCAGCCTGTACTTCCGGCAGTTCCTTTACTGCATCGTCAATCTTTGGCTGCTCGTCTTCCATGATTTCCTGTGAACGGCTCAACCATGGTCGCTTGCCGAAGATATGCTCTACGTCTTCTGCCATGATTACTTCCTTCTGAATCAGTAGCTCGGCGAGGGCGTTGTGACCTTCCTTGTGCTCCATCAGGATGTTCTTGGCACGGGTATACTGCTCGTTCACCATCTTGAGTACCTCTTCGTCTATCTCGCGGGCTGTTGTCTCTGAGTATGGACGCTGGAATGAATACTCGTTCCGGTTGTAGAAGCAGATATTTGGCAAAGTCTTGCTCATACCCAGGTAGGCTACCATGCCGTATGCACTCTTGGTGGCACGCTCCAGGTCGTTCATCGCTCCTGATGAAATGTGACCCGTGAAGAGTTCCTCGGCGGCACGTCCACCCATCAGTGAGCACATCTCGTCGAGCATCTGCTCCTTGGTGGTAATCTGGCGCTCTTCAGGGAGATACCACGCTGCTCCAAGAGCCTGGCCGCGAGGAACGATGGTTACCTTGATGAGAGGGTTGGCATATTGGCAGAACCATGAGATAGTAGCATGACCAGCCTCATGAAGGGCGATGCTGCGCTTCTCATCGGCAGTCATCACCTTGGTCTTCTTCTCTAATCCGCCTACGATACGGTCTACGGCATCCAGGAAATCCTGTTTGCAGACAGCTTTCTTGTCGTGGCGGGCTGCGATAAGGGCAGCCTCGTTACATACATTGGCGATGTCGGCACCAGAAAAACCTGGAGTCTGACGTGCCAGAAGGTCTACATCTACCGTCTCGTCAATCTTGATAGGCTTGAGGTGAACCAGGAAGATAGCTTTACGCTCGTTCAAACCTGGGAGATCTACGTGGATTTCTCTGTCGAAACGACCCGCACGAAGCAGGGCGCTGTCGAGCATGTCTACGCGGTTGGTGGCTGCCAGGATGATGACACCGCTGTTGGTGCCGAATCCGTCCATCTCGGTAAGGAGGGCATTCAGGGTATTCTCACGTTCATCATTGCCACCCATAGCTGGGTTTTTGCTTCTGGCACGGCCCACGGCATCAATCTCATCGATGAAGATGATGCTAGGTGATTTCTCCTTTGCCTGACGGAAGAGGTCGCGGACACGTGATGCGCCCACACCAACGAACATTTCTACGAAGTCGGAACCGCTCATAGAGAAGAAAGGTACGCCTGCTTCGCCTGCTACAGCCTTTGCCAGAAGAGTCTTACCGGTTCCCGGAGGGCCTACGAGAAGGGCGCCCTTAGGAATCTTACCGCCCAGGTCGGTATATTTTTTAGGGTTCTTGAGGAAGTCAACGATTTCCTGTACTTCCTGCTTGGCTCCTTCCTGTCCGGCAACGTCCTTGAAGGTGATGCCGATGGCATTACCCTTCTCGTACATCTTTGCCTTGCTCTTTCCGACGTTGAAGATTCCGCCACCCATGTTGCTCATGCCGCTGCCCATTCTGCCCGACATCCAATAGATGAAGAGGAAGAAGAGAAGCAGTGGAGCCAGGCTGATAATCAGGTTCCAGAAGTCGTTGTCTTTCTTGTTGTCATAACTGAAAGAACGGATTTTCTTCTCCTTGACCATCTGGTTGCCATACCGGTCTACTTCGTCCACAGAACCGAATTGTACTTTTACGTATGGGTTCGGTCCCACGTTCTGTGCGCTCATTTTATATACATCGCGAGTATATTTCGGGTTGATGTATATTTTAAGCGTATTTTCTGTTTTGTTAGCCACTACGCTCAGTACATAGCCTTTGTCAACATACTGTTTGAATTCTGTGTACGTTGCTTCTTTGGCAGCACCTCCGCCTAGGGCATCACCACCACCACTAAAAAACAAAGCTATCAGAGCAATGAGAATAATGGTGTAAAGCCAGTTCATGTTAAATCTAGGCATCTTAGGTCCCTTGCCTCCGCCTTGATTGTTGAAGTTGTTGCTTTGTTCCATATATTAATATGCTTATTATAATAATGTATATCTTTATCCTTGCTTGTACTTATCCTGCAAGCCTGTTCCTCTTAGTCAAGGTTTGGCACATGGGTAAGCTTGGCGTCTGCCCAAAGGTGCTCCAGATCGTAATAGGCTCTCACCTCCGGCAGGAAGATGTGAACCAGTACGTCCACGAAGTCCATGGCTACCCACTGGTCGTTGCCGAGTCCTGCCACGTTGACTGGCTTTTCGCCCAAGTTCTTGCGGCAGATGTCGCCCACTGATTCTGCGATGGCTTCTACCTGGGTAGGGGAGCCACCCTGACAGATGATGAAGTATTTGGCAATGCTGCCATCTATTTCACTGAGGTCTGCGATTACGATATCTTGACCTTTTTTCTCTTGTATACCTTCTTTAATTGTCTCTACGAGTTGCTTAATTGTGTTCATTTATATTTTTACTTGTTGTTTTAATGCTACAAAGATACGCTAATTACATGAAAAATCACTCAAAATCGATAAAAATTGAGTTTTTTTAGAAAAAAGTGGGGAAAAATTTTGGAGATACAAAAAAATGTTGTACCTTTGCAACCGCAAATGAAATCATAACCGATTCTTTTGCTAAGCATATTGGGATATGGTGTAATGGTAACACTACAGATTCTGGTCCTGTCATTCCTGGTTCGAGTCCGGGTATCCCAACTTCGCTTACTTAAGATGGTTTTAATAGAATTTATTGGGATATGGTGTAATGGTAACACTACAGATTCTGGTCCTGTCATTCCTGGTTCGAGTCCGGGTATCCCAACAGGTTAGCATCTTTCAGAAATGGAAGATGCTTTTTTGTTTATAATCCTTGCATGCGAAACTTGGATAAACAATAAAACCCAGGGCAAGCGCCCTGGGTTTTGTTGTTTTATTTGTTCTCGGCATCAATAGCCTTGATCTTCTGCTTGATAATCTCGAGGTCTGCCTTGAGTTTTTCTACCTTACGGTTCATTTCCTCTACGAGGCTGTTGCCCTTCTTGCTGGCTGCATTGAGGAAGCCGAGGTTATTCTCATAGGTAGTAATCTCGTTTCTCAGCTGGTCGTAGCGACGCAACAACTTGCCACGCTCGTTGTCCAAGGCATTAGTGCCCTGCTCTGCAACATTCTTCAGATTGTTCTTGAAGTTGTTGAGATGACGCTTGCCGTTGCTGATGCGCAACTCCTTGTATACCTTGTTCAGTACGCTGTGGTATTCTTCGTACAGCTTGTCTTTCTCCTTGAAAGGAACATGACCAACGGCATTGTATTGTGCGGTCAACTCCTGAACTTTCTTCTGGAAGCCTTCGCCTGCATTTTCGATGAGTTCCTTGAGTTGCGCGATGATGGCACGCTTCTTCTCCAGGTTGGTATGTTCCTCGCTGCGTGTACCGGCATTCTGCTTGTTGCGGGCATCGAAGAACTTGTTGCAGGCAGTCAGGAACTCTTTCCACAGAACGTCGCCCTGCTTGCGAGGTACGACACCTGTTTTCTTCCATTCCTTTTGCAGTGAGATGAGTTTGTCGCCGGTCTTCTTCCACTCGGTGCTGTCGGCTAAAGCTTTAGCCTTTTCCACGAGCTCCTGCTTCTTGGCGATATTGCTGGCATATAGATCCTTCAGTCCCTTGAAGAATTCTGCCTTGTTGCTGAAGAAAGTATCGTTGGCGATACGGAAACGCTCAAAGATCTTCACGTTCATTTTCTGTGGAGCAAAACCAATCTTCTTCCATTCGTTCTGTAACTCAATCACTTCCTTTGTAGCATTCTCCCAGTCAGACGCCTGCTTGTATTCTGTCTGGTTGATGGCCTCAACCTTTTCGCAAAGTGCGGTCTTGTCAGCAAGGTTCTTTTCCTCCTTGGCTCTCAAGTCCTCGAAGTGCTGCTGATGCTTCTTGTTGATGATGGTGCTGGCTGCCTTGAAGCGAGCCCAGATTTCCTCTCTCAGTTCTTTTGCTACAGGACCGATTTCACGATACTGCTGATGGAGATCCTGCAACTGGTGGAAGGCTGAGATGACATCGGTGTCTTCTGCCAGTTTTTCTGCAGCTTCGCACAACTTAGTCTTGGCTTCAAGATTCTTCTTGAAGTCATATTCGCGTGCTTCATTGTTGAGCTTCAGAAGATCGTAGAACTGCTCCACGTAGAGTTGGTAGTTCTTCCATACTTCGTTAGCTTTGTCAGCAGGGATAGCCTTGATTTCCTTCCATTCCTGCTGCAGTGCCTTGAAGTCCTGGTATGATTTGTTAACCTCTTCAGGTGAAGTAGTCATTGCCTTAATCTTCTCGATAATCTCAAGTTTTTTAGCTAAGTTTTCTTGCTTTTCTTCTTCTTGAGCAAGGAAAATCTTAGCTCTTTTTTCCTTGATAATCTGCATTTCTGCCTTAAAGGCTTCTTCAGTATCATCTGGAAGAAGTACATATTTCTCCGGGTCGCCACCTTTTGCGAGATACTCTTTCATCTGAGCATCTCTTTCTGCAAGGTGCAACTTGTAGAAAACTGTCTTTAATAAATCAAGCTCTTCTTTCACAGGAGCTTCTGCACTACGTGCGATTTCTTTTACTCTTTCGAGTACTTCCTGCTTGGAAGAGTATATCTTCTTGGCAGGTTCTTCCATGGTGCCCTGCTGCAGCAGAGCGTTTTCTAGAGAGTCCATCATTTCACTTTGTTTAGTTTATGATTCGAGTTTCTTTGCCGGTAGTCGTTTTCTAAAAAGCGATTCGGCCACACATTGTTATTATTAATAATTTGCAAACTTAAATAAAAAAATCGAATATCTTTGTAAGACATTCGATTTTTTATATTTTTATAACAGTCGCTTATATCTCAGGAAGCCCCACGAGAGACCTGATACTACGAATGAGAGAACCAGGGCGAAGGCGAAGCCGTATGGGCTTTCTTCCATTCCGTTAATCAGGTTCATACCGAAGAGAGAGGAAATCAGAGTTGGCAACATCATGACGATACTGATACTGGTCAAGGTACGCATCGTGGTATTCATGTTGTTGTTGATGATGCTGGAGTAGGTGTCCATGGTTGATTCCAGAATGTCGGAATAGATGCTGGTCGTCTCTCTCGCCTGTGTCATCTCGATGTTGACATCTTCAATCAAATCGGCATCCAACTCGTCCACCTGCAACTTGAACTTCAGCTTTGAAAGAAGGTTTTCATTGCCGCGGATTGAAGTGTTGAAGTAGGTGAGAGAGTCTTGCAGGCGGCTGAGTCCTATCAAGCTCTCGTTGTTTACTCCGTGGTCCAGATTGCGCTTGGCTTTCTCGATGAGCGAGTTGATTTGTTTCAATCGTTTCAGATACCATACGGCAGAGGAGAGAAAGAGACGGAATATCATGTCTACATAATCGGTGAATCCCTCGTTGCGCTTCTGCTGATAGCTAACGAAGTCTATCATCATATTGGTCTCGTAATAGCACACGGTTATGGTCACATCGCGCTTGTGGATGATACCCAGAGGCACGGTGGTATACGGCGTACGGCTTCGGATTTCCTTCACGTAAGGGATACGCAGGATGATGAGCATCCAGCCGTCGTCATATTCGTAGCGGGCACGCTCGTCAGTATCGCTGATGTCCGAGAGGAAATAATCAGGAATCTTGAATTCTTCTTCCAGCAGGCGCTGGTCTTCGTCGGTTGGACATGTTACTTGTATCCAGCAATTTGGCTGCCACTCGTTGAGCACAGTCAGTTTCTTGTCTATATTCCAAAAAGTCTTCATTGTTTGCTATTCTCCACAAAATAAAAGGTTTAGGTATGGAGATTAGCCTGAGGAATCGCCTTGGTGCGATCTTTATGGTTGCTGAATCTCCACGCCTTACTGATTATTGAAATTCTCCGCGTGATAATCGTCCATTTTTGTTAATAATTAATTGAAACTTGTGCAAGGTCGTTGTAACGTATATTACTACGGTATGACAAGCCTCGCGAAATCGCCTGCAAAGTTAATGATTTTAATTGAGAAAAGGGACAAAAAAGCCGAGAAATTTCTTTCCCGGCTTTCTTTTTTAATCTTTTTGTAATTTTCTGCTTGCTTATTTTGCTGGAATTTCAGCCAACAGCTGCTTCATCAGGTTCCAGAAAGGAGCCACGCAGCTAATCTGACAGCGCTCGTTTGCAGTATGAGGGCTGAGCAATGTAGGACCGAAGGAAACCACATCAAGGTGAGGATACTTGCCCAGGATGATAGAGCACTCCAAACCAGCGTGAACAGCCTGAACTACGCCGTCCTTGCCGTTCTGCTCCTTGTAAACCTTCAGTACGTGCTCCAGGATGTCACTCTTAGGGTTAGGGTTCCAGCCGCCGTATGCACCGCTGAATTCAACCTTCATGCCTGCCATGTTGAAGCAGCTCTCCATCATGGTTGCGAGATACATCTTGTAGTACTCGTGGCTGGAACGAGCCAGAATCTTGATGGCTGCCTTGCCTTCGCCAATCTCGATGATGGCGAGGTTTGAAGAGGTTTCTACGATGCCTGGCATAGATGGAGCCATACGCAGTACGCCGTCGTGACAAGCAAAGATGGCATCTACCAGGTTGTCCTGAATCTCCTGAGGAACCTCCTTGGCAGGAGTCTCTACGTTCTCTGTGAAGAACTCTATGTTCTCTGCTACCTCGATACCCTGGAACTCGTCGATGAGTTCATCCTTCCAGTCGGCTACCATGTCGTTCAAAGCCTCTATGTTCTCCTTCGGCAAGGTCAATACTACCTGTGCCTGGAATGGGATGGCATTGCGCATGTTGCCGCCCTGCCATGAAGCCAGACGTGCATCAAGCTCTGAGATAGCCTCACGTACGAAGCGAACCATGCACTTGTTGGCGTTGGCTCTGCCCTCGTTGATCTCGATGCCTGAGTGACCGCCCTTCAAGCCCTTCAGGGTAACCTTAACGGCTGCGTCGTCCTTGTCAGTCTCTACCTCCTGATAGTCGAGTGTTGCTGTGATGTCGATACCGCCAGCGCTGCCGATGACGAACTCGCCCCAAACCTCTGTGTCAAGGTTCAGGAGGATATCGCCGTTCAGCTCGCCCTCAGGAAGACCGTTGGCACCAAACATGCCTGTCTCTTCGTCAGCGGTGATAAGACCCTCTACCGGACCGTGCTGCAAATCCTTAGCTTCCATGACTGCCATGATGGTAGCCACGCCGAGACCGTCGTCGCTTCCGAGGGTAGTATGATTAGCACGAACCCAGTCGCCATCGATGATGGTTTCGATAGGGTCGTTTTCAAAGTCGTGATTGCTCTCAGGTGCTTTCTGAGGAACCATGTCCATGTGAGCCTGGAGGATAACGCCCTTGCGGTTCTCCATACCAGGAGTGGCAGGCTTGCGCATTACGATGTTGCCCGCAGCATCCTGGAATGCCTCTACACCTGCTTCCTTTGCCCAGTTGAGCAAATAAGCTTGAATTTTCCCCAAATGTCCTGATGGACGTGGAACTTGTGTTAACTTGTCGAAGTTGCGCCAGATTTCAACTGGACTCAGATTCTTAATGTCAGCCATAATATTTTTATTTTAATGTTAAATGTTTCATGTTTAATTGGACATACGCCCTAAAGCAAGAGAATTCTTTGCTCTTCACTCTTCGCTTTTAGCTTCTTCGTAAACGCCAGGGCAATCCAGGCATAGATACCCAGAAAGATGACGAGCAGTGTCTGCACCGAGTGGACGATGAGTACGAAGAAGAGGGCATCGTTCTGCTGGATGCCGTAGAGAATGAGCATAGTCTTCACGGCAAAGTGCCACGGACCTGCTCCGTTGGGAGTCGGTACGATGACTGCGATGCTGCCCACGATGAAGGTTACCAGTCCACACATCAGACTGAGATGCGATGTCGCCTCAAAGCACTGGAACGTGAGATAATAGTGGAAGAAGTAACTCAGCCAGATGCCCAGCGTGAGGGCTATATAGAGAGGTACGTTTTTCACGCCCTTCAGTGAGATAATGCCCTGCCACAGTCCGCTCAGCGTAGCTTTTACCTTATTATATATAGCGAGTTTCTTCAGCAGGAAGTGCAGCAGGATGAGTACAGCGATGCCGCAGACTACCGTTACGAAATAGCCCGTGGCGGTGAATTTTCCCAGGATGCTGTCCATGCTGGTACCTGTCTTGTCAAAGAAGTTCAGGAATACTGGTATCTGCATCAGAAACACCATTCCGGTGATGAGAAGTATCAGCAGCGAGTCTATGGCTCGCTCCGTAACCACCGTTCCCAGAGCTTTAGGGAAGGATACGCCGTCATATCGTTTCAGCACGGCACATCGTGCAAATTCTCCCGATCTTGGGATGACGAGACTCAGTGCATATGATAGAAAGATGGAGTTCACGCTTACATGTGTGCGTGCTTTTTCGCCCAGTGGCTCCAATGACTGTTTCCATCTCCATCCCCTGAACAGCTGCGCTGTAATGCCAAAGGGGAACGACAGCAGCATCCAGGTCCAGCTCATCTTGTGGAGCACCACGTCCTCCACCTGCTTGAAGTCGAAACCCCGATACATCCAATAAAGGATGGCACCACCCAGTACGAGCGATAGCCCCACCTTCCAAATGTTGTTTGCTATCTTCTTTATATCCATAATTAGATGCAAAGTTAATACTTTTCTTGTCAATATCGCACGAAAGTGCATATTTTTAGCATAAATAAACGCTTGCCCCTCATTTCTTTCCCTCTTTTTTCTATAAAAGTTTAAAAAAAATGTATTCAATGGGCTATTTCTCGAAAAATAATCGTATTTTTGCAAAAAATATATTTGTAACGTATGAAAGCTGTAAAGCCAAAGAAAAATCTAGGTCAGCACTTCCTTACTGATCTCAACATAGCCAAGCGCATCGCTGATACGGTGGATGCCTGCCCTAATATACCTGTTCTGGAAATCGGACCGGGTATGGGCGTTCTTACCCAATATCTCGTAGAAAAGCCTCGCCCCGTAAAGGCAGTGGAAATCGACTCTGAGTCGGTGGCCTATTTACATGAGAATTTCCCGACGCTCAAGGATAACATCATCGGAGAGGACTTCCTGCGTATGGATCTCAACCAAATATTCGATGGAAAACAGTTTGTGCTCACGGGCAATTATCCTTACGACATCTCCTCGCAGATCTTCTTCAAGATGCTCGACTACAAGGATCTCATTCCTTGCTGTACGGGTATGATACAGCGCGAGGTGGCACTCCGCATGGCTTCCGAGCCGGGCAACAAGGCATATGGCATCCTCAGCGTGCTCATTCAGGCATGGTATGATGTAGAGTATCTCTTCACCGTAGACGAGGGTGTGTTCAATCCGCCGCCAAAGGTGAAGAGTGCAGTAATCCGTATGACTCGCAACGAGGTGACCGATCTTGGTTGTGATGAGAAACTCTTCAAGCGATTGGTGAAGACCGTGTTCAACCAGCGCCGCAAGATGTTGCGTGTGAGTCTCAAGCAGATGTTCCCTGGTGTAACACCACGTGAGGATTTCTACACCACCGACATCATGACCAAGCGTCCGGAACAGCTTACTATCCAGCAGTTCGTAGAACTGACCAACTATGTGGGCGAAGAATTGAAAAGATTAGAATTAATAAAATAAAAACATATTATTATGATAGACGTAAAAGAAACTTTGAATTCTGCAGGTGAGCGTATGGAGATGGCAGCAATGTATCTCGCAGAAGAGCTCTCGCATATTCGTGCAGGTCGCGCTAACGTGGCTATCCTCGACGGCGTGCGTGTTAACAGCTATGGCAGTATGGTTCCTCTGAACCAGGTGGCTACCGTAACCACTCCTGATGCCCGTACCATCGCCATTCGCCCTTGGGACAAGAAGGCCATCAAGGACATCGAAAAGGCAATCATGGATAGTGGTGTAGGAATCACTCCTGAGAACAATGGTGAAATCGTACGCCTTGGTATCCCTCAGCCTACAGGTGAGCGCCGTAAGGAACTCGTTAAGCAGTGCAACAAGATTGCTGAGCGTGCCAAGATTGAGGTTCGCAATGTACGACAGGATATCAAGGAAAAACTGAAGAAGGCCATCAAGGACGGTCTTTCTGAGGACTTGGAGAAGGATGCTGAGAACGATTTGCAGAAGCTTCACGACAAGTACATCAAGCAGCTCGAAGGTTTGATGGACGAGAAGGAAAAGGAAATCATGACAGTCTAAAAAATAGCTTTTTTAGGCTAACATTATTAATAAATGATAATGAGAGGACTCGTTATTAAGAATACAGGCAGCTGGTACACCGTCAAGACTGACGATGGCCAGCTGATTGAAAGTAAAATTAAAGGCAATTTCCGACTGAAGGGCATCCGCACTACCAATCCGGTGGCTGTGGGCGACTATGTGCAGCTCATCACCAACCAGGAAGGTACCGCCTTCATCTCTTCCATCGAAGACCGCCGAAACTATATCATCCGTAAATCGCCTAATCTCAGCAAGCAGAGTCATATCCTGGCTGCCAATGTAGACCAGGCACTGCTTGTGGTTACGGTGAATTACCCACAGACATCTACCACTTTCATCGACCGATTCCTGGCAGGTGCCGAGGCATATAGAGTGCCAGTCATCATCATCTTCAACAAGACCGATCTTCTTACCGAAGAAGAGCTCCACTATCAGAAGATGATGCGCACACTCTATGAAACCATCGGCTACCAGTGTATTGAACTTTCGGCAGCCACAGGTGAAGGTGTTGACGAATTACGCTCTTTCATCAAGGAGAAGAAATCGCTGCTCAGCGGCAACAGTGGAGTAGGAAAGTCTACCCTCATCAACCAGCTGATTCCTGATGCCGAACAGCGTACAGCCGAAATCAGCGAGGCTCACAACTGCGGTATGCACACCACAACCTTCAGCGAAATGCTGGAGTTGCCGGAAGGTGGCTATCTCATAGATACTCCTGGTATCAAGGGTTTCGGAACCTTTGATATCGAGAAGGAAGAGCTGACCAGTTACTTTAAGGAGATATTCAAGTTCTCACAGGATTGCAAGTTCTCCGACTGCACCCATACCCACGAACCGGGTTGTGCGGTCATCAAGGCGGTAGAGGAGCATTATATCGCAGCCAGCCGCTATCAGAGCTATCTCTCTATGCTCGAGGATAAAGACGAGAATAAGTACAGGGAAGCTTTCTAGAAAGTGAAGAACGAAGAAAGAAGAATTTAAAAACGTATTAATGAAGGAACAGAAGGACGTAAGGCAGCGCATCGAGGAAGGTGAGTTTGCTCAGAGTGCCGAGATCAGTGCTAGCTATCTCGACGAGGATATCTTGATTATCGACAATCTCAAGGTTTTGCAGAATCCCGACCCCGTGAGGTTGCAGATGAACATGATTGCATCCTGTCTCAGAGGCTCTTTGAAGGCTGATCTGAACGGACGGGAAGTAGTAGTAGAGAAGGGCGATATTTTTATCAGTCCACCTAATTCCATGCTCTATATCATAGAGGTGTCGTCTGACTTTTTGGGCACTGCAATGTGCGTCAGCAATCATGGCATGATGAACATCCTTCAGTCCAATATCTCGGTATGGAACCGTGCCGTATATATCAGCAAGCTGTCGGTATTGAAGATGAACGAGACCGACCAGGTATTCTATACCAAGTTTACCGATCTGGTGCGTCTCTGTCTCGACCCTACTTTCAGCGACCGCAGTTCCTGGAAGCCATATCGTCGTGAAATCGTAGAGACGCTGCTCAAGAGTGCGCTTCTTGCCGTGAGCAATCTGCTTCTCGATGGCTTGCCTAAGGATGCTAGTGTCTCCAGCACGAGTGATCTTTTCGACAAGTTTCTGAAGATGTTGCAGCAGAGCGAAATCAAGCACCAGCCTGTAGAATATTTTGCCCAGCAACTGTGCATTACGCCCAAGTATCTCTCCATTATCAGCAAGCGCCATTCGGGTAAGACGGCGATAGAATGGATTACGGAATATACCCTTGCCGACATCACCTATTATCTCCGTTCTACCACGAAGTCGATTAAGGAAATTTCGGGCATTCTGGGCTTCTCCAACACTTCTTTCTTCGGAAAGTATGTCCGGGAGCATCTCCACATGTCGCCGCTGAAATACCGTGAAAGTTTGAGAAAATAAGAATCCTCAATAGTATATATGCAGTTTGGATATTCAATGGCGCATATATGCAAAAAAAGAAGTCGCTGATTCTTCAGCGACTTCTTTTTGTTTCTAGGGTGGAGCTGGAGGGAATCGAACCCTCGTCCGCACAAGGAAACCATATGCTTTCTACATGCTTATTCCAGACTTCAATTTTCGAGGTATGGCAAGACCTGGACCACCAACCATACCCTTATCCTCTAAAATTTCATCCGGGCAACGAGGCGTACCCGAACTATTTCCGATTTGCCTGCACCGCTTGATCAACAAGATTCGGAACTACATCTGTTGAGCGATGTCCCGTTCCAGCACCTTGTGCCGGAATTAAGTTAACCTACTGTACTTCGATTAAGCAGCGAGAGCGTAGTTATTTTCGCCAATTAATTTTTTGTTCACTATGATTTAGGAGGTAGCCAACGAGCCTCCGCATGCTTACATACCATTTCATCTCGCCGTCAAATCCAGTCAACCCCGAGATTTCTTTGATACTAGGTTGCAAAGATAAAAGGAATATTTGATATCACCAAATATTTTTGCGTTTTTTTTCAGTTTTCTTCAAAAAAATGTAAAATCCAAAATATCTGGTGATTTTGGTGGATTCTTACGTACAACATGTGCCTGATAGCTTCATTTTATTTTTTGGGCAATAAGTCCCCTTACCCTCAATCTGACAAGTCAAGGAGTCATTGAAGGAAAATGGAAACTTGAGATATTCAAAAGAATTACCAAAATCAATGTTCAGCAATGGGGTTTGCAATCGCTTCAGAAGCAAATGCTCCTTATCTTGTGAAAAATCGAGAATGGCATCCTTGTCTATCATCTTGATGCGGTTGCTATCGTTTCCAACACAGAACACCTCTTTCTCTTGTCCAAGATATTTGGAATTGGAGAAATCCCATAGTTGTTCCGAAAAACTAGAACTTTGCGGAACTGTTGCAGTTATAAAGTCATAGTATATGCTGTCACCGCCTTTTGAGAGATTGGCAGTAGCAGTAAGTTCGTGGCTTTGTGCCCCCAAGGAGGCACAATTGCTAACCATGATGCTAATGTAAATGATTATCTTCTTCATTTTTTTTCTTTTGTTGTTTTAGATATTTCACAGCAATAATTATAGTAACTATTGTGGAAAATGCCAAATAATATATATCAAATAACACCTCATTATATAGGTTGTCTACAACTTCAAAACCATTAGGAACATCAACTAATTTTAAAAATATATAGTCAAAATCTCCATAATGATAGTCTAACATCCAATATATCCATCTCATAAAAATGAGGTAGATATGCAAAGCTATTAAAATTAACACTAAAATTTTAAATGATTTTCTTTTCATTTCTTTTGTGTTATTATAAAATTCATGACTATCTTTTCATTAATATGAACTTACTCTTAAATTAAATCAACTAAGAGGCATTCGTTTTGTAAGAATATTCTTCGTAAGAAGACACTCTGCGAGTAGTACTATAAAATATTTTTTCCTTCTTTAATTTTCCATCTTGATATTCAAAGATAATATTAACATCAGTCTTCTTGCCCTTAAACAATGCTTTGGTTAAGAATCCATTATGTATATTTATATACATGCTCTCCAATGGTTCATAACGATATGTTTCTAATTCGGCAAAAAAATGAAATTTCATATTGATTTTTTTATATTTGATGCGATAACTATCCTTATTGAATACAATTGTCTGTCTTTTTTCAACAAAAGCACTATCGTCGGTTATTTCATAATCAATAGTAGCTAAAAAATACAAAATTCGTTCTTGCAATTGCTTATATTTTATCATATGATAAATATAATTATTTTGTAAAGACTCATCAAATTCACAATAATAGTATTTTATATATGGATATAATGGCATTTCTACTATACTATCCCCTTGAAGATGAAAGCACAACACGTCATTGCCATCATATACTAAAGAATCTTTAGGAGTATGCTGTTCATAGCAGACTATACTCTGTAACTTTACTTTTTCATAATTTCGTTTTTCTATCAATTCCCCATTATGAAAAGTAAAGAAACTTTGTGCAAGCATATTACAACTTACAAAAAGACATATTATAAAAACATATTTTTTCATTTTAATTCCCTCCAAAAGATAGTTAAACCATACTGGGCAACAGATTGTAATCTTATTTTGTTATTTATAAACGAAGTTGCATCCTCGCTATTTGATGTGCACTTTTTCCGAAAAGGCTTTGCCGTTCACATGGATGTAAAGTACATACTCTCCCAAAGGCAGCCCTGAGCAATCGAAATCTTGCCGATAATCGTTACCAGCTTGCTGTTGTAGGGAAGCAGACTTGAATACAATGCCTAAAGCAGCACTACAGTGGTACCAATTCGCCGATACTATCATATTATGGCAATGCAACTTTTCACAACAATGTATTATTGTCTATTTGATAGATATTTAATATTGTTATGCAAAAATGAAACAATTGTAATACCAACCTATTTTCCATGATTAATATATTGAACTTGACCATCGTCTTTCTTGATTACAATGATTGCCGTTCCTCCTGTCTCACCTTTGCTTAGGCTACCTTCTATCACCCAAAAACGATTGTTGATAAGAGTTATTTTAAGTGGGTATTCATTTTTTATTTGATTACCACCATATATGTTTGATAATATCGTATTTGCAATCGTATATGCCATATTTGCATTTTCAACAATTCCATTTTTTTTTATTATACACACCATATGGGTCCACCCCATCCCCATACTCAATATCGTTAAAATTACTCCTATAATTTTCTGAGATAAGTGAATCAACGCAATTTCCAATATAAATATATTTATTGGAAATATCAGTACCCTGTCTTGTAAAATGACAGCAAGAATAGCCTATTGCAAAAAAGAAGACTGAAGCCGAAAATAGCACTAAGTTTTTTTTCATTTTTATTAAAAAGTTTGATATAAAAAATTATTAACATCTATTTTTTGTACTATAGTTTTTTCTATAGAAATATAATTGATATTATTTTCATTAAGTCTATCAGGATCATTGCTGTCACTTGGCAGCTTGGATTATCCAGCTGTAAGCTGTCTGGCTTACTCTGAGAATATGCACTTGGCACCACCATAAGCAAAAATGCCAATAAAGAAATACTAAAATACTTACTCATAGGCGAACGGACGATAAAAGGTGATTAATGTCTATTAACTTGTGGCAAAGTTAAGGAAAAATACGCAATGTTGTTTTTCGCACAGATGTAAATTATAAAAAATTAACTGTCACCTTAAGGCTTTAACTACCAGTCATTTTGGATATAGGAATACATGACTTCAAGAGGAGGGTGTGTCTTGGCTACTTTGGGCAGGATGCAGCCCACTGGCGAAGAAGAGTTTTGGACATAAAAATAATAGTTCTTTGCAAGGTTTGCAGCAAACGTTGCAAACTTTGCAGAAACTAAGACTTGGTACGGAGAGGGTACGGAGCAGGTACGGAGCAGGTCCTGCTTTAAGCAGAAAAAGAGAAGCTTTTTCAAAGCTGTTTTTCTATCCAAGCCATCAGTACCGTTACCGCATATTGCTGCTCTTCTTCTGTCAGCTGTCTTCCGGCAGGTATATGATGCCATTTGAAGAAGCATCCACGACAGCAGCAGCCTGTAGCATGCTGGGCTATAAATACAGGATGACCTCTCATCGGCGTCTGCTTGCCGTCATTGGGAATCACGGCAGGAGCAAGGCGTTTGGCTACAAAATCCTCCGCATGTTTACGGATGGTAGCCAAGCCCTTTTCTGCAATATAATCCTTATCCCTCTTCGATAGATGGAATCGACTGCGGAAAGTTGATTTGGAAAGTCTTGCAAACAGCTCTGTCAAGTCGTACTCTTTGCCTGGAGAAGTATGGTTTACCTTGCTTTCAGAAGAGATAGAGTCTTTCTGATGATCCTCTTCCTCGGCAGAAAACAAATCCAGTTCAACATATTTTGGTTGGCTTACTGCTGAATATTTTCTCATAATTATTCTCTTTTTTCATCCGTTTTTTCAACGCTTCTCTTCTGCGTATTCGGCAAGAAGCCTGCGATGATGCCGAGCAATGGCAGGAAGGCACTCACCTGGAAGATGAATTCAATGCTTGTCTTGTCGGCCAGCCAGCCGAAGAAAGCGGAGCCCAAACCTCCCAAACCGAACATCAGTCCGAAGAAGATGCCAGCTATCAATCCCACTTTATCGGGCATCAGGTCGGTGGCATATACCACGATGGAAGAGAATGCCGAAGCGATAATCAGTCCTGACAGGAATGTACAGATGATGGCCCACGTGAAGTTGACGAAAGGCATGGCGATGGCGAAAGGTGCAGCACCCAGAATGGAGAACCAGATGACATACTTTCTGCCAAATTTATCGCCCAGCATGCCACCTGCCACTGTTCCTATGGCAAAGGCGGCAAGGAATACGAAGAGGCACAACTGTGAAGTCTGTACAGATACACCGAACTTATCTATCAGGAAGAAGGTGAAGTAGCTTGTGATGCAAGCTGTATAGAAATACTTGGAGAACACGAGCATGATGAGGATGAACAGTGCCCAATATTTCACCCTTTTAGAAATATGGGTATTGAGAAGCGGTTGTTTCTGCGGATGGTTCACTACGTAAGCTAGTCGTGCCTTGTACCAGACTCCCAATCTTACCATGATGATGGCGGCGAGCAGGGCAGCAAGGGCAAACCAGGAGATGGCATGCTGTCCGAAAGGAAGGATGATGATGGCGGCAAGCAGCGGTCCTACAGCAGAACCGCCATTGCCACCCACCTGGAAGATGGATTGAGCCAGACTCTTCTTGCCTCCCGATGCCATCTGTGCCACTCTCGAAGCTGTGGGATGAAACACAGACGAACCCAGACCTACGACGCTTACCGCCAGGAGAATCAGAAAATAATTCTCGGCGAAGGCCAGCAGGAGCAGGCCCACCAATGTGAAGCACATGCCGATGGAGAGCGCATAGGGACGGGGATGCTTGTCGGCATACAGTCCTGTGAAAGGTTGCAGGATGGAAGATGTCATCTGGAAGAACAGCGTGATGATACCTATCTGTGCAAACGAGAAGTCGAACTTATCCTTCATAATCGGATAGATGGAAGGGATAATCGACTGAATCATATCATTCAGAAAATGGGAAATGCTGCAGATGATGAGCATGGAATATACTGTGCCCTCTATCATCCTGGGATTACCCTTGATTTTGTTACCTATTGACTTAATATTCATCTCTTTTGTTGTTTGTTTTTCTTACTAATCTTATTTGAAAATCAACATTTTATGTTGTTTTTGTTCTGCTTCAAGCTCCAATAAAAATCTCTTTGTGGCCAATCCTCCGGCAAAGCCCGTCAGGGAATGGTTGCTGCCGATAACCCGGTGGCAGGGTATGAGAATGCTGATGCCATTGGATCCGATTGCTCCTGCCACGGCTCTTGTGCTATTGGGGGTACCCATACTTATGGCTATTTCCTTATAGCTTCTGGTTTCACCGTATGGTATATCGAGCAATGCGTTCCATACTTTTTTCTGAAAATCAGTTCCTACAGGATGCAACGGAATATCGAATGTCTTGCGATTGCCGGTAAAATATTCATCCAGTTGCTTTTTGGTCTGTTCCAGGATATAAGATGTTTCTATCTTGAACTCAGCCTTTATATACCTCAAAAGTCGAAGTTTATTGCGCTCAGCACATGGCATTTCATTCCAATCACATAGGCACAATTCATCACCCACCGATGCCAAGATGATTTCTCCACAAGGCGAATTGTAATATTGAATGTTTACTTGCTGCATTGTATTAAATACTATTTCATTACTTCTTGAATTTTCATACTTACGACTGAGTCATATTGTACTTTGCTGCAAAAATAACAAAAAATATTGGATTTGGCAAAAAAGTAGGATGGAATATTCTTTTTAACTCAACAGTTTGAAAACTCTAAGGGACATTATATAAATTAAAGCTGTCATAGGCATGTATCAAAAAAGAAAAAGGCAATTGTTAGCATTCTAGAAGATGCTTACAACTGCCTTTCCTTTTTATAATATATGGAAACTACTGTTTAAATTCTCTCAAATGAGAACAATAGTTCGTTAAAATTTGAGATAAAGGCTAAGCAGTTTTACGCTGCCAGCCAAAGAGTTCTTTGATAGTATGACTAATTAACTTTCGGTTCGGTATTCTCCGACACTTGTCAAAAATTAATTTAGCGATGTATGTGCATGCCATGATCTCCTTGAAAGAAGCCATGGAATACGACATCCCGTTTTCCTTCATCATCACCTTTGCTACATTCTGTGATGCGAATGATGCATTGTAGGAAAAGTCCAACTGGTTCTTGTGTCTTGCCTGGCAATGCGTAAGGCCGGTATACTGCTTTGCATCGCGAAAACAAAATTCTATTTGGAATCTTGAGCGGTATGTGCGCAGCACATCCTCACCCGACATGGATGTCTTTGTTGAGAAGAAAAGCTTGTGCTTTCCGTTGGGCATAATCCAAATGACAAGGCGCACTTTCTTCTTCAAAGCCTTTGAATAGGCAATGAGTGTGTAGGCAGTGCCCTCAAGTCCTTCAATATGCAACTCTGCCATACGAGTGAGGTCAAGTTTCTTGTAGTTGATTTTTCCGTCAAGTGTCTTGGGACGTCCAGGCTTGTGGGAACGAGGCCCCGTATACACATAGTATAGGCTCGCTGTATCCCTGAAGCGGCTGACAAGATGGAAACCGCACTCTTTGATTCCATCCACAAACGGACGGATAGAGAAGAAGGCGTCAGCGACAACAATATCGGTGACCTTCAACAATTCCTTCTTGTAACGCTTGATGACCGCTATGTAATGTTGCACGAGAGTCAGGTTGCGCAGTTTCAACTCTCCTGTAGATGGAGTCTGATGGGCGCGCAGCATCATGCAACTGTTGGCATAGACATCGACAAGAGCCAGTCCCATGATTTCAAGTCCATGCTTCATGGAACTTGCACAACCGGACCAGAAAGTACCGATATGCGGAGTCTTCTTACCAGACTTGCTGATGTAGCTCGGATCAATGGCAATAGCCAATAGACCATCCATATTCAAGTAACGTCTGCAAAGGGCAAGGTTGAACTTCACCCAGTCTATGCATTTAGCACGGCCACGGTTGAAATTCGTTCTGTAGGTCTGCTCGCAATGGGTGCCGTAGCGCTCCATTTGAGTGAAATTTATCTTTCTTTGTATCGTCATGTACAATAAGAGTATTTCCAAGAGAAGGTTTTCGAAAGTTTTGCTTACCTTTGCAGATGAACTTTTGATAGCATCTCTGCAGATTTCCGTATATTGGTTGAGTGGTTCTGATGTCATGTTACTTTAAGCTTTGATCACTATAAAGTTACTGATAATCAGCCACTTAACCAAATTTTATTAGTTATATTACGTTAATTAACTCCTTCATTTTCAAACGATTACGTTAGAATTAACAGAGTATTGATGAGAAGAAACATCGCTTTTAAGCGAAGTCCTTCATGTTTGTTCTTGCACCATACTCAGCGCAAGCTGCAACTACCAATGCAAATACAATTCCTAATACTATCATAATTTTTCCCTTTCTCTCAAAAAACTGTTAACCAAATTTTTACCTTTTAGCTGAAGCTTTATTGAAAGCATCCTGAGATGCTTCTCAAAGCTAGCTTACTTACCGAGGCTAATCTTCTTGTTGACATTTACAACCTCAGCAAAAAGGGCAGCTACAACTGCCAATGTCATTCCTAATACCATCATCATAATTGTTATCCTTTCTTTACTTTATTATTCTTTATTTTATCTTTTCGAGTGCAAAGGTAATGCCTTTTTGTGTACGCACACAATGTTTTTGGAAGAAATCACAAAAAAGGCTTCATTTCTTGATTTCTGTCAATTCTTGTCATAGAAAAAATGGCAAAATGGCATGCTTTCAGGCTATATGACATGATAAAGTCTCATCCCGGCAGGCAGTAGGTATCGCCACAGCCAAACAAACTTATTATCAGTCTATAAAAAAAAGTTTGAGGCACAGTTCTTGTGCGTCAAACTTTTGGGATATCCCGATTCTGATGCCTTTACTTCTCTGGGAAGATTTCTGCCAGCTTCTTTGCCATGCGCTCAGCGAGTACGGTGGTATAAACAACCTTGCCCTCCGGGTTGATGAGGTACATGGTAGGAAGCCAGGAAATCTTGTAATCCTTGGAAATCTGGGTTTCCTTCCACTTCTTGAACTCGCTGTACTGCTCCCATTCCACACCGTTTGCCTGAGTGTAGTTGTCGAGTTTCTGCTTGTCGGTATCCATGGATACGCCGATGAACTTGGCACGGGTGCCGTACTTCTGGAACATCTCCTTGACGGTAGGAATCTCTCTGCGGCAATCAGGGCACCAGGTAGCCCAGAAATCCAATACTGTCCATGTTCCCTTCTTGAGAGCAGGGAAGGCTGGGGCCTCTGTTCCTACAGCCAGGAGATTCTTGGCATAGAGTACGTCCACATCCTGTGGGTTCTGGGCTGTTGTTGCGCTGCCCTGAGCGTTGGCTCCGATGACAGATGCTGCCATGAGGAGCAAAGAGAATATTGCTTTTTTCATTTTTCTTTGTATTTTAAAAACTGCTGCAAAGATACGGATATTTTTTTGAAATCGCTATCGGATGAAAGAAAAAAATGCCGGGCGCATCTTCAAAAAGATGGCCCGTCATGTTTTTGGGGGAGCAGGCTTGCTGGCGTAGGCAACTTTCTAGGCAGTCCTCGTTTTTTTATCTTTGCACCCATCCAAAAGCAGTTTGGCATGAAGCCTGGTGAATTTTTGGAGCAAGGATAATGGGAGGGTAACTGAGATATAGAAGGTAAAACAGAAAAAGTCCATGACGGGGGTAAAACCTGTCATGGACTTTTCTGTTTAGCTGGTGTAAACTACATGAATTTATTATTGGTCTTTATCATATTTATTCATGGGTAGCAAAGCGCTGCTCAGCCAGCTTTTCATATTTGGTTCCCGGCTTGCCGTAGTTGGCGTATGGCCAGATGCTGATGCCGCCGCGTGGGGTAAAAATACCGGTTACTTCGATATACTTAGGATCCATCAGATTAATGAGGTCCTTCATGATGATGTTCACGCAGTCTTCGTGGAAATCGCCATGATTGCGGAAGCTGAAGAGATAAAGTTTCAAACTCTTGCTCTCTACCATCTTTACATCAGGAATATAGCTGATGCGAATCTCTGCAAAGTCAGGCTGACCTGTGATAGGGCAGAGGGAAGTGAACTCAGGGCAGTTGAAACGTACCCAGTAATCGTTGCCAGGGTGCTTGTTGACAAAGGTTTCCAATACCTCTGGTGCATAATCCATTCTGTATTCGGTCTTGGCTCCGAGAGCCTGCAAACCATCTTCTTTTCTGTCTGTCATATTGTTTTCTGTTAAATGCTTCTATGTTCTATTCTACTTAAAAAATGAAAGTGCTTAGCCGAGGCTAAACACTTTGAATACGTTGTAGGAGATGTTTTCGTCGTAGACGTCTTCTCCCTCATGCTTTTTGATGGCTTTTACTACACGGATGGTGATAGGCAATACCACAATCTCGTAAGCCGTCTTCAGGATGACCTGCCAGAGCATCAGCCAAGGCAACTCCGATGTAGGAACCACACCTCCCAAAGCCAATGGGAAGAAGATGAGGCTGTCGCAGCTTTCACCGGCAATGGTACTCAGAATGGCACGTGCCGAGAAATGCTTGCCACCATCGCGAATCTTCATCACACTCATGACGTATGCATTGGCAAACGAACCGATGATGAAGGCAACGAATGATGCTGCTGCAATGCGGGGAGCCAAACCGAAAATGGCATGGAAGCCGGCATCGTTGGTCCAGTAAGGTGCGGCAGGGATGACATCGCAGATGGCTCCGAGTGCTACGAAGAAGAAGTTCATGGCGAAGCCTGTCCATATCAGCAGACGTGCCTTTTGATAACCCCATACTTCGCATACCACATCATTGATGATGTAGCTCACTGGGAATACGATGAGACCACCGGTTAGGGAAACTGGCCCGAAGGCGATTTGCTTTGTTTCGAGTACGTTTGCTGCAATGAGACAAACGCAGAAGAGAATGCTGAAAAGCATAAACAGCACACTCACTTGAGTTTTTTTCTTGTTCATTTTCTTGTTTTTTACGAGGTTTACCAAGCACTCGAGTTAATAATTGCACGTATGGGAACTACCCATTGGTGCGAAAACGGCTGCAAAATTACAACTTTTCTTCCTATCTGCCAAATATTTATGAAAATATCTTCACTAAATGATGATAATATCTGCAAAAAAATCCCAAGTACTATCACTAGCACTTGGGACGAAATTTATTGTTAAACCAAAATTTATCAACCTAAAAACCTAATCTAACAATCTTTTTATCAACTAACAACCTATTTTATCTGAACAAACTAACAATCTGTTTTGTCTTAACTAACTAACAACTTATATAAACTTAATCTAAACCTAAAACAAACTAATGGAGTTTGGCTTAGATGGAAATCTAAGCCTAAACTGAAACCTAGCTGAGAGTGTTAGCCCACAGTAATCTGTCGAGCTACCTTCTGCTCTTCCTTCTGCATCTTAGGCAACTGGATGGTGAGCACACCGTCAGCTACGCTGGCAGAAATCTTCTCCTTGTTGACATCGTCTGGGAGAATCAGGGTCTGCTCAAACTTAGCGTAAGAGAACTCGCGACGCAAATATACGTGCTCCTCCTGCTCTGGCTGGCGCTTGTTCTCCATCTTGATATGGAGATCACCGTTCTCATTGAGATTTACCTCAAAGTCGTCCTTGCGCATTCCTGGGGCTGCAAGTTCTACTGTATATTTTGTCAAAGACTCCTTTACGTTGATGGCTGGGGCTGTAGTATTAGCCTTCTGCATATTACCCTCGTTGAAGAGTCCGTTAAATACCTCTGGTATCCAAGAATTTCTGTACATCATAATCTTAACCTCCGATTATATTTTAATTATTATTATTCGTTATTATTTAATGTTGTGTAGCGAATTATTTATCCGCTTACATTCTCTCTTTTTGCAATCCTTATACCAAAGTGGAAATTTCTGTCATTTCGGCAGAAAAGCTGAAGAAAAGCAAATAAAAACCCTCCAAACAAAATAAAAAGCCCGACATTCTGTCACGAATGCCGGGCTTCTAATTTTTAACAAGAGAGCCGCCGTTCTTCTCGGTTTCACCGAGAGTCCCCCTCGGTTCTTTATTACTCCATGAACTTCTTGGCAGCTCTGAGCTGGTGTCTCATCACGCTCAAGAATTCCTGGCTCTCCTGCAGTACATTCAGGTAGACCAGTGAAATCTGCATCAGAGAATTATCTGAAAGATGCTGGATGCGGTCAATATGCTTCTTGCGAAGTACGCTGAGCTCATCCTTGCAGGCATCTGCTTCGGCGAGAATCTCGCGGTAGTTCTCGTAGCGGTTGGTTTCAATCTGTTCGCAGCTCATACGCATCAGGTCGTTGATCTTCTGGCGTACAGGAGCAAACTCCTTGGTGTATTCTGCTGGGAGTGGGTTGAAGTTGTTGTCCACGTGCTCCTTGATTGGGTCGAGCATACGGCGCAGAGAGTAGATGAACTGCTGGTTGCTGTTGGCTCCCAGATGGAACCAGGTGTTGCGCTCGATGGCAATCTCCATTGGCGATTTCTTCAAACCGAGCATCTCCTGGCGACGGAACTTCTTCAGCATATCCTGCTCCTTCTTCAAGTCCTTGTTGGCATGACGGAGATACTTAGGATTCTCGTTGGCAAGACCATCCATAATCTGGTTGAACTCGTTGAGTGCAAAGTGGCAGACGAAGCTCTGGGTGCGGGATACCTGGCGACGAAGCAGATCCCATACTATTTCTGGATCGTGTGAGCGCATCATCAACTGGAAGGTACTGCCCTTGCTCTCTTCCTTAGCCTTCTTGTTATACTGGATATTGCTGCGGATGAGCAGGAAGATAACCAATGCCATGAAGCAGCTCTGGATACCTACACCTCCGAAGTGCATGATGAGGCAGATAATGGCACAGGCTGCGAAAGCTACACCGGCAGTGATAAACCAACCACCAATTACACTCAATACACCGGTTACACGGAACACGGCACTCTCACGGCTCCAAGCTCTATCTGCCAGTGAAGAACCCATAGCCACCATAAAGGTTACGTATGTAGTAGAGAGTGGCAACTTCAGGTTGGTACCGATGGTGATGAGCATACTTGCCAATACCAGGTTTACGGCTGCACGAACCACGTCGAAGGCTGCGCTCTCTTCCAGCTCTACATCTTTCTTGTCGAAACGGCTGTTGATCCAGTTCATCAGAGCCTTTGGCATAAACTGCTTCAACCATGAATCTGTAGCCTGGCAGTTGCGGACGATGACACGGGCTGCAGAAGAGCTGCCGAACATCTCGTCACCCTCGTCCTGACGGCTCAAATCCACAGAAGTCTTGATTACGTTCTGAGCCTTTTTGGAAGTTGCCATGGCGATGATCATCACGGCACCGGCTGCAAGAAGATATACTGGAGTGGTCTTGGCGCTGTCTATCAGAGAAGTCATCATAAACTGGTCTGGAGCAGCACCGTTGGCATTTGCCATATAGTCCTGATAAGAAGAAAGACCAGCGAGAGGCACACCGATGAAGTTCACCAGGTCGTTACCGGCGAAAGCCATCGCCAGAGCGAATGTACCCATCAACACGGTAAACTTGAAGATGTTGATGCGGCAGAGATGCAGGAACTCCATCACGATGGCAGAACTCACGAAGGTGATGCAGAGCAGCAAGCCAAGGTTCTGGTCGATATAATCGCGCCATTCTGCTGGCAGGTAAGGACTCTTGCCCAATCCCTTCATGAAGATGAAGTAAGAGAGGGCCGTGAAGGCGATACCACCGAAGATGGCGATGCTGTAGCGTGAATGCTTGCGATAGTTGAAGGTGAAGACGATACGTGAAAGCCACATTACAAAGGCACCGAATACGAAGGCGATGATGACAGATGAGAAAATACCCATGATTACCTCCAATGCCTTGTTACTGTTCAGCAAGACACCGTAGTTGAGGCTGTCGTCACCATACATCTTCAGAGTTGCGAGGATGAAGGCACCTCCCAGGAGCTCGAACACCAACGAAACGGTGGTTGAAGTAGGCATTCCCAGCGTGTTGAACACATCCAGGATGATGATATCCGTCACCATGACGGCTAGGAAGAGCGTCATCACTTCCTCGAAGGTGAAGTGGTCTGGACTCATGATGCCGTGTCGGGCAATGTCCATCATTCCCGATGACATGATGGCTCCTAGTACTACACCGCAGGATGCGATGATGAGCACCGTGCGAAACTTAGCCACCTTAGCTCCGATGGCAGATTGCAGGAAGTTGACAGCATCGTTGCTGACTCCCACGAAGAGATCAAACACTGCCAGACAGAGCAGGAAGATCACAATACAAAGATAAATCGTACTCATATATTTTATTAATGTTTATATACCTTATTATATAGGGGCTTGTCTCAACATAGCTAGATACATTTCTCCCCTTGCTTTTCCGGGTGCAAAGGTACGAGTACGATGTTACAGGTGATTTAAACAGGTGTTACAATGTTGTTAAGATGTTCTGAAACGAAAGAAAAAACTCTACTCTTAATTCTACTCTTCACTCTTCACAGATGTGGTGTAAATTATTGAATATGAGGTATTTGTGTCTGTGAAGAGTTGCGCTGACTCTTCACCACTCTTCACCACTTTTCACCCGATTGATTTTTCTGCTGTTTATAAGGGAAATTGGAGGCTCTGAAAATCGGAAAGTGGCTCAAATAAACTTTAACAAAGCCTTACGTAAACTTTATCTGAGGCTTAAACCAAGTTCAAAGGAGGCTTAAACCAAGTTCAAAGGAGGCTTAAACCAAGCTTAAAGGAGGCTTAAGCTAAGCTTAATAGAAGCCTGATGCAAGCCACAATAGAAGCCTGATGATGGTCACAATAGAAGTCTGGAACGGGTCTCTATAGAATCCCAAAAGGTGAAGACTGGTGAAGAGTTGTGAAGAGTCGGCATAACTCTTCACCGCAGTAAGTGGTTTGTATTCAGATGCTTATGCCATATATGTGAAGAGTGAAGAGTGGATTTGAAAGCAGGGCTTACGTACAGAAAAATTCCGTCAGCCTTTATGCTTTTGGCGAAACGTTTTATAGGCATGTAGAAATCTCTATCCCGACGTAGTAATATTTATCTTTAGACGGCAAAAAGTTGCCCGCCTAGGGGCAATGTTGTGCCCTAGTAAGACAATAAGTGAAATGTCCCCATTCGCATTTGAAATCTACAGGATGGCACATGAAACTTACAGACTTTCCATCCGTTCTTTAGTAAGAAAAATTATAATTATCGCTATGGTTGCTTGAAGGGTATGAAGAGAAATGATATGTAAAAAATAAAATGAAACACCGTTTGGAATCTTCATTAAACAAGAAAATTTCAAACGGTGTTTTATTTGTTCTTAAGCTTCTGAAGAAATCTGCAGCTTCCAGCCATCAATTGTACCTGTCTCAGATGAGAAGTTGCAGCCTATCTGGTATGTCTTTCTTTTGTCGGCGGCATACTCACGAGCATATCCTATAGGGTATTTCATATTGTTGCTTTATTTGAATTTTGGGCAAAGTTACGAAAAATATTGGTATATGCAAAAGAAAGCAGAATAAATTGTTTTCCTTTTCGGATAAAAACATTAACTTTGCAACTAAAAGAAATGAAAAGTATGGAAAAACTAAAGAATATCAAGGCGATAGCCTTCGATGCCGATGATACGCTCTGGGCATTACAAAACTATTTCGAGGACGTGGAGCATGAGTATTGCGAGCTGCTTGCGGAATATGGAAAGGAAAAGGATATTTCTGCTGCTCTCTTCGAGATGGAGAGTAAAAATATGGCTGATTTGGGTTATGGCTGCAAGGCTTTCACCATATCCCTGGTAGAGAATGCGGTGAAGGTGAGTCATGGTAAGGTGGAGGCGAATGTCATCGCCCAAATTGTGGACTTGGGTAAGAGCCTCCTGCATCTTGATGCCAAGCCTTTGGAAGGGGTAGAGAAAACCTTGGCTTGTTTCCGTGAGATGAAGAAATATAAGCTGGCAGTCTTCACCAAGGGTGAGTTGATGGATCAGGAGAATAAGTTGTGGCGTTCGGGACTGCAGCGGTATTTTGATGTGGTGACTATCGTGAGCGACAAGACGCCCAAGGCTTATCATCGTCTCTGCAGGGAACTGGATGTAACTCCCGACGAGCTGGTGATGGTGGGAAACAGTTTCAAGAGTGATATTGCTCCTGCATTAAAAATCGGAGCTTCGGCTGTCCATATTCCTTTTCATACCACATGGGCACATGAAAAAATAGAGGAATTTGAACATCCGAAGCTCCGACGTATCTCAAGATTCGAGGAACTCCTCGATATATTATAAAATAATCCGAGGATATATTTTAATCTTCTCCAGACTCATCATTCAATGATTCCAGCATTTCTGTGAAAGGACCGTGGAAGGTGCTGAAGAGATGGAGAATCTCCTTACGCTGTTCCTCTTCCTCTTCCCAAAGGCTGATTTCTCCCTTCTGATGAGCCTTGATGAGCTTGGCGCAACGCTTGATCTTGCGCTTGTTGTTGCGTGCCTGCAGCTGGTCGCCCTGGATTGGCTTCTGGGTGACGAACGAGAATGCTACAAGCTGGTTCATGAACATGTCGAACATCGGGTCGTCATGACTCCAGTCGCTGTCCTTCAACCAGAACCACTGGAAGGCATACTTCTGTTCCATGGCGATGAGCTGCTGTCCGAGGGTATCCATGTCGGTTCCTTTAGCCATCTGCTCCTTGATGAATGCAACGAGACTCTCTGGATTGATTTCCAATTCAACCTCCTGGGCAATGGAACTGCCAGAGATGTTCACGCGCCAACGGTAGTTCTTGTTCTTGATGAGTGCAGAATGAGCATTCATCATCAGCTGGCTCAGCTTACCTTCTGACGGAATCTGGTCTACCACGGAAAGGCGTTCGCGCTGGTCGCGTACCACCAGCTGTGCACTCTCAGGGCGCAATACGCAGATATAAATCAGTTTGTCATTGTCGAGATGCAATGAGAAACGGTCGTTGGTATCGTTGCCTACGAACTCGTAGCGGTAGTTGTCTATCTGGTCGTGTGCCACTTCTATCTCTCCATGTACTTTGTGGTCTTCAGCGTCATACAGAGAGAATCCGATGTATGGAATCTGCAGGGTGAGAGAGAACGGATTGCCGTCTTCTTCAGGGATGAGAGTCAGGCGCAGACCCTCCTCGCCGAAGTCTTCCTTCTTGCATACGAATCCTTTGTCGGTTTTTTCTGCTTTCTCTACTTTTACCTCACCGTGACGCCAGTAGAAGTCGAATGTAATAGTATTGTCATCTTCGCTAACCACATTGATAAAGTCATCAATATCCTGTCCGAGATAGATGATTTTTGCAGGTTCATATTCCTCTGTGTCGTCATCCTCCAAAGGCTTTACCCACAATTCGCCAGGAATAGGGTCGTCTTCCCATTCTGCATCTTTTGCAGCAGCGGTAGACTTAAAGACCAGGAAAATCATTCGCTGTTCCTCTCTGCTGCCGTCTTCACGACATAGGAAGACCTTCGATTCCTTTGGAATGAAGAAAGGAGTGTCAATGAACGGATTCTTACATAATGCTGTATACTCTACCTCTGTCCAGATAGGTAATTGATGATTTTTCGTATTGTTCGCCATATTCTGCTTGAATAGTCTATAAATTTTGTAACTAGATTTTTGTCTTTTTCTCTGTTATTCCAAAAACGGGTGCAAAGGTACTGAGAAAAGCAGACAAAACAAAATTTCGCAACCATTTTTTGTATTTATTCCCCTATATTTCTCATTTTTGTTCTCTCAGTTTGGCAATTAATAATTAATAATTAATAATTTCGGTGCAGAAAATGTAATAAATGAGGGGAAAAGTCTGATTTCTCGAATTTTTTGTCTAATTTTGCACCTTGGTATGGAATGCCTTGGCTTTTGCGAGCTTGAGAGCATCGGATACACATTAATTATATATAATAGAAAAAAAGAAATTTAATAATAAGAATGAAGAAGAAAATTCAGTTCAGTCTCGTATACCGAGACATGTGGCAGAGTTCTGGTAAGTTCCAGCCACGCAAGGATCAGTTGGCTAAGATTGCCCCAGTTATCATTGAAATGGGTTGCTTTAGCCGTGTAGAGACCAATGGTGGTGCTTTCGAGCAGGTTAACCTCCTCGCAGGTGAGAATCCTAATGATGCAGTTCGTGCATTCTGTAAGCCATTCAACGAGGTGGGCATCAAGACTCACATGCTCGACCGTGGATTGAACGCTCTTCGCATGTACCCTGTGCCAGACGATGTACGTGCCTTGATGTACAAGGTAAAGGCTAAGCAGGGTACCAACATCACCCGTATCTTTGATGGTTTGAACGATGTTCGTAACATCATTCCTTCTATCAAGTGGGCTAAGGAGGGTGGTATGACTCCACAGTGTGCACTCTGTATTACCAATTCTCCTGTTCATACTCTCGAATATTATATGAACATCGCCGACCAGCTCATCGCTGCAGGTGCAGAGGAAATCTGCTTGAAGGATATGGCCGGTATCGGTCAGCCTGCATTCCTCGGTAAGCTTACCAAGATGATCAAGGACAAGTATCCTGAGATCATCATCCAGTACCACGGTCACTCTGGTCCTGGTCTCTCTATGGCTTCTATCCTCGAGGTCTGCAACAATGGTGCCGACATCATCGATACAGCCATCGAGCCATTGTCATGGGGTAAGGTTCATCCAGACGTAATCTCTGTCATCAGCATGCTGAAGAACGAGGGCTTTGAGGTTCCTGAGATCAATATGAGCGCTTACATGAAGGCTCGTGCCATGACTCAGGAGTTCATCGACGAGTGGTTGGGCTACTTCATCAACCCAGGTAACAAGATTATGTCTTCATTGTTGCTCGGTTGCGGTCTCCCTGGCGGTATGATGGGTTCAATGATGGCAGACCTCGGCGGTATGCGTCAGACTATCAACAATATCCGCAAGAAGAAGGGTGAAGAAGAGTTGTCTATGGACGACCTCCTGATCAAGCTCTTCGACGAGGTAGAGTATGTATGGCCACGCGTAGGTTATCCTCCATTGGTAACACCATTCAGCCAGTATGTAAAGAACATCTCATTGATGAACCTCCTCACCATGGAGCAGGGCAAGGGCCGCTTCGTGATGATGGATGATTCTATGTGGGGTATGATTCTCGGTAAGAGTGGTAAGATTCCTGGGGAGATTGATCCAGAACTCGTAGAGCTTGCCAAGAAGCAGGGTCGTGAGTTTACAGATGTTGATGCCCACACATTGCTTACTAATGCACTCGACGACTTCAAGAAGGAGATGGACGAGAACGGTTGGGAGTATGGTCAGGACGATGAGGAACTCTTCGAGCTCGCCATGCACCCAGAGCAGTATCGCAATTACAAGAGCGGTCAGGCTAAGAAGAACTTCCTGGCTGACCTCCAGAAGGCAAAGGATGCCAAGCTCGGCAGCACCTTGACACCAGCTCAGCTCGCTGAATTCAAGCACGCCAAGGCAGATGCTATCGTAGCACCAGTTGCAGGTCAGATTTTCTGGGAGTTCCAGGGCGAAGGCGAGTGCCAGCCAGCTGTAGAGCCATTCATCGGTAAGGAGTATAAGGAAGGTGATGCCTTCTGCTACATCCTCGCTCCATGGGGTGAGTTTGAGACAGTTCCTGCTGCATTGGGTGGCAAGCTCGTAGAAATCAATGCTAAGCAGGGCAGCAAGATCCGCAAGGGTGATGTCATCGCTTACATTGAGCGCGAGAATAATTAAGAATTGATAATTAAGAATTAACAATTAGGCTGCGCCGTTGTGGACGGCTACGAATAATTATTAATTATGAATTATAAATTATTAATTGATAAGTATTATCCTGAGGATAATGAGCTTCGTCATATCCTCATTACACATAGTCAATCTGTAGCGCAAAAAGCGCTACAGATTGTTTCGTCTCATCCTGAATTGCGTTTGGATGCCCAGTTTATCGAGGAAGCAGCGATGCTTCACGATATAGGAATCTTCATGACCGATGCTCCCGGCATCATGTGTTTTGGTTCGCAGCCATATATCTGTCATGGTAGATTGGGTGCCGAACTCTTGCGCAAGGAAGGTTATGAGCGCCATGCTCGGGTATGTGAGCGCCATACAGGTGCCGGCATCACAAAAGAGCAGATCGAGAAGCAGCAACTGCCTCTGCCTCACCAGGATTTTCTGCCCGAAACAATGGAGGAAAAGGTAATCTGCTATGCTGACAAATTCTTCAGCAAGACTCATCTCGACAAGGAAAAGAGTATTGAAAAGGCAGAGAAAAGTCTCGCTAAGTTTGGCGAGGAAGGAGTAAAGCGCTTCCAGGAATGGGAGCGGATGTTTGAAATAGGATAGAAGTTCTGTTGGGTGACTTCTTAACAATAATTTCTGAATGAGAAAACAATCAACTATAGCTGCACTGATGTTTGCTGCCATCTCATGCATGATGGTGGCAAACCCGGGTATGCCTTCTAAAAAGAAAGACAAGAAGGCTCAGGTGGATTCTACTGCCGTGGCTGTGGGCGACTCCGTCTTTGTCGATTCTCTCGGCAATGAAATCATCAGTACGGAGGCCGATACCACCCAGATGGACTCGCTGCAGAAGGCTATATGGAAACATAATAAGGTAGTGGATGACAGTATCCATCAGGATAGTATCAACCGTAAGAAGTCGGGTGGTATTGATGCGCCGGTCAGTTATCAGGCAGACGACTCGCTGGTCTATGATGCTCATAACAAGGTAGCGCATCTCTTTGGTAATTCGAATGTGAAGTACCAGAACATGGATCTTTCTTCTGATCGTATATCCATGGATCTCGACAAGAGCAATGTGAAGGCAATGGGTACTCCCGATTCTTCTACTAAGGAAGGTGTCAAGGGAAAGCCAATCTTCAAGATAGGAGGTGATACCTACGATACCGACACGATTAAGTTTAATTTCAAGAGCAAGAAGGCTCTTATTAATAATGTATATACAGCGCAGGAAGATGGTTTCTTGCGAGGTATGAAATCGAAGCGAGATTCTTCTGGTACGGTTTATCTGAAACATGCCACCTATACCACCTGTGATGATCCGCATCCGGATTTCTATATCTCACTCTCACGTGCCAAGATGCGACCGAATAAGGATGTGGTCTTCGGACCTGCTCATCTCGTGGTGTGCGATGTGCCGGTTCCTATAGCCATACCATACGGTTTCTTCCCGTTCTCCAAGAGCTACAGCAGCGGTTTCATCATGCCGACATACGGTGATGAGAGTGCGCGCGGATTCTATCTCAGGGATGGTGGTTATTATTTTGCCATGAGTGACAAGTGGGACTTGAAACTCCTCGGAGAAATCTATACCAAGGGATCTTGGGGACTTTCGGCGGCAAGCAACTATCGCAAGCGATATAAGTATTCCGGTTCCTTCTTCTTCAGTTACCAGGATACGAAGAATGGAGACAAGGGTATGCCTGATTTCACAGAGCAGGAGAGCTTCAAGTTGCAGTGGAGTCATAGACAAGACTCAAAGGCTAATCCGTTCAGTTCGTTGTCGGCAAGTGTCAACTTTGCCACATCCAGCTATGAGCGGAATAATCTGAGTTCACTCTATAATCCGCAGACGATGACGCAGAGTACTCGAACCTCTTCAGTCAACTGGAGTACAACGTTCTCCAGCATCGGTATGTCGCTCAGTTCTACAGCCAATCTTTCGCAGAACATGCGTGACTCTTCGATAGCGATGACCTTGCCAGACCTCAACATCTCTATCTCCCGATTCTATCCGTTCAGAAGAAAGAAGATGGTGGGTGATGAGAAATGGTACGAGAAAATCGCCATGAGTTATACAGGACATATCTCTAACAGTATCAATACCAAGGAGGATAAGCTGATGCACAGTTCGCTTATCAAGGACTGGCGCAACGGATGGCAGCATCAGATACCAGTGAGTGCATCGTTCACTCTCTTCAAATATCTCAATGTGAGTCCTTCGTTCAACTTCACCGACCGTATGTATACCAATAAGGTGGAGAAATCATGGGATAGCGAAAAGCAGGTTGAGAAGAGTGATACCATATATGGTTTCAACAATGTTTATAACTGGAACATGAGTGTAGGTCTCTCAACCAAGCTGTATGGATTCTGGATTCCTAACCGTAAGCTCTTCGGCAATAGGATTGACAGGATTCGCCACGTTTTCACTCCGACGGTCAACTTCAGTTATGCGCCAGACTTCGGTGCTAGCCGATATGGATTCTGGGATACTTATCAGAAGACTGATGCTGACGGTAACGTATCGCTCGTCAGTTATTCACCATACCAGAATGCACTTTACGGTGTGCCGGGTAAGGGCAAGAGTGGTAACATTTCATTCACTTTGGGTAATAACCTGGAGATGAAATGGAGAGATAAGAACGACAGTCTCAAGAAGGTGAGTCTCATTGATGCGTTCGACATCAATATGAGTTACAACACCGCAGCCAAGGTTCGCCCTTGGAGCGATATGAATATCAACCTCCGTCTCAAGTGGTGGAAAAACTACACATTCAATATGAATGCTGTCTTTGCTACATACGCATATGAACTGGATGATCAGGGTAATGTGTTTGTTGGCAACCACACAGAGTGGGGCAAGGGTCGATTTGGACGATTCCAGGGAATGTCTCAGAACTTCTCATTCACGCTGAATCCGGAAAAGTTGAAGAAACTCTTCGGTGGTGGCGATGATGATGATGATAAGGACAAGAACAGGAAGAGCGATGATGACGATGAAGGTATGGATACCGACATAGAAAGCAACGTGGATGATAATATCGAGAAGGGTAAGACGGCAGCCAAGAAGAGTGGCGGTGGTAAAGCAAAGACCGACACCGACGGTTATATGGCATTCAAGATGCCTTGGTCTTTGACCTTTGGATATGGTGTTACGATGCGTGAGGATACTCGACGAGAGAAATTCAACGAGAAGTCCATGCGCTATCCATACAAGTTTACACAGACGCTTAACATGAGTGGTAATGTTCGCTTGAGTGATGGATGGAACATCAGTTTCTCTTCCGGTTACGACTTCGAGAATTCCAAGATTAGTATGACTACAGCCAGTCTGGCTCGAGATCTCCACTGCTTCAATATGAGTTGTTCAGTAGTACTTGCGCCATATACCAGTTATAACTTCACCTTCCGATGCAATGCAGCTACATTGACGGATGCGCTGAAGTATGATAAGCGTAGTGGTTATTCTAACGCCGTCAAGTGGTATTGATTTGGCTAGGGAATCAAATAGAAATCAAACGAGGATAACGGGTATTTGAAAAAAACACCGGTTATTCTCGTTTTTTTATGATATATCTTTGTTATTTCAGATATTAATCGTAAATTTGTACCGGATATGGAAAATCATATTTTGGATAATTCCCAAAATAGCAATTGAAAATAATAATTGAAAATTTAAATTTATACGCATCATGAACAAGAAAACCGTAACAATCTTTACCTTGGCTATGCTGGGAGCACTTCAGGCTTCTGCACAGCAGAAGACTCCATTGTCTTACTGGTTTGACACGCCTGTCACCTTGAAGGGACAGCAAATCTGGTATGGTGGTCATCCCGAGAAATGGACAAACAAGAAACCTATCTCTGCTGGTGATACCGCCCGCAATCCCGATCCTGATTGGGAGTCAAAGTCATTGCCTATCGGTAATGGTAGTATCGGAGCCAATATCCTGGGTTCCGTGGAGGCTGAGCGCATCACGCTGAATGAGAAGACGCTCTGGCGTGGCGGTCCGAACACCAAGAAGGGCGCTGCCTATTATTGGAATGTGAACAAGAATTCTGCCCATGTGATGCAGGAAATCAGAGATGCCTTCGCTACCAACGATTGGGAAAAGGCATCCCAGCTCACCCGCAAGAACTTCAACAGTCCTGTGCCATACGAGTCTTATGCAGAAGATCCATTCCGTTTCGGTAGCTTTACCACGATGGGTGAGGCGTATATCGAGACAGGATTGAGCACTGTGGGTATGTCCAAATATCGCCGTGCCTTGTCGCTCGATTCGGCATTGGCTACCGTTTCTTTCGTCAAGGATGGTGTAAACTATGAGCGTGAGTATTTCATTTCTTATCCAGCCAATGTGATGGCTATCCGCTATAAGGCTTCCCGTCCAAGCAAGCAGAATCTCGTATTCTCTTATGCGCCTAACCCTGTATCTACAGGCAAGATGGTGGCTGATGGCAAGAACGGGCTGCTTTGGGATGCACGTCTCGATAACAACGATATGCAGTATGCTGTCCGCATCCGTGCCATCAACAAGGGTGGTAACCTGTCGAACGAAGGTGGAAAGCTGACCGTGAAGGGTGCTGACGAGGTGGTATTCCTCATTTCTGCCGATACCGATTACAAGGCAAACGATAATCCGGATTACAATGATCCTAAAACCTATGTGGGCGAGGATCCGCTGGCTACTACTCTGGACTGGGTGAGCAAGGCCGAGGGCAAGGGTTACGCACAGTTGCTGGAGGAGCATTACAAGGATTATAGCCGTCTCTTCAATCGTGTAAGCCTGAATCTGAATGATGTGGATAACGCCAACGATATGCCAATCGATGAGCGATTGGCTAACTACCGCAAGGGGGCAAAGGATTTCTATCTGGAGCAGCTCTACTATCAGTTTGGCCGCTATCTGCTCATCGCCTCTTCGCGTCCAGGCAACATGCCTGCCAACCTGCAGGGTGTATGGCACAACAACGTGGATGGTCCTTGGCGTGTAGACTATCATAACAACATCAATCTGCAGATGAACTACTGGCCAGCCTGCACCACCAACCTGAGCGAGTGTGAGCTTCCGCTCTTCGACTTCATCCAGACACAGGTGAAGCCAGGTGAGAAGACTGCCAAGTCATATTACGGTACCCGTGGCTGGACTACATCTGTATCCAGCAACATCTTCGGTTTCACCTCTCCGCTGTCAAGCGAGGATATGTCGTGGAACTTCTCTCCATTCGCCGGTCCATGGTTGGCTACCCATCTCTGGGATTATTATGACTATACCCGCGATAAGAAGTTCCTGAGCGAGACAGCATACGATATCATCAAGGGAAGTGCCAACTTCGCAACAGATTATCTGTGGCATCGCAAGGATGGTGTTTATACAGCAGCTCCTTCCACATCTCCAGAGCACGGACCGATAGACGAAGGTGCAACCTTTGCTCATGCCGTGATTCGTGAGATTCTGCTTGATGCTGTAGAGGCCAGTAAGATTCTGGGCAAGGATGCCAAGGATCGCAAATTGTGGGAAGATGCCCTGAAGCATATTGCTCCTTATCAGATTGGTCGCTATGGACAGTTGATGGAATGGTCGAAGGATATTGATGATCCTAAGGATGAGCATCGCCATGTGAACCATCTCTTCGGTCTGCATCCTGGCCGTACCATTTCGCCTATTACTACTCCTACATTAGCAAAGGCTTCCAAGGTGGTATTGGAACATCGTGGTGATGGTGCTACCGGATGGTCTATGGGTTGGAAGTTGAACCAGTGGGCTCGTCTGCACGATGGCAACCATGCTTACAAGCTTTATGGCAACCTGTTGAAGAATGGTACATTGGACAACCTCTGGGATACGCATGCTCCATTCCAGATAGACGGTAACTTTGGCGGTACTGCGGGTATCACCGAAATGTTGATGCAGAGCCATATGGGCTTTATCCATCTCCTGCCAGCCCTGCCTGATGCATGGCAGAAGGGTTCCATCAAAGGACTCCGTGCCAAGGGTAATTTCACGGTGGATATCTATTGGGACAACGGCCGCCTTACCAAGGCAGTTATTCTCTCCGGTTCCGGTGAACCTTGCCAGGTAAGATATGGAGATAAGGTGAAGAAGATGAAGACCCAGAAGGGCAAGACCTATGAGGTTAAGTTTTAATCAATAAAAAAGTGGTTGAAAAAACGGATGTACTTTCCGTTTTTTCAACCACTTTTTTATGATTATTCCTTGAGATGCTTCAATCTTCTCTTAGCCTCTGGATGTCCTGGATAGAGGGTTAGAGCCTTCTGGTAATTGGTGATGGCCGCTTCTTTCATTCCGGCTCTCTCGCATTCCTTACCCATGATGACATATTCCGTGGCAAGGCGCTTGAGGAATTTCTCCTGTTTCTTTTTCTCTTCATCCTTCTGCCTGATTACTTCCTTTAGACGCTCGTTCTCCGCTTGCAGTTCATTCATCTTGTTGAGTTTCTTACGGATGAAACGTTTGGCAAGAGGGTGCTCGATGTCGTAACGGCTATGGATGGCTAGGAAGAAGTTATCAAGAGCTGTTTGCATGTCTCCCTTGTCGTATGCCTTGACTGCATCATGATATTGTTTGTCTGCCTTACTCTGTGTAAGAGCCGTATGGATGGTGCTCTGGTCGTTGTAATGACGGGCAAACTGCTTGACTTCGTTGCGGACGAATATCTCGCTTTGGCGAATAGGTTCCTGCAGGCTGATTCCTTCCAGACTGGTGCAACGTGATAAGGCTACGTAGGTCTGACCGCCAGCGAAAACACCGCCGGTAAAATCTATCTTTACCTGATTGAAGGTCAGTCCCTGACTCTTATGAACAGTAATCGCCCAGGCAAGTCGGATAGGGTATTGCTCATATCTTCCAATCTCCTCTTCCTCAATCTTCTTTTCCACCTCATTGAAATGGTATCGCATGTTGCTCCAGGCAGCAGGTTCAACCATCACATCTTTTCCCTCTTCTGTGCGTACATAAATTTTGGCATTCTCGTCTTCGTCAAAGCCGATGATGGTGCCCAGCGTACCGTTTACCCATTGGTGCTCGATGTCGTTCTTGATAAAGATAATCTGAGCACCCGTTTTCAGGTAAAGCTCGATAGGGGTTGGCAGACTGCTTTCTGGGAATTCTCCTTGTATACGTCCCCGGAAGAGGCAAGGTTCGCCAGGCAAAAGCTTGAGCTGACTGTCATTGATGTAATCTACTGTATCGCGACGGGTGGACAGGGTGATGGCAAGCTTGGAGTCGCCTTCATCCAATTGGGCGCCAACACGCTGGTTTAGCAACTTCAGGTCCTGCATTCTTGCCTGACTGGTCCGGATGTTGTCGAGGATACCGATAAAGACAGGGTCGCTTTGGCGGTATACTTTCTTGAGTTCGATGCTGACCAGTTGGAACTGTTGGAAAATCTTGGCATCGAAGAAGAAACTGCTGCGGTAGAAAGGATTGAGCAGTTTGCGGTCGTCTTCTCTGACAACGGGTTCCAGCTGATAGATGTCGCCCACCAGCAGAAGCTGTTTTCCACCGAACGGTTCTCTCATGTTCCGGCAATATACTCGCAATACCTTGTCGATGAAATCGATGATGTCGGCACGTACCATACTGATCTCATCTATGATGATGAGCTCTACTTCACGGATAATCTTGATTTTCTCAGAATTATACTTCAGTGTGTTTCGGATATTGCGCACCGAATACATACTGTCGTTGGGCAGCAATGGGTGGAAAGGTAACTTGAAGAAACTGTGCAAGGTGCTTCCACCGGCATTGATGGCTGCGATGCCTGTAGGTGCCAGGACGATATGTTTTTTCTTGGTATTGGCAGCGATATAACGTAGAAAAGTAGATTTACCCGTCCCCGCCTTTCCGGTAAGAAAAAGCGAACGACGGGTAAACTGTATGATTTGGAGTGCATTCTGCAACTCCGCATTGTCGAGATCAATCATATTATTCTATTAGAGGTCATCGAAGTTGATAGGCTGTTCTGTTGGCTTAGCCTTCTTCTTCTCTTTCTTTTCTTCTGTAGCAGCAGGAGTGGTAGTTGGGGTGGTTGTTGTAGCCTCTCCATCCGTCTTCACTGTCGGAATTTCCTTCTTAATAGGGTTTCCGTTTTCATCAAGGAGAATTTCTTCTGTGAAGGCAGTACTGTCCACCTGTGTTGTATCAACCTTTGGCTTTGGTGCATAGCTGGCACAGATATACATGTCTCTTGTGATGTCATCGTCCTTTGGCTTATCGAACTTGGCATGATATTCCTTGAATGCAGGATCAGCGAAGAGCGTCTGCAGGAAGTAACCGCAGATAGGCAATGCTGTTCTGGCACCCTGTCCCAAGGCTCCTGTTCGGAAGTGGAGGCATCGGTATTCTCCTCCTACCCAGGCACCAACTACCAGTTTAGGACTTACACACATGAACCATGCGTCAGAGTGATTATTGGTTGTACCGGTCTTACCGCCAAATTCTGTGTCACGGTAATTACCTACATAGCCCCAGAGACTCTGTGAGGTACCACCCGGTTCTCTCATACCACCCTGCAGGAGCTGTTGCATCAGGAAGGCACTCTTGTACGGAATAACCTGTTCCTCTGTACTTGGTCCTTCATAAACCACCTTGCCGTCATGGTCAACAATCTTGGTCACCAATACAGGATCGTGATGCTTACCGTTGTTAGAGATGGTGCTGTATGCGCAAGCCATCTCCAGCAGGTTGACATCGCTGGAACCCAAGGCGAGTGATGGAGTATCATCGAGCGGACTGTCGATACCCATTTTCTTGGCGGTTTCGATGATGCGCTTGATGCCCATTTCCTGACCCAGTCTTACGGCAATGGAGTTGATACTCTTGGCAAATGCATTCTTCAGTGGGATGCTATCGCCAGAGAATGAACCGTTGGCATTGCCAGGAGTCCAGGTTGTCATCTCGTGCTTCTTCTTATCGTATACCTGCATAGAGATATATTCATCGCGGCGCTTGTCGCAAGGAGTCAATCCCTGGTTCATGGCTTCTGTATAAACGAAGAGCTTGAAGGTAGAACCCGGCTGGCGCTCGGCTGTTACCTTGTCATACTTCCAGTGGTCGAAGTCGATGTCGCCCACCCATGCCTTCACGGCTCCTGTCTGTGGCTCCATGGCTACGAAAGCACTGTGCATGAAGGTAGTCATATACTTGATACTATCTTCAGAAGTCATGTTGATAGTGATGCTTCCCTTGTCGTAATCGAACACTTTGACAGGGTGAACCCACTCCTTATAATAATAGGTGACAGAATCTGGATTGTTTGGGAATTTGGCCAGCAGATTCTTATAGAAAGGCTGCTTTTCAGCAATGCCTTGGATAAAGTTTGGTATCACCTTGTGGTTCTCGTCCTGCCAAGGTTCTTCGCCCAGCCATTTTCCTTTACCAGCCTGAGTACGTCGGATGCTCCAGTGATTGTTGAAGTTCTGCTGTACCTGCTTCATCTGTTTGCGGGCAGCATCCTCGGCATACTTCTGCATGCGAGTATCGATGGTTGTATAAATCTTCAGACCGCTTGAGTAGAGGTCATAACCTTCCTCCTGGCACCAGTCTTTCAGATAATCGGCTACGGCTACGCGGAAGTATTTAGCCTGTCCGTCATAGTTCTCCTCTACCTTGAAGTCGAGTTTGATAGGAAGCTCTTTCAGCTCTTCATACTCGGTACGAGACAGATCGCCATGAGTCAACATGTTATATAATACGGTGTTTCTGCGCACCCGACTGTTCTCTGGATTGGTGCGCGGATTATAATAGGTAGTTGCCTTGAGCATACCTACCAGAATAGCAGCCTGATCTGCAGTCAGGTCTTTTGGATTCGTATTGAAGTAGGTCTTGGCTGCAGTCTTGATACCGTATGAATTATTTCCGAAATCTACCGTGTTGGCATACATGGTGATGATTTCCTTCTTGGAGAAAGCGGTCTCCAGCTTTACGGCAATAATCCACTCCTTGCTCTTGATGATGAGCAGTCGGAGCAAAGGCACCTTGCCCAGCAAACCGGTAGAATACTGCGAGCGTACGCGGAACATGTTCTTAGCCAACTGCTGTGTGATAGTAGACGCACCACGGGCATCATGATGCAGGAGGGCGTCTTTGGCAGCACCGAATACACCGATAGGGTCGATACCGATGTGCTTGTAGAAGCGCTCATCTTCCGTATCAATCAAAGCCTTGAAGAAGGCTGGATTCACCTCTTCATATTTTACAGGTGTACGGTTCTCGTTGAAGTATTTGCCAATCAGCTTGCCATCGGCACTATATATCTCTGATGCCTCTGAAGTCTGCGGATTCAGAATACCGGAGAAATAGCCTGGTGACTTACCGAAAAGCCACAGGAAGTTGATGTCTACTGCGCCCAGATAAATAATGAAGGCGATGATACAACTGACGAATGCGACAATGGTCTTGGTATACCAAGCCCTACCTTGATACAAACTCTTGTACCAAGCCCAGAAAGCACATAGCTTATGCCATATTCCGGCAAAGACTGTTTTGATTTTATTCATATTCACTTATCTGTTTTTATCGGTGCAAAGATACAACTTTTATTCGAAATATCATCATTCATTCAGTTTTTTATTTGTTTTGGATATCCATTAGGTGGTATAAAATGTTTCAGGAAGTTTATCAAATGTTACATTTGGGTACAAATAAACGTTTTTTTACATTTTGAACGGAAAAAAAACTCAGAATTTGCTTGCAGAAATCAAAAATATTTGTACCTTTGCCCTCATCAAAAAACAAGCATATATACAAAAACTTAAATAAAAACATAATAATTATGGTAAGCAACAACATTCCACAAGTAAAGCTCGGTATTATTGCCGTTAGCCGTGACTGTTTTCCAATCGCGCTTTCTACTCAGCGCCGTGAGAACATCGTAAAAGAGTACAAGGGTGAAATTTTCAACTGTCAGACTACAGTTGAGAACGAGAAAGATATGCTCAAGGCTGTGGCCGAAGTAAAGGAGCAGGGCTGCAACGCCTTGGTTGTATTCCTTGGTAACTTCGGTCCTGAGACCCCTGAAACTTTGATTGCAAAGAACTTCGACGGTCCTGTTATGTTCGTAGCAGCTGCTGAAGGTGACGGAGATATGATCAATGGTCGTGGTGATGCATACTGCGGTATGCTCAACTGCTCTTACAACCTCGGTATGCGTCATTTGAAGGGTTACATCCCTGAGTACCCTGTTGGTACAGCAGAGGAAGTAGCTAAGATGATTGCAGACTTCGTACCAGTAGCTCGCGTCATCCTCGGTTTGAAGGGCTTGAAGATTATCGCATTCGGTCCACGTCCTCAGGATTTCTTCGCTTGCAACGCTCCAATCAAGGGCTTGTACGAACTGGGTGTAGAGATTGAGGAGAACTCAGAGCTCGATCTCCTCGTAGCTTATAAGGAGCACGCGAACGATCCACGTATCGACGAGGTTTGCGCTGATATGGCCAAGGAGATGGGCGAAGGCTGCTACTATCCTGATCTCAGCCGTAGAATGGCACAGTTTGAGTTGACATTGCTCGATTGGGCTGAGGCTCACAAGGGTTCTCGCCAGTATGTAGCATTCGCTGACAAGTGCTGGCCTGCATTCCCAAGCCAGTTCGGTTTCGAGCCTTGCTATGTAAACAGCCGTCTCGTTAGCCGCGGTATTCCTGTAGCTTGCGAGGTTGATGTCTATGGTGCATTGTCTGAGTACATCGGTATGTGTGCTTCTGACGATACCGTTACATTGCTCGATATCAACAACTCTGTTCCTCGGTATATCTATGATGAGGACATCAAGGGCAAGTACGATTATAAGTTGACTGATACCTTCATGGGCTTCCACTGCGGTAACACTCCACAGTGCAAGATGTGCTCAAGCCGTAAGATTAAGTATCAGCTCATCCAGAACCGTTTGTTGGAGAATGGTTGTACACCAGACTTCACCCGTGGTACTTTGGAGGGTGATATCGCAGCTTCTGACATCACATTCTACCGTCTGCAGTGCGATTCAGAGGGCAACCTCCGCAGCTATATCGCAGAGGGTGAGGTTCTCGATGTTCCTACCCGTTCATTCGGTGGTATCGGTATCTTCGCCATCAACGAGATGGGCCGCTTCTATCGTCACGTATTGATTCAGAAGGGTTATCCACACCACGGAGCCGTAGCATTCTCTCATGTAGGCAAGACCTTGTTCGAGGTATTCAAGTATCTTGGCATCAAGGATATCGCTTACAACCAGCCAGCTAGCTTGCCTTACCCAACCGAGAATCCTTGGAAGTAAGATAAGATTCGTATGAAATAAAAAAGGCGATTGCTTTTCCTGCAATAGGAATGGCAATCGCCTTTTCTATTGATGTGATTATTAAAAAAGATAAAATAATAGATGCTCTTCTTGGCAATCTCCGAAATATGTGCTAAGTTTGCACCATGAATGAACCAAGATTTATAGAAATAGAAGATTTGAAGCCTGATTATCTGGAAGCGATTAACAGACTGATTGCGCAGCTGAGTACCAGTTCGCATACCTTTACTGAGGCAGAATTGAACAGTCTTATCGCCTCACCTCAAAGCCATCTCTATGCTTTGGAATATGATGAGAAAATCATCGGAATGGTAACCCTCTGTATCTATCAATGTCCTACAGGAAGGAAGGCATGGATAGAAGATGTAGTGGTTGACCAGAACCATCGCGGCAAGGGATATGGAAAACTGATGCTTAGAAAGGCGATGGAAGAATGTCAGAACAGGGGGAATGTAACCCTGATGCTTACTTCGCGCCCTTCTCGCATTGTTGCCAACCAGCTCTATCAGAGCCTGGGCTTTGAAAAACGGGAAACCAATGTCTATAAAATGAAATTCTGAAATACCATATAGCGAGGAGAGTATAAATAAGGCAAGGATTACACGGATTTATGGCGCTAATGCAATTGAAGCGATTTTTCTTCTTATAAAGAATCCGTGTAATCCGTGCCAAAAACTGCAAAGAGCCACTCTTTTTGTTTCTAAGAACTCCGCCACTAAAAGAAACGGCATTTTTGAACATATTGTGATATTTTGTGAATAGTGATTATTTGCAGAAAATTAGTACCTTTGCACCAGAATTCAATAGTATTGTATACCAGAAGAAATATATTAAAAATGAACATGAGAAAAATCATATGTTTTTGTTTGACTCTTGGGGCATTTTCTACGATGATGGCTCAGGAGACTTTATCGCTGAGCCAGTGCTTGCAGATGGCAGTAGACAATAACCTGTCGCTGCAGAAAAGTCGAAATGAGATAGCAAAGGGAAAGTATTCCATCAGCGAGAACCAGGCGAAGCTGCTGCCGCAGATCAACGCCGTGGCACAGTTGAACGATAACTTTACGCCTCCCGTTTCCGTGACTGACGGTTCTGCCTACGGCAAGCCTTACAATGTTACCAAAACCCTGCAGTATAATGCTTCAGCAGGCTTGCAACTCCAGATGCCGCTTTACAACCAGATGGTGAATACTGCCATCGACATTGCCAAGATAGCAGACCATCTCAACCAGCTCTCTTACGAGAAGGCGCGCGAAGACCTCATCGTGCAGACTGCCAAGATGTATTACATGGCGCAGAATACGGCTGAGCAGATCCGACTGGTGAATGACAACATCAAGCGCCTGGAAGAACTCTATGGCATCACCCAGGCTTTCTACGACAATCAGATGACCCTGGAAGTGGATGTGAAGCGAGTGAAACTCAACATCGAGAATCTCACCGTGCAGCGCGATAACGCCATCGCCATGCTCGACCAGCAATATACCATGCTCAAATATGTGATAGATTATCCTGCAGAAAAGCAAATCAAGGTAACGGAGGTGAATCCGGGAGAGATAGAGACGGTGAATGCCAACGGATTGAACACCAATCTCTACGAACTCCAGCTCCTGGAGAAGAGAAAGGAACTTGCCCAGAAGCAGACCAAGTTAGCCAAGGATGGCTATCTGCCTTCGGTGAGCCTTACCGGTAGCCTGATGTATTCTGCCTTCACCGATAAGATAGAACATTGGATTCATTCGGGCGAATCAAACCACTGGTATGGTTCCAACGGCATCGGCATCCAGCTGAGAGTGCCTGTCTTCGATGGCTTCGAGAAGCGTTCCAAGATAAGACGTGCCAAAGTGGAGGAGGAGAATGCCCGCATCGGATATGAGGATGCACTCAAGGGAATGCAGGCAGACTATATGAACGCCGTGAGCGAGGTGAACAACAGCCAGCGCAACTACAAGAAGCAGTTTGACAACTATACCCTGGCGCAGGATGTATATAATGTGACTGCCGACCAATACAAGGAGGGGGTAGGTTCCATGACCGCCGTTCTCCAGGATGAGATGCGCATGAGCGAGGCAATGAACAATTATCTTACCGCCTATTATAAATATAAGGTGGCAAACCTCTCGCTCCTGAAACTCACAGGACAATTGGAACAGGTAAAATAACAAAGGAATCATAAAGAAACAAATAATCAGAATAAAACAATGGAACAGAACGAAAATAACAAGATGGAAACAGCTCGTGAGGAAAATGCAGAAGCTACTCAGATGTCTTACGAGGATAATGCAGCAACCACTCAGATGTCTCACGAAGAAATGCAGAAGAAATTGAAGAAGCAGCGCATCCGCCAGATCATCGCCAGTCTCATCGGCGTAGCCATCCTCGTCTTCGGACTCTGGAAGATTGTCTGTCTCTTCCTGGATTATAATGCCAACGAAACCAGCAACGATGCCCAGGTAGAGCAGTATATCTCTCCTGTCAACCTCCGCGCATCGGGCTATATTGCCAAGGTTTGTTTCAAGGAGCACGAGGAGGTTCATAAGGGTGATACCCTTCTTATCCTTGACGACCGTGAGTATCGCATCCGCCTGATGGAGGCTGAGGCGGCTCTGAAGGATGCCAAGGCTGGAGCCAACGTCATTGATGCTACCCAGCAGACCACCCAGACTTCGGCTACCGTCTATTCTGCATCCATCGATGAAATTGAGGTGCGCCTTGCCAAACTTGCCAAAGACTGCGAGCGCTATCGTAACCTGGTAGAGAAGAAGGCTGCTACACCAATCCAGTTGGAGCAGCTCGAAGTGGAATATGCGGCTACCAAGAAGAAACTGGAGTCGGTAAAGCGACAGCAGGCTGCTGCCTATAAGGGCGTGAACGAGGTGGTTACCCGCAAGCAGAATGTGACAGCTGCCATCGAACGTGCTGAGGCTGCGGTGGAGATGGCGAAGCTGAACCTCTCTTATTGTGTGGTTGTAGCGCCATGCGATGGTAAGTTGGGTCGCCGCTCTATCGAAGAGGGACAGATGGTGAACGCTGGAACCACCATCACCTATATCCTGCCTAATGCCCAGAAGTGGGTTATCGCCAACTATAAGGAAACTCAGGTAGAGAATCTCTATGTGGGTCAAAAGGTACGCATGACGGTAGATGCCATCAGCAACAAGGAGTTTGAGGGCACCGTTACCGCTATCTCCGGAGCAACCGGTTCCAAGTATTCTCTTGTTCCTACCGATAATTCGGCTGGTAACTTCGTGAAGATTCAGCAGCGTGTGCCTGTAAGAATCGACTTCACTAACCTCAGCAAGGAAGACAATGCCCGCCTGGCAGCAGGTATGATGGTGATTGTGAAGGCGGAGAGAAAATCAAAGTAATGGAATATGGAAGAAGAATATAAGAATTATCCGTTCTATAGCTGGGTGCCGAAACCGCTGGGCATTATCTTCATGATCATCCTCTTCGTGCCGATGATTACGATGAGTGGTGTCTATTCCGCCAATAGCGGTGAGATGATGAGCGGACTGGGCATCCAGTCGGAATACATCGCCTTTGCGGGCTTCTGTACGTCGATAGGAATGGCTGCTTTCTCGCCATTCTTCTACGAACTGGTGTGCATCCGAAGAGAGAAGATGATGTGTATCGTGGGATTCTCCATTCTCTTTCTGCTCAGTTTTGTCTGCGCCCAGACCGATTCGCTGTTCATCCTAGGCTTGTGTAGCTTGCTGATGGGCTTTGTCCGACAGACGCTTCTGATGGCGCATCTCTTTGTACTCATCCGATATGGTTTCGGTATTGAGGCAACGAAGAATCTCACGCCGGGTTGCGAGCCTACCACCGAGGAGGCTTGGGATGCGATGGATTCAGAAAAAATGGTTTCCCAGCCGGTTATCTATCTTTTCTTCATGATTATCGGACAGTTGGGCACCTGGCTCACGGCTTGGCTTGCCTATGCCTACGAGTGGCAGTATGTATATCATTTCATGATGGCATTCATGTTGGCGGGCATCATCATCGTGTTCTTCACCATGCCTTATCATAAGTATCCGATGCCGAAGTTCCCGATTACGATGTCGAAGTTTGGCAATGTCACGGTGTTCAGCATCATGCTCTGTTCGTTTGCCTATGTGATGGTGTTCGGCAAGACGCTGGACTGGTTTGATGATCCTACCATCCGTATCTCTACAGTGGTCTGTCTCATCTTCACCGCCCTGTTTATCTATCTGGAGAAGACCCGCCGTTCACCTTATTTTATCATGGAGGTGTTCCAGCTCAGGGTTGTCAATTACGGCATCATGCTGTTCTTCCTTCTGATGGTCTGCAACTCCAGCGCCATGTTTGTGAACGTATTCACCAATGTGGGAATGAAGATAGACAACTGGCAGAATGCCACTCTGGGCAACTGGGTGATGGTGGGATATACCGTGGGTTTGATTTTTGCGATCATCGCCAGAGCCAAGAATATTCATCTGAAGTGGATGTACTGTCTGGGCTTCCTCTTTATCGGAGGCTACGCCCTCTTTATGTATTTCGAGGTGCAGAACGACGGTATGTATGAACGCATGAAATGGCCTATCATCATCCGTTCTACGGGAATGATGCTGCTCTATTCGCTCATCTCCACGATAGCCAATCAGCGCATGCCTTACCGCTTCATGTCCACCTGGGTCTGCATCATGCTCACCGTCCGTATGGTCATCGCCCCATGCATCGGTTCGGCGCTCTACACCAATGTGTTTCAGCATCGCCAGCAGTATTACGTTACCCGCTTTGCACAGGATTATGACCGTACCAGCTTGGAGACGGCAAAGACCTATGACCAGACGGTGATGGGCATGCAGTATCAGGGTAAGAGTGTAACTGAGGCGCAGAATATGGCTGCCATGAGTGCGAAGGGCAAGGTGCAGGTGCAAGCCACGCTGGTATCCATCAAGGAGATGGCAGGCTGGACCTTCTATGGCTGTCTGGTATGTGCCGGCTTGATGCTCGTAATACCTTGGCGCAAGCGCAACATCAAGGAATTGACCCGCGAGTATCTGTTGAAGAATGTAGATGTGAAATCCCTGGGAAGAAGGTAGGAAAGAGGATGCAGATTCTGCCGGAAGCGGCTGGATTCTGCTAAAATATCATAAATAATCAAGGTTATCATTCGAGGGGATTGATATTTTTGTTATCTTCGCATTTCAAGCAATTAGAAAAAATGGAGATAACAGATAATATCATCATATATGAGGCTCAGGAAATTCCTCATTTTCTGATGCAGCCTTTCTATTCTGATTATGTCGGAATAGTCATTTGTCATCAAGGGATGTTCCGTTTCTGTGTAGACGGAACATCCTTTGTTGCGTCTATGGGGGAGTCGGTTTTTCTCTCTCCCGGCACTCTGTTGCAGGTTCAGGAAACCTCTCCAGATTTCCGGTTTACCTTGCTTTTCTACCGTGTAGAGCAGATTCGCCACATGCTGGGCAATACCGTTGTGAGCATGCGCCTTTATTCTACGCTCTATCCTTCGGCTTGTACCGTGGCGCATACGGGTTATGAGGAGATGCTGTCGTCTTATGCCCAGATGCTTCTCAAGTTGGAGCAGAAGGAGGAGCCGGATACCTACAGCCAGCATGAGCAGAAGCTGCTTCTCATGGCGGTAACCTATCGCCTTTGCAGCATCATCTCTTCTACGTTCAAGGCGGCGGGTAAGGAGATGGAGCGCAAGGTAGAGGTCTTTGAGTCGCTGGTCAAATTGATAGAGGAACATTTCATGCGTGAGCGCAGTGTGGCTTTCTATGCCGATCAGCTCTGCATCACTCCCAAATATCTTTCCGTTATCGTGAAGTCAGTATGTGGCAAGACGGTCCAGCAATTACTTTTCAAGGCGATTATCCGTCGCAGCATTTATCTGATGAAGAATACGAACAAGACGATTCAGCAGATAGCCAGTGATCTCAGCTTCCCGAATGCCTCAGCCTTCGGCACCTTCTTCAAGAAGCATACCGGGTTGTCGCCTAAGAATTACCGGATGGGGGCAGAGTAGCGCCAAGAGAAAAACTCTACTCTCAATTCCACTCTTCACTCTTCACGTATATAGTGTAAAGCGTTGAGTATAAGATATTTATGGCTGTGAAGAGTTACGCCGACTCTTCACCACTCTTCACCACTCTTCACACGATTGATTTTTCTGCTGTTTATAAGGGAAATTAGAGGTCCAAGAAATCGGAATAAGGCTCAAGTAAACTTTAACAAAGCCTTACGTAAATTTTATCTGAGGCTTAAACCAAATTTAAAGGAGGCTTAAACCAAACTTAAAGGAGGCTTAAACCAAGCTTAATAGAAGCCTGATGCTGGTCACAATAGAGGCTTGATGCTGGTCACAATAGAGGCTTGATGCTGGTCACAATAGAAGCCTGATGCTGGTCACAATAGAAGCCCAAATGGTGAAGAGTGGTGAAGAGTTGTGAAGAGTCGGCGTAACTCTTCACCGTAGTAAGTAATTTGTATTCAGTTATTTATGCCACATGTGTGAAGAGTGAAGAGTGGATTTGAAAGTAGGGGTTACACGCAGAAGAATTCCGTCTGCCATTATGCTTTTGGTGAAGCGTTTAATAGGTATATAGAAATCTCTATCCCGACGTAGTATTTTTTATCTTTCGACGGCACAATATTGCCCGCCTAGGGGCAATATTGTGTCCTAGTAAGGCAATAAGTGAAATGTCCCCATTCGCATTTGAAATCTACAGGATTGCACATGAAACTTACAGACTTTCCATCCGTTTCTTAGTAAGAGAAATAATTATTATCGCTATTATCTGTGTTAAAAACCCAAGAATTACTTCGTTTCTCATTATTTTTTATTATCTTTGCCCCAAATAACAATTAAAAACAAAGGATATGAGCACATCACCATTACGTGTACCTACTTCATTTAGGTTACCAGCAGAGCTTCTTGAGGAGCTCAAGGAGTGTGCTAAGGCTACCAATCGTAGCCTTAACAATTATGTAGAATCCATTCTTATGGATTTTATGAGTAAGAACAAGACCATGAAGGAAAATGTGATTACTCCCGATTTGCAAGCGAAGCTTGACAAGGCGAGAGAAGAACATAAAAACGGAGAAACTCTGTGCTTTGACACAGCACAAGATGCAATCGCATGGATGGAAGCTTTATAGTGTTGCGAATTGACTCATTATGGATGAAATTCCGCTATCCATTAAAACTTGTTGGCCATCATAATGACCAACAAGGAAATTTTAATGTATAACAATTTAAAAAGGAAGAAATATAAGAAACAGAAAAGAAAGATATAACATAATAAGATTATAAACTTGCGTTTACTAATTTGTTCGGAAACACTTAAATTTTGCCAGAATTAAAGTATAGCATAAACGAATGAATAAGTTCTGTAAACGCCTGCGCTATAGCGTGGGCGGAACTTATCGTTTATGCGGGCCCGGCAAAAGCCTAAGTGTTGATAAGGGAAGCTCACGCTTCTTCTTTGTCTTCACTTCATCACGGCTTTCATTGAATGGCTTTCCAGCCAATCCTTCTGTCCGCTGCCCGTTTTACTCCGATAATGATTTAGTTCCTAACGCACCCATCAGCTATAGCAAAAGACGTTGGAGTTCGCTTCAATGTTTGTTGCTATACCTTATTATATATAGTAACTAACAATGAAAAGAGCTACGAATGGACAAATTAAGAATGCAGAGTAGTAATGGTGTCGAGGACAACATTACGAAAATTGCGCAGCTGTTTCCCGACTGCGTTACGGAGACCGTGGATGAAAGAAGCGGTCAGCCAAAGCACCTCATAGATTTCGAGAAACTCAAGCAGAATCTTTCTGATAGCGTAATATCAGAAAGAGCAGAACGCTACCAGTTTACCTGGCCCGACAAGAGCAAGGCGATTCTCCTTGCCAACTCTCCTATCAATGCCACACTTCGCCCTTGCCGTGAAGACAGCGTTGATTTCGACAACACCCAGAACCTTTATATCGAGGGAGACAACCTCGATGTTCTCAAATGTCTGAAGGAGACTTACCTCCATAAGGTGAAAATGATCTACATAGACCCACCTTACAACACCGGAAACGATTTTGTTTATGAAGATGATTTCGCTCAGTCTTCAGAAGAATACCTCGCCAACTCAGGACAGTTTGACGAGCAGGGCAACCGTATGTTTACCAATGCCGAAAGCAATGGTAGATTCCATACCGATTGGCTCAACTTATTGTATTCACGGTTGAAAATAGCAAGAGACTTACTGACTAGCGATGGATATATTTTTATATCGATAGATGAAAATGAAATTGCTAATCTTCAAAAGATTTCTAATGAAATATTTGGAGAATCAAATCATTATGCAACTTTTATCATTATACGGTCAGAAGGAGGAGGATTAGCAAAAAATGCAGTTATCGGACATGATTATCTTCTAATTTACACGAAAAATAAAGATAAAGCAATTCCTCTAGGAAGACCTAAAGATATTAGAGGGAAAGTTGTGGCTATAGATGGAGAAGACTATTGGATAGAAACAGATTGGTTTAGAGAAGTTTTTGGTAAATACGGGACATGTCATTATGAAGATATTTTAAAATTTTACGATCAGTCCAAAAAAAACGAAATTGATCAACAGCTCAAAAAGGGAACATATATATTGATAGAAAAAAATGGTAAACATATCATTGGCAGATATAGAAAAGTAGCAGATGATACTTCTAAATTTTATACCATTTTGAAGCATTTAAACAAAAAAGGAGTTGAAGATTTAAAACAAATTGGCCTGAATAAGTTTTTTGATTATCCAAAACCAGTTTCCTTACTAAAGGACTTGATTTTAGGAACAACAATAAAATCTAAAAGGGACAATAATATCATCCTCGACTTCTTCAGTGGCTCCGCCACAACTGCCCATGCTGTCATGCAGCTCAACTCCGAGGATGGCGGCAACCGCAAGTTTATCATGGTGCAGCTCCCAGAAAAGACCGAAGAGAAGAGCGAAGCTTTCAAGGCAGGCTATAAGAACATCTGTGAAATAGGCAAGGAACGAATCCGTCGTGCCGGCAAGAAAATCAAGGAGGAATCTCCTTTAACCACCCAGGACCTCGATACTGGCTTCCGTGTGTTGAAACTCGATTCCACCAATATGCAGGACATTTACTATTCTCCAAAGGATATTTCGCAAGCCGATCTCTTCTCGCAGGTGGATAATGTGAAACCGGATAGAACCGGCGAAGACCTGCTCTTCCAGGTAATGCTTGAACTCGGTGCAACCCTGGATTCGAAGATAGAAACGATAACGGTAGCTGGAAAGACCATCTATAACGTTGCCGAAGGATACCTCGTGGCTTGCTTCGACCCGGATGTTACCGACGAAGTAGTAAAAGCCATCGCCCAGATGCTGCCAGCCTACGCCGTGCTCCGTGACACCAGCATGAAGGACGATTCCACCGCCACCAACTTCGAGCAGATTTTTAAAACATATTCTCCTGACACGGTCACCAAAATCCTTTAGAAAGGGATTTTGAAAGGTAAAAAAGTAAAAAGGTAAAAAAGTAAAAAGAGCATTTTTGCTGTGTTTACTTGAAACTTGTAAAAGTAAAAAGAGCTTTACTGATTACGATTATGAAACTGAAGTTTAAGATACAACAATATCAGACCGATGCCGTGGAGAGCGTCATCAACGTCTTCAAGGGGCAGCCCAACCAAGCCAACCTGGAATACAGGATGGATAAGGGAAAACTGTATGTGGTGGACAGCAAGAAACATGACATCAAAATCGTTCAAACAGATGTCTTTGCCGATAACGATGATGCCGGCAATAACCTGGGTTATAAGAACAACCGCCTTGCTATAGATAAAGTGGCTCTCTTCGACAACATCCGACAGATTCAGACCGATAACAATATCCATCAGGATGAAGAACTCTGTCAGAAACTCGGAGCCTGCCAGCTCGACGTGGAGATGGAAACCGGTACGGGAAAGACTTACGTCTATATCAAGACCATGTTCGAACTGAACAAGCAGTATGGCTGGACCAAGTTTATCGTGGTGGTTCCAAGCATTGCTATCCGAGAGGGAGTGAAGAAAAGCTTCGACATCACGGTAGATCACTTCATGGAGCAATACGGCAAGAAGGCTCGCTACTTCATCTACGACAGCAGCAGCCTCAACGACATCGACACCTTCTCGCAGAGCAACGACATCAGCGTGATGATCATCAACACCCAAGCCTTCAACACCATGAAGGAGGGAGCCAAGAACAAAGCGGCACGCATCATCAACTCAGAACGAGATGAGTTCGGTTCCCGAAAGCCTATCGCCGTTCTTGCTGCCAACAACCCTATCATCATTCTGGATGAACCGCAGAAGATGGGAGGTGCCGCTACACAGACGGCACTCAAAGCCTTCAATCCGCTCTTCACCCTGAACTACTCAGCTACCCACAAGGAGCACCACAACACGGTGTATGTGCTCGATGCTCTAGATGCCTACAACCACAAACTGGTGAAGAAGATTGAGGTAGTAGGCTTCGAACTGAAGAACCTGAAAGGTACCGACAGCTATATCTATTTTGCAGAGCTGCTGCTCTCGAAAGACAAGGCTCCACAGGTAAGACTGGAGATAGAACAGCAGAGCACTACGGGAGCCATCAAACGAATCTACAAGAAGTTGGGCGAAGGCGATGACCTCTATAGTGCCTCCGGAAACATGCTGCAATACAAAGGGTTCATGATTACCGATATCGTGGTGGATGCCCGTCAGCCAAGCCGAAGCCAAGTAAAGTTCAGCAACGGCGAAAGTCTGATGCTGAAGGAGGTAATCGGCAACGTAACTGCCGATCACAAGGCTCGCATCCAGATAAGGGAAACCATCAAGGCGCACTTCCGCAAAGAGAGTGCGCTCTTCCATCGCGGCATCAAGTGCCTCTCGCTTTTCTTCATCGACGAGGTTGCCAAGTATCGCCAGTATGATGAAGACGGCAATGCGCTGCTGGGACGCTATGGTGAGATCTTCGAACAGGAGTACAGGGCAGAGCTGAACGAAAATCAGAATATGTATGCCCCGGAGTATATGCAGTATCTCAGCTGCATCCCTGTCAACAAGACCCATGAGGGTTATTTCTCCATCGACCCCAAGACCAAGCGCATCAAGGACAGCGATGAGAAGAAGGGAGTCGGAAGCGACGACGTATCGGCTTACGACCTGATTATGAAAGATAAAGAACGACTACTGAGTCTCGACCCAACTTACTCGCCAGTTCGCTTCATCTTCTCCCACTCTGCCTTGAGAGAAGGTTGGGACAATCCGAACATCTTCCAGATCTGTTCGCTCCGACAGGCAAACAGCATCTCGCAGAAGCGTCAGGAAGTGGGACGAGGATTGCGACTCTGCGTTGACAACAAGGGAGTACGACAGGATGCCGATACCCTGCAGGGGCAGGTGCAGCAGATTAACCGCCTTACCGTGATTGCCTCTGAGGGCTATGCTGATTTCGTAAACGACTTGCAGAAGAATATTTCGGAAGATCTCTACGACCGTCCGAAAGTTGCCGACATCGACTACTTCGACGGAAAAACCTTCACGATTGAGGATGGCAGCAAGCATAGTATCACGACGTCAGAAGCCAAGAAGATTTATTTCTATCTGGTGAAGAACAGTTATGTGGATGACGAAAGTCATGTAACCGATGCTTACCGCTCTGCCGCAACATCAGGAACACTCGCCCCATTGCCAGACGAAGTAAAGCCATACGGCAAATGGATTCACAAACTGATAGAAGGCGTTTGGAATCCTTCTGCCCTTGACAGTATGATAGAAAACGGAAGTACGCCGCAGACTCCGGAGAACAGACTGAATGAGAACTTTACGAAGAAGGAGTTCCAGGAACTCTGGAATCGCATCAACCACAAATACGCCTATACGGTGAACTTCGAAAGCAAGGAACTGATAGAGAAAGCCATTGCTTCCATCAACAAGGAACTGGTGGTTTCGAGACTGAGCTACGTGGTAACCCGAGGAGTGCAGAAGACGGAACTGAAGCACGACGATATGAAGGCGGGCAGCATGATGGTGCAGGAAGAAATGCAGCATGATGACCTGAGAACGGATGTAGTAAGCACCGTGAAGTACGACCTGCTAGGCAAGATAGCCGCCAACACCCGATTGACCCGCAAGACCATCGCCGGGATTCTATCCCAAATCATGCCAAGCAAGTTTGATATGTACAAGGTGAATCCTGAAGAGTTTATCCGTAGGGTAAGTCGTCTGATACTGGAGCAGAAAGCCACCATCATCGTAGATCATATCAGTTACAACGAGATAGAGGGAAGCTACGATTCCGCCATCTTTACGGAGGAGAAGCATACCTCGCTCGACAAGGCTTACCAGGGAAGGAAGAGCATTGTGGATTATGTGTTTACCGATGGAACGGCAAAGCAGAGTGTGGAGCGCAAGTTCGTGGAAGACCTCGATACGAGCACCGATGTTGCCGTATATGCCAAGTTGCCAAAGGGTTTCCACATTCCTACCCCTGTGGGCAATTATTCTCCCGACTGGGCGATAGCCTTCAAGGATGGTGCCGTGAAGCATGTCTATTTCGTAGCCGAAACCAAGGGCAGCATGTCAACCCTCGACTTGCGAGGCATAGAAGATGGCAAGATAGCCTGTGCCGACAGGCTATTCGAACAACTCTCAGGTTCGGGCATCTACTATCATAAGGTAACCAACTACGACGACTTGATGGAATGGGTGAAATAATTCTTAATGTTAAGTGTTGAATGTTGAATGTTAAGCAATAGGACATGGAACAGCCGAAACAGATAAACAATACCAGCGAACGATTGGTGGACGACCTGAAATCGAGGTTGTCCACCCAAAGTCGCATATCCATCGCTGCTGCCTCTTTCTCCATCTACGCCTTCGAAGCCATGAAGGCGGAACTGGAGAAGGTGGAGGAAGTGCGCTTTATCTTCACCTCGCCAACCTTTGTGGCAGACAAGACGAAGAAAGAGAAACGGGAGTTCTACATACCGAAGTTGAACCGTGAACGCAACCTCTATGGTACGGAGTTTGAAATCAAGCTCCGCAACCAGCTGTCGCAGAAAGCCATCGCCAAGGAGTGTGCAGCATGGATCCGGAAGAAAGTGAAATTCAAGTCCAATTCTTCACAGGAAGGAATGGGCGGATTCCTTCATCTCTGTGATGGTGAACCTTCTGCCTTACCTGTCTTTGATATGAATGCGCCCAGCAAGCAGCATGTTTATCTTCCTTTTGATGATTTCAGCACCACCCAACTGGGATGCGAAAAGGGCAACAATGTCTATACGATGGTCAATGTGCTGCCTTCTCCTTCTGCCGAGGCTTATCTGCAGATCTTCAACCAGCAATGGGAGAACGATGAGAAATTCAAGGACGTAACTGCCAGGGTTTTGGAATACATCGAGACGGTTTATCAGGAGAATGCGCCCGAATACATCTACTTCATCGCTCTCTACAACATCTTCCATGAATTTCTGGAAGATATTTCTGAAGATGTTCTTCCCAATGAGCGTACCGGTTTTAAGAACAGCCTCATCTGGAACAAGCTATACAACTTCCAGAAGGATGCGGCACTCGCCATCATCAACAAGCTGGAGAAATACAACGGTTGTATTCTTGCCGACAGTGTGGGATTGGGAAAGACCTTTACGGCGCTTGCCGTCATCAAGTATTACGAAAACCGCAACAAGAGTGTACTGGTGCTTTGTCCGAAAAAGCTGAATGAGAACTGGATTACCTTCCGTTCCAATTACAAGAACAATCCGATAGCTGGCGACCGTCTGCGCTACGACATCCTCTTCCATACCGACCTTTCACGAGAACATGGAAGTTCCAACGGCTTGGATCTGGACCACATCAACTGGGGCAACTACGACCTCGTGGTCATCGACGAAAGTCATAACTTCCGCAATGGAGGAAACGTGGATGAAGAGGAAGATGATGATGAGCAGCATGAGGAAAGAAAGGAAAACAGATATCAGAAACTGATGAACCGGGTGATTCGTACCGGTGTGAAAACGAAGGTACTGATGCTGAGTGCTACCCCTGTGAACAATAGATTTGGCGATTTGAAGAACCAGTTGCAGCTGGCTTACGAAGGCAGAAGCAGCTCGTTTGACGAAGCATTGGGACTAGGCAAGAACGTAGATGACATCTTTACGAATGCCCAGAAGGTATATAACCACTGGGCAAAACTGAAGGCGGAAGAACGCACAACGGAAAGGCTGCTCAACGACCTGAGCTACGATTTCTTCCAGTTGCTGGATGCCGTGACCATCGCCCGTTCGCGCAGCCACATCATGAAGTATTATGATACAAGTGCCATCGGTGAATTTCCACATCGTCTGCCTCCTATCTCCCGTCGTCCGAAACTCACCGACATCAGCAATGCCATCAACTTCAGGGACATTGCCACAGAACTGGACAATCTGAACCTGTCTATCTACACCCCATCGCTCTATCTGCACGATAGCGCCAGAAACAGCTATACCATCGACTATGAGGGAAGCGGCTTGTCTATTGACGGACGAGAGAAGGGATTGCGAAATCTGATGGCAACCAATCTACTGAAACGACTGGAAAGTTCGGTCAACTCCTTCCGCCTCACCTTGGAGCGCATCACGGCTTACATCAATGAAACCATCTCACTCATCGACCAGGAAGCTGAAGAGATAAGAGGTTTCAGACTCAGGGATATGGATTATATCAGTTGGCGAAGAGATCTGGCAGCAGATCTGGAAGTACTCAGGATGCTGCTCCTGATGCTGGAAGATATTACGCCAGCTCATGACAGCAAGTTGCAAATGCTGATAGAAGACTTGAAGGAGAAGTTTGCCCATCCTATCAACAAGGATAACCGGAAGGTGCTCATCTTCACAGCCTTTGCCGATACGGCAGACTATCTCTATCAGGAACTTGCCGAAAGAATCAAGGCAGATTGCGGACTGAACGCTGCCCTCATCACGGGTAGTACTGAGGGCAAATGCACCATTCCAAAGTTTGAGTGTACATTTAATAATGTTCTCACCTTCTTCTCGCCCATCTCCAAAGACAAAGGTGACATCTTTGATGAAAAGGACGCAGCCAAGAAACCGTGGATTCATGAAAACATCGATGTGCTCATCGCTACAGACTGTATATCGGAAGGTCAGAACCTGCAAGACTGCGACTATCTGATTAACTACGATATCCATTGGAATCCCGTACGCATCATCCAGCGTTTTGGACGTATTGACCGTATTGGCAGCCGGAACAAGGAAATACAGTTGGTAAACTACTGGCCTGATATGGAACTGGACGAATATATCCAGTTGAAAGGCAGAGTGGAGAGCCGTATGAAAGCCACCATTCTGACTTCTACTGGAGATGACAACCTACTGAGCGACAACGAAAAAGGTGACCTGGAATATCGCAGAAAGCAGTTGAAGAATCTTCAGGAAGAAGTGATTGACATCGAAGATATGGACACCGGCATCAACATCATGGATCTGGGACTGAACGAGTTTCGTCTCGACCTCCTATCATATATCAAGGAACATCCCGACATAGAGCATGCTCCTTTCGGAATGAATGCCGTGGCAGGTGCAAAGGGCGACATTAAGCCTGGCGTTATCTATGTGTTGAAGAATCGCAACAATGCCGTGAACATCGACAAGAAAAACTTGCTTCATCCTTTCTATATGGTGTATCTGTCGGATGACGGCGAGGTAATCTGTGACCATCTTCATCCCAAGAAGCTGCTGGATACCCTGCGATTGCTCTGCAAGGACAAGAAGGAATACGACAGAAACCTTTGTGCCCTGCTAAGTAAGGAAACCAGCGACGGCAGACACATGGAACATTATAGCGACCTGTTGCAGAAGGCCATCGACAGTATGGTACGCATCAAGGAAGAGAGCGACATAGACAGTCTTTTCTCGCTGGGTGAAACCACGGCTTTGACCAATGAGATCAAGGGATTGGATGATTTCGAACTCATCACCTTCCTGGTTATCAGATAAGCAATCTCTTTAATCATAAAGTTCCAAGTTCAATGTGCAAAGTAAAAAAGAACTTATGAATATATTAAATTTCCCCGACTTTACGTTGGTAAACCGAGTAGTACCCAAGGTGGCTTTTTACAGCCATCTTGAGGTAACGGCTCGCATGAAATCTGCATTTATTGAGAATGTAGAGCAGGTAGTTTGGCTCTATAAGTTGGCACCCAGCAATATGCATGTGGCAGATGGAAAGAATGTTCACGAACTCACCATCTTTCTTATTAAGCTTAAGAAAGGAATTTCAGACTGTTCAGACATCTTCCGCTATATTGATAGCAAGTTACCCCGACATACGATTTTCATCATTCAACAGGATAACCGATATCAGCTATTGGTAAACTACAAGCAATGGAAGGATGCTTCTGCTGGCACATTCGAGATCATCAAGTCATTTTCTACAGACTGGTTATCAGAAGAAATGCTATCTCTCCGTCTGGATAGTTCTTCTAATATGGATACACTCTATGAATCCTTGGTTCGGCAGATTGCATCAACCCAGATTACTTCTTCTCAGCAGAATCTGCATCAAGCTGTTTTCCAGACCATTCAAATAGAAGCAATAAAAAAGGAAATGGCTGCTATCAGAAAGAAAGAACTGAAAGAGCAGCAACCGCAAAAGAAATTTGCCTTGCATCAAAAATACATGCAGCTAAAAAAGAAGCTGGAGGAACATATTTAGTGATATGCAAAATGTAGCTATGATGGTCGCGAAGGGTTCCTAAGTCTACAACTGCATATTACTTATTTTTCCAGTTATTTATGCAAAAATCGATTAAATATTTGGAGTTTACAAAAAAACAACGTATCTTTGTCATCAGATTTAAAAATAATTAAAATCTAACAAGATGGCAAAGTACATCAACCCCTTTACCGATTGGGGCTTCAAACGTCTTTTCGGTCAAGAATTCAGCAAGGATTTGCTGATAAGCTTTCTCAACGATCTGTTGGAGGGCGAGCTCCACGTCAAGGATGTAGTGTTCAAAGACAAAGAGCAATTGCCACAGACCAAAGATCAACGAGGCATTATCTACGATGTTTTCTGCGAAACCGACACAGGCGAGCGATTCATCCTGGAAATGCAGAACAAGTGGCAACCCAATTTTCTGGATCGCTCCATCTGCTATGCCTGCAGAAGTATTCTGGAACAGGTAGATAAGGGCAAAGCAGAGAATCAGGATGCCTATAAGTTTCTGCCGATATACACAGTTTGTTTCATGAACTATATGCCAAAGGCAGGCGAAGTAAACAAGTTCAGAACAGACATCATATTGGCAGATAAGGAGAGCAAGGAGCAAGCTTCCAACAAGCTTCGCTTCATCTACTTGGCCCTGCCTCTTTTCAAAAAAGAGCCAGCGGAATGTGAGAGTGATTTTGATAAATGGATTTATGTATTGACTCATATGGAAGCATTAACAAGAATGCCTTGGACGGCACAAAAGAAGATTTTCGAGAAGCTTGAGGAATATGCCGACAGTCATAGACTCTCGAAGAAAGAATGGGAAGCCTACGAGAACAGTCTTTGGATTGCTCGCGATAATTTGGCATGTATGGCGGCCGCAGAATCAGAAGCCAGAGCTGAAGGCATGGCAAAAGGCATGGCAAAAGGTATGGCAAAAGGTATGGCTGAAGGAAGAGCTGAAGGAAGAGCTGAAGGAAGAGCTGAAGGAAGAGCTGAAGGAAGAGCTGAAGGAAGAGCTGAAGGAAGAGCTGAAGGAAGAGCTGAAGGAAGAGCTGAAGGCTCTAATGAGGCAAATATAAATGCTGCACAGCGTATGCTTGCTGATGGTATGTCGAAAGAGCTTGTCATGAAATATACAGGTCTTTCACTCGAGCAAATCAGCAATATCAAATAAATACAAGTGAATAAAAAAGGTGTATCAGAAAAACTTTATGATTTCTGATACACCCTTTTTTCTTGCCGATGAGCCTACTGGAAATCTGGATTCCAAAAATGGCAAGGAGGTGATGGAACTGCTTTCTGAGCTGCACAAGGAGGGCACCACCATCGTAATGGCACCCCACTCGTTGCATGATGCCAATTATGTCTATATCTCTTCATCAATGAATCGGATGATTTCATCCTGCTGGTCAGGATGATACCAGTGGATTTTGGTATCTCGCTTAAACCAGGTGAGCTGCTTGCGCATGTATTCACGGCTATGCGACTGTATCTGGCGGATGGCTTCATCCTTATCTATCTCGCCATCGAAATAGGCAAACATCTCTTTGTACCCCACGGTTCTCAAGGCAGTGAGACCCTTGTGCGGATATACGCTGCGGGCTTCTGCCTCCAGGCCTTCCTCCATCATCAGCAACACACGCTGGTTGATTCGGTCGTACAATTCGGCACGGTCGCGGTTCAGACCTATCTTGATGATGCGGAAAGGACGCTGCTTCTTCTCGGCTACACGGAAAGAAGTATAGGTCTTGCCAGTTTGGTGGCAGATTTCCAAGGCATGCACCACGCGGCGTGGATTCTTCTTATCTACTATCGCCCAATGCTCCGGATCCATCTTATGGAGTTCTTCTACCAGCGCTTCCAAGCCTTCTTCTTCCAGGCGCTGTTTCATCCAGGTACGGATGTCGTCCCGCACGGTAGGAATATCGTCGATACCCTTGCATACGGCATCGATATACATCATGCTGCCGCCTGTAAGCAGCGCCACATCATGATTCTTGAAGATTTCTTCTTTCAGGAGATTCATCACATCGGTCTCGTATTGGGCTGCGCTGTAATAATCTTTGATGTGATGGTTGCCTACGAAATAATGCTTCACCCGCTGCTGCTGTTCGGCAGTAGGCGCTGCGGTTCCGATAGGGAGTTCTGCGAAGATCTGGCGGGAGTCGGCATTGATAATAGGTATAGAGAGATGTTCTGCCAGCGAAAGGCAAAGCTCCGTTTTACCTACACCGGTAGGACCTAAAACCACAATCAATGTTTTCATATATCATTCTTTATATTCAAGAAAAAAGCATCCTTGCTCGTTTCATAAACCTATGCAAGAATGCTCTTTTTACCTTTTTACTTTTTTACCCTTTTACTTTTATCGGATAATGCCGCGCTGAGAACTCTCTACGAAGTCGATGATGTACTGGATTTCCTTAGTCACCTCAAGATTCTTCTTGATTTCCTCGATACCTTCCTTCAGGATACCCTTGCTGTAGAGCAGGCGATAAGCCTCGTGGATGTTCTGGATGGTCTCGTTGCTGAAACCACGGCGACGCAAACCGATGAGGTTGATGCTGCAATAGCGGGTTGGCTCCTTGCCGGCAATGATATAAGGAGGAATATCCTGAGAGAAACGGCAACCGCCCTGGATCATCACGTAGCCTGCGATGTGGCAGAACTGATGAACGAGAACGTTGGCGCTTACGATGGCGTTGTCATCTACAACCACCTCGCCGGCAAACTTGGTAGAGTTACCGATAATCAAGCCGCTGCCCAGTTCACAGTCGTGAGCCACGTGAACAGTCTCCATCAGGAGGTTGTTGCTGCCTACCACGGTCTTGCCCTTAGAGGCTGTACCACGAGAGATAGTAACGTTCTCACGGATGCTGTTGTTGTCGCCCACCTCGCAGGTTGTCTGCTCACCCTTGAACTTCAAGTCCTGAGGCTTGGTAGAGATGCTGGCGCCTGGGAAGAATTCATTATTATTGCCGATACGAGCGCCCAAGTGGATGGTAACGCTGTTCTGCAATACGTTGTTATCGCCCAAAACGGTGTCCTTGTCGATATAGCAGAAAGGACCGATAATGTTGTTGTCACCGAGTTTTGCCTCTGGATGAACAAACGCTAATGGACTAATCTGATTCATATTTCTATCTTATTATTACTTGTTCTTAACAATCTGTGCTGTGAAAGTAGCCTCAGCCACCACCTGGTCGCCTACGAACATATAGCCCTTCATAGAGCTGATGCCATGACGTACGGGTGCGAGCAACTCCACACGGAAGAGGAGGGTATCGCCTGGAACCACCTTCTTGCGGAACTTCACGTCGTCGAGCTTCATGAAGTAAGTGCTCCAGCGCTCAGGCTCTTCCAGCTGGTTCAATACGAGCAGACCGCCACACTGTGCCATCGCCTCTACCTGGAGAACGCCTGGCATTACTGGCTCCTCTGGGAAGTGACCGGTGAAGAATGGCTCGTTGCTGGTTACGTTCTTAACGCCCACGATGCTGGTAGGACCCATGGCGATGACCTTATCTACCAACTGCATTGGATAGCGATGAGGCAGGAGCTGGCGGATGCGGATGTTATCCATGATTGGCTCCTCGTTTGGATCGTAGATAGGAGCCTGAATTTCGTGCTTGCGAATCTCCTTGCGCATGAGACGGGCGAACTTGTTGTTCACGGTGTGGCCTGGTCGGGTAGCGATGATGCGACCCTTGATAGGCTTACCGATGAGCGCCATATCGCCGATGATGTCGAGCAGCTTATGGCGAGTACACTCGTTCTCCCACTGCAAAGGACGGTGCTGGATGTAACCCAACTTGCTGGCATCCATGTGAGGCACCTTGAGATGGTCGGCGAGCTGATCGAGCTGCGCCTGCTCTACCTGGCGCTCGTAGATAACGATGGCATTGTCCAAGTCGCCACCCTTGATGAGGTTAGCCTGGAGCAATGGCATGATATCGCGAACGAAAACGAAGGTACGTGCCGAAGCAATCTCGTCAACGTAGGTCTCCATCTTGTCGAGGGTAGCAAACTGGCTGTTGATGAACTTGCTCTCGAAAGAACACATCGCCGTGATGCTGAACTCCTCATCTGGAAGAATGGTGATGACAGAACCGTTATCGTCCTTCACCTCAATCTTATGACGGATGATATAATAGTCCTTCTCTGCATTCTGCTCCTGGATGCCCACGCTCTGAATCTTCTCTACATACATGGATGCAGAGCCGTCGAGGATAGGGAATTCAGGACCGTTAACCTGGATGAAACAGTTGTCGATGCCGAGGGCATAGAGTGCTGACATACCGTGCTCGATGGTAGAGATGCGGATATCGCCCTTACCGAGTACGGTGCCACGCTGGGTTTCAACGACGTTCTCAGCTACAGCCTGGATGATAGGCTCGCCTTCGAGGTCGATGCGCTGTATCTTATAACCGGTGTTCTCTGGTGCAGGATTGAAAGTCACGGTGAGGCTCAAGCCTGTGTGCAATCCTTTTCCACAAAGAGAGAAACTACCTTTCAGTGTTTTCTGTTTTGACATAATTATATTCATTTTTTAGGCACGGATTACACGGATTTTTTCTCTGCGTTTTCTTCGGAATCCTTAGTGGCATTAGCCTCCGCGTCATCCGCGTCATCCGTACCTTATTATTTTTAATTGTTTTTCTTTAATTCTTCAATCTGCTTCTTCAGGTCGTTGAGCTCCTTGTACATGTCAGGCAGGCGACGGAAGATGGCCTGTGACTTGAAGTAAGCACGCTGCTCCATAGGAGGAGTACCGATGAGCTGCTGGCCGCTCTTGAGGCTGCCTGGCACACCGCTCTGTGCTCCGAGGAACACCTTGTCGCCGATGGTGATGTGACCTGCGAGACCCACCTGTCCGCCAAACATACACCATTCGCCAACCTTGGTACTGCCGGCTACACCCACCTGAGAAGACATCACGGTGTTGGCACCGATGTCGGTGTTGTGGGCAATCTGAACCAGGTTGTCGAGCTTCACGCCCTTGCGAACGTAGGTAGAGCCCATGGTAGAGCGGTCAACGCAAGTGTTGGCACCAATCTCCACATCATCCTCGATAGTTACGATACCAATCTGAGGAATCTTGTCGTATCCATCAGGTCCTGGAGCGAAGCCGAAGCCATCTGCACCGATGACACAACCTGCATGGAGAGTCACGTTATCGCCGAGCTTACAGCCGTGATAAACGGTTACGTTAGGGTAGATGAGGGCATTCTTGCCAATCTTCACACCCTCGCCGATGTAGGCGTGAGGATAAATCTGGCTACCTTCGCCCACCTCGGCACCATCGCTGATATAAGCGAAAGCGCCAATATAGACGTTCTCTGCCACCTTAGCCTTTGGAGAAACAAAAGCCAATGGGTCGATGCCTGTCTTCTTTGGTTTCATAGACTCGTACATCTGAAGCAGTTTAGCCACACATTCGTAGGCGTTCTTCACACGGATGAGGGTAGCGCTGACTGGGTGTTCAAGTTCTACGGTCTCATCAATGAGCACGATGCTAGACTTCGTGTCGTACACGAAGTGAGTGTATTTAGGGTTAGAAAGGAACGAGATTGCACCTTTCTTGCCTTCTTCGATTTTTGCGAAGGTGTTGACTGTTGCATTCTCATCACCTTCCACACGGCCCTGAACGAACTGGGCTATTTGTTGAGCGGTAAATTCCATAATTTATCTGTCTTCTAGTTTGTTTTAATTGGTCACCCAAGGTATAAATACCTTTAGGTAAACACATTTTGTTTGCAAAAATAACAAAATAAATTTAGATTCTCGTCATTCTTTCGTAATATTTTGCTTTTTTCGCCAACAAATAGGTATTTTTAAGGCGCAAAGCGTCTTTTTCAAGATACTTTGCGCCTAAAATCTTATTTTTGGTGGGGATTGCAAATCCCCCGGTTTAATAGGTCGAACCTTTTTTTACGGCGGATTTCAAATCCGCCGGGACGCCTAGCGGGAGGCTTAGCCCAGCTTGGCAAGCTCTGCTGCCATTTCTTCCTGCAATTCCTTTGCCTTCTGGCCTGCTACCTCTGCGAAGTCCTCACCGTTGCTAGCATAGATGATGCCGCGAGATGAGTTGACGAGCAGACCGCAATCCTTGATGATACCATACTTGCAAACCTCCTGGAGGCTACCGCCCTGAGCACCAACACCTGGTACGAGGAGGAAGTGGTTAGGAGCCACCTTGCGGATGTCCTCGAACATCTGCCCCTGGGTAGCACCTACAACGTACATCATGTTCTCGTCGTTGCCCCATTCCTGGCTCTTCTTCAGAACCTTCTCGAAGAGGCGCTCGCCTTCCTTGTCCTCTGTGAGCTGGAAGTCATGGCTACCCTTGTTGCTGGTCAAAGCCAGAAGGATGACCCACTTGCCCTCATACTCGAGGAAAGGCTTGACAGAATCCTCGCCCATGTAAGGAGCTACGGTTACTGAATCGAGGTTGTACTCCTCAAAGAAAGTCTGGGCGTACATCTTTGAGGTGTTGCCGATGTCGCCACGCTTTGCGTCAGCGATGATGAAGTGGTTTGGATAGTGGCTCTTGAGATACTTGATGGTGTTCTCGAAGGCAATCATTCCGTCGATGCCACGGCTCTCGTAGAAAGCCAGGTTTGGCTTGTAAGCCACGCAGTAAGGAGCGGTAGCGTCGATGATAGCCTGGTTGAACTTAAACATCATCTCGGCTTCAGCGCCCTGGATTTCTTCATCCTCTGTGATGCACTTTGGCAACTTATTGATATCTGTGTCAAGACCTACGCACAAGAAGCTCTTCTTGGCGAAAATCTGCTCTACAAGTTCTTTTCTGTTCATAATATGGTATTTATGATGATTCATCGCTCCGGTTCTCGGAACGATGATAAGGGTTCTACAATTCTGTTTCTTTCAGTTTCTCTGCATTCTCAGCCACGGTCAGGGCATCAATCATATCCTGGATGTTACCAGCCAGGAAACCATTGAGGTCGTGGGTGGTGTAACCGATACGGTGGTCGGTAACACGGCCCTGTGGGAAGTTGTAGGTACGAATCTTCGCACTGCGGTCACCGGTAGAGACGAGGCTCTTGCGGCGGCTGGCGATATCGTCAACATACTTCTGATGCTCACGGTCGTGGATGAAGGTATAGAGGCGGCTCAAGGCACGCTCCTTGTTCTTTGGCTGGTCACGGGTCTCGGTACACTCGATAAGGATTTCCTCTACCTCGCCTGTGTTAGGGTTCTTCCAAGGATAGCGGAGGCGAACTCCAGACTCTACCTTGTTCACGTTCTGACCACCGGCACCAGAGCTTCGGAAGGTATCCCACTTGATGTCACCTTCGTTGATGTTCACCTCAAACTTATCTGCTTCTGGCAATACAGCCACGGTAGCAGCTGAGGTGTGCATACGGCCCTGAGTCTCAGTGGCAGGTACACGCTGAACACGGTGAACACCAGACTCATACTTCAATGTACCGTAAACATCTGTTCCGCTTACGGCGAAGTCGATTTCCTTGTATCCACCCACAGCGCCCTCAGAGACAGAAGTCACGCTGACTGTCCATCCCTTAGACTCACAATATTTCTTATACATAGAGAAGAGGTCACCGGCGAATAGGGCAGCCTCGTCGCCACCGGCACCGCCACGAATCTCCATCTGTACATTCTTGGCATCCTCTGGATCCTTAGGAACCAGGGCGATCTTGATTTCCTCTTCGAGCTTAGGCTGCAGCGCCTCATTCTCGTTGAGTTCCTCGCGCGCCATCTCCTTCATTTCAGGGTCGTTTTCGTTGGCGAGAATATCCTTAGCTTCCTTGATGCTGTCCAGACAGTTGATGTATCGCTTGCGTGCGTCCATGATGTCGCCAAGGTCTTTCCACTCCTTGGTCAGCTTCACGTAGCGTGGCTGGTCGGCGATGACATCTGGGTCGGTAATGAGGGTGCTTACTTCCTCGTATCGGCTCTCTAAGCCTTCAAGCTTCTGTAATATGTTATTATTATCCATCGAATTATTTTTTGGCACGGATTACACGGATTACACGGATTTTTCCCTGTGCTGTGTTCCCTTGCGCTCGTTTGTAAATATCTTTCTTTTTACTTGTAAGGATAGACCGAAATTGATGAGCAATCCTACTTCTGCCTGGCAGGCTGAGAGATAGTTTACTAACTGCCATTCATGTTCGGGATGCAAATCTTTAACGGCTTTCAATTCAATGATCACCTTATCTTCTACGACCATGTCGGGAATGTAGTGACCAACGCATTCACCTTTGTAAAAAACATCTAAGTGTTTTTGGCACTCACACTTCAAACCACGTGATTTCAATTCTTTATACAGAGCATTTCCCTATACAGCCTCTAGAAAACCAACTCCTAAGACTTTGTGTACTTCTTGAGCTGCACCAATTATCTGTTTAGTTAAATCTTCTTCTAGCATAACAATACTATAAATTAAGAAATAAAAGAATAAAAATCCGTGTAATCCGTGTAATCCGTGCCTAAAACATTTAGTATTCGAATGTTCCGAATTCGCTCTTGATGGTCAGGCTGCGCTTGCCTTCCTCGATGTGACCCACAATCTGGGCATCGATGTTGAAGCTCTTGCTGATGGCGATAACCTTCTCGGCAATCTCAGGACGTACGTAGATCTCCATGCGGTGACCCATGTTGAATACCTGGTACATCTCCTTCCAGTCTGTCTCTGAGCAGTCGTGGATTGCCTTGAAGAGAGGAGGTACTGGGAACATGTTGTCCTTCACTACCTTGCAGTTCTCGCCTACGAAGTGCAGAACCTTGGTCTGGGCACCACCTGTACAGTGAACCATACCGTGAACCTCTGGGCGAAGCTCATCCAGGATCTTCTTGATAACCGGAGCATAGGTACGGGTAGGAGAGAGTACCAGCTCACCGGCGTTGATAGGAGAACCCTCAACCTCATCGGTCAACTTATACTTGCCGCTGTAAACCAACTCATCTGGCACGGCGTGGTCGTAGCTCTCAGGATAGTTCTCAGCGAGATACTTGGCGAATACATCGTGGCGGGCAGAAGTCAAACCGTTGCTACCCATGCCGCCGTTGTACTTCTTCTCGTATGTAGCCTGACCTGTAGAAGAGAGACCTACGATAACATCGCCTGGACGGATGTTGGCATTGTCGATGACGTCGCTGCGCTTCATGCGGCAGGTTACGGTAGAGTCAACGATGATGGTACGAACCAGGTCGCCTACGTCGGCAGTCTCACCGCCGGTAGGATAGATTCCGATACCCATCTCGCGCATCTCGTGGAGCAGGTCGTCGGTACCGTTGATGATAGCCGAGATGACCTCGCCAGGGATGAGCATCTTGTTGCGGCCGATGGTAGAGCTAACGAGGATGTTGTCTACGGCGCCCACGCAGAGCAGGTCGTCGGTATTCATCACGATAGCATCCTGAGCGATACCCTTCCATACAGAGAGGTCGCCAGTCTCCTTCCAGTACATGTAAGCCAAGCTAGACTTGGTACCTGCACCGTCGGCGTGCATAATGTTGCAATACTCTGGGTCACCGCCCAGGATATCAGGTATAATCTTGCAGAAAGCCTGTGGGAAGATACCCTTGTCGATGTTCTTGATAGCGTTGTGAACATCTTCCTTTGCTGCGCTTACACCGCGCATCATATATCTATTGTTACTCATATCTAAATTGATCTCCAATTATGATTCTTATAATTTCCTTATCGTTCTTATAAATGTAGATGTTCAAGTTTACTATGCTGAATCTGTACTTGTAAACATCTACGTTTATGAAGTATTTATTTTTCTTCATGCCAGAAATCCCAGCTGGCGAATGCCTGGAGGAGCAGCATCTCCAAACCATTCTTTACTGTGGCTCCATGTTCTTTTCCCTTCTTCATGAAAAGGGTTTCGTCAGGATTGTAGATGAGATCGTAGAGCAGCGTGTGGGTGTCCATCGCCTCGTAAGGCAGCGGAGGGCACTCATCTACATGAGGATACATGCCCACTGGAGTACAGTTGACGATGACATTGTATTCCTTGATTACCTCTGGAGTAATCTTATCGTATTGAATAGTACCTGGACGTTCGTAGCGACTCACAAACAAGTTTTCCAGACCTAATGATTTCAAACCGTAGTTGATGGCTTTAGACGCACCTCCGGTACCCAGGATAAGTGCTTTCTTATGACACTTCTCCAGGAATGGCTCGATGCTCTTTGTAAAGCCAATGACGTCGCTATTATAGCCGGTGAGCACAGTTTCATTGCCCTTGTGGTCAACCTTCACCACATTGACGGCTCCGATGGCGTTGGCCTCAGGGCTTACGCTGTCGAGATAGCTGATTACTTTCTCCTTGTAAGGAATGGTTACGTTGAAACCCTTCAGTTCGGGATTGGTGTCGAGTACCTCAGCTAAACCTTCGATGCTAGGCAGCTCGAAGTTGATGTACTTGGCATTGATTCCTTCGTTCTCAAACTTCTCGTTGAAATAGCTTTTTGAGAAGGAGTGGCCCAAAGGGAAACCTATGAGTCCATACTTGTCCATACTGATATTCTTATTTAAAATTCATAATTTATTTGGTTGCAAAATAGAGTGTGCAGATGCCGAAGGTGAGTCGGGTGAACTCTGCTTTCTCGAAACCTGCCTTCTTGAATACCTCCATCATCGTCTCTCCCTGAGGGAATGCCTCGATAGTCTTGGTGAGGTAGCTGTAGGCACTCTGGTCTTTCGAAATCAGTTTGCCGTAGATAGGCAATACTGTATGCGAATAGATGTGGAACAGCTGCTTCATCGGGAAACTGACCGGAGTGGTGAGCTCTACGATGCAGAGATGTCCTCCCTTCTTCAGTACTCGGCACATTTCGCGCAGGCCCTGGTCCAGGTTCTGGAAGTTGCGGATGCCGAAGGCGGCAGTTACTGCATCAAATGTATTGTCTTCGTATGAGAGGTGGAGACAATCTTCCTTGTCGAAGCGGATCACTCCGTCAAGTCCCAGCTGCTTTACCTTCTGTCTTCCTATCTCCATCATTCCCTGCGAGATGTCTGCCCCGATGAGTTTGTCGGGATGCAGCATCCGGGCGGCAAGGATGGCGAAGTCGCCGGTGCCGGTGGCGATGTCGAGTATTTTCTTTGGAGAGAAGGGCGCAAGTCGCTTGATAGCCTTCTTGCGCCATCCCTTGTCGATATCCCACGAGAGTCGGTGGTTCAGGGTGTCGTAGGTAGGGGCGATGTTGTCAAACATCTCCTCTACCAGCTTGCCCTTATCTCCTGTGCCCTCGTAGGGCTTAATCTGTTCTTGCTTATACATTATTAATTATTTACGTGTAGCAAGCCATTCACTTACGTTCTTCTCGATACGTGCAGCGATGTCACCTTCCTCAGCAGCCTTGTCGAACTTCTCGCCTGTGATGTGCTCGTAAAGCTCGATATAGCGGTCTGATACGCTCTCTGCATACTCGTCGGTAATCTCTGGCATGGTCTGACCTGGCTCGTTCATGAAGTTGTGCTCGATGAGCCACTGGCGAACGAACTCCTTGGAAAGCTGGCGCTGAGGCTCACCCTTCTCAAACTTCTCCTCGTAGCCGTCAGCATAGAAGTAGCGGCTAGAGTCTGGAGTGTGGATCTCGTCGATGAGGTAAACCTTACCGTCGCGCTTGCCAAACTCATACTTGGTATCAACGAGAATCAAGCCCTGCTTAGCAGCGATTTCCTGACCACGAGCGAAGATCTTGCGTGTATAGTCTTCCATTACAGCGTAATCCTCTGCACTAACAATACCCTGGGCAATGATCTCTTCCTTAGAGATGTTCATGTCGTGACCCTCGTCAGCCTTGGTAGTAGGAGTAATGATTGGCTCTGGGAAACGCTCGTTCTCGCGCATTCCGTCAGGCAACTTCACACCGCAGATCTCACGGCATCCCTTCTGATAGTCGCGCCATGCGCTACCGGTGAGGATTGAGCGGATGATCATTTCTACGCGGAAACCCTCGCACTTCAAACCAATAGTTACCATAGGGTCTGGAGTAGCCAACTTCCAGTTTGGACAGATGTCTGTAGTTGTGTCCAAGAACTTAGCTGCAATCTGGTTGAGCACCTGTCCCTTGAATGGGATACCCTTAGGCAGAACAACGTCGAACGCTGAGATTCTGTCGGTAGCGACCATCACGAGGATGTCGTCGTTAATGTCATACACATCACGTACTTTACCGTGGTAAACACTCTTCTGTCCATCGAAATGGAAATCTGTCTTTGTTAATGCTTTCATTTTACTTTGAACTTTGAATTTTGAACTTTGAACTTGATGATATGCTTTGAATAATCATTCTGTTCATTCTTAATTCTGATTATTTTGAATTATCTTTTTCTGCTTTCAGCGCTTCTCGTGCTTCCGCTCTCTCCTTGTCATACTTGTCATATGCATTGACGATGCGGGTTACGAGCTTGTGTCGCACAATATCCTTCTGCCCCAGCTTCACCACTCCGATGCCTTCCACCCCGTCAAGAATCTTGAGTGCTTCCTTCAGTCCGCTTCGCTGCTCTCTAGGCAGGTCTATCTGGGTCAGGTCGCCGGTGATAATCATCTTGGTGTTCATGCCCATACGGGTAAGGAACATTCTGATCTGCTGGGAGGTTGTGTTCTGCGCCTCGTCGAGGATGACGACGGCGTCGCTGAGTGTGCGTCCACGCATAAAGGCAAGTGGCGCAATCTGGATAATGTGCTTTTCCATCATGTCTTGCAGCTTGACGGCAGGAATCATGTCTTCCAGTGCATCATACAGTGGCTGCAGGTAAGGGTCAATTTTATCTTTCATGTCGCCTGGCAGGAAACCGAGCTTTTCGCCCGCTTCTACGGCAGGTCGTGAGAGGATGATCTTTTTAATGGCTTTCTCCTTGAGTGCTTTTACGGCAAGGGCGATGCTGAGGTAGGTCTTACCGGTTCCGGCAGGCCCCACGGCAAATACCATGTCGTTCTTTTCGTAAGCTTCAATGAGTTGCTGCTGATTCTCGCTGCGGCTCTTGATAGGTCTTCCGCTGATGCTGTAAACCAGCACGCCTTTTACGGAGTCAGCTTTGGTCTGTTTGCCTTTCACAATATCAAGGATATCTTCTTCATTGAGCATGTTATATTTAGCTAAGTGCTTGCGCATCAGCTCAATGTCTTCTTCTGCTTTCGCCATTTCTTCCTCGTCGCCAAGCACACGAAGCACGTTGTCACGTGCCACGATACGCAACTTAGGATACAGTGATTTTATCATCTGTAGATGAGCATTATTCACTCCGTAGAACATCACTGGATCTACATCTTCGAGTACTATATGTTTCTCTATCAAAATTTCTAATCTTAAATCGTTTAAACCTTTATATGTTATATAACGCTGCAAAATTACAACTTTTCCTCGAAATAAGCAAATTTCTTATGCTTTTTTTGAGATTATCGGGCAAACTGTTCTGGTAAACCGTCTGTGAGACAGAGGGAACTTGTTTATATTGCTGTTAAAAAAATAACACGGACAAATTGAATTTGTCCGGCTCTTTCGTCTGGTCGCTTGTAACATCTTGATAGATAGTTCTTTATAAGCCTTCTGGTAATTTGCCCGGACAAATTCAATTTGTCCGTGTTTTTTTTAGTTTAAAACATGCCTGTTTCTGCTGTTTGTCGATGATAAAGGCTGTGATTCAAGAAGAAGTCTATTTGTTTCTTCATAGAAAACTATGAGTTAGCACCCACAAAACTATGAGTTAGGATTTTTAACAAAGGGACAAGAAGTTAACAGGTTAACAGTTAACAGCCGTTTTTTGCATCCTCCCCCTTTCCTTAATTAAATATAAATATATATATATATACTTATTTCTTGTATATGAGTGGGGGAAGTATGCATTTTTGGGCTGTTAACTGTTAACCTGTTAACCCTCATCTGAAAAATTCTCCTTGTCGAGTCCTCCTCTTATGTAAGCTAAGTGCCTTATATGATGGCTGGTAAGAGTCATCAATGATGACCGGCACGAGGCTTAAATGATGCCTGGCGATGGTGATGGATTGATAGTGTTTGGATGGTAAGAACAAAGCTTCGGAAGTTGGGAATATCGTTTTTTTCTAGTAGAACTTATTAAAAAGACATTAAAAAGTTTTGTATTATGAAATTAATGATGTACTTTTGCCATACTTTTTATAGAAAATTGATTATAACTCTTGATAATGAAATTAAAACATATTATCCTACATATAGTAAATGTTGTTCAGGCAATGTCTGGCAAGAACCGTTTCTTGCTGGGTTTTGTCGTTGTTGTGTGTGTCCTGGCTTTGGTGAGATTGATCAGTCCGGGCGTTGCTGAACCAAGGACTTCGGTTGCTGATTTGAGTGTGGCGGATAGCCTGGCTACGGATTCCGTTGATCAGCTAGCGATGGCAGAAGAAGACAAGGAAGAGGAGAATAAGGCTGCAAATGAGATAGCTGAGACATCTGATGATTTGACCCAGGAAGCTGCCGGAACAGGTTCGGAGACGGATGCTGCGGCAGATTCTTCCAATACGCCTTCTATTTTCTTCGATAAGAATGGCAAGGAGGTGAAGCATCGTATCTTCTCGGTGCCTCATTTCGGCAATACTTTCCCTGATCAGCAGGATGTGCAGATTCTGGCTGCCAACAAGCATGGCGTGAATCCGGTACAGAACCGTGAGGAGGCTGAGCATAGTAAGGGTAAGCTGGTGTATGTGGGCAGCAATCCTTTCTTTTATGTGGATAAACTGAATAGCAGTATACCTTATCTGGTACCTAGGGCTTCGGTGCTGCTGCAGGATATCGGTCGGGCTTATTTCGATTCTTTGCAAATCAAGGGCATTCCTTTGCATAAGATTATCGTTACGAGTATTCTCCGTACCAAGGATGATGTGGCGAAGCTTCGTACCCGCAATGGCAATGCTACCGAGAATTCATGCCATCTTTACGGTACTACCTTTGATGTTTGCTACAACAGATATAAGCAGATTCAGACTCGTCAGCAGCCTCGCCGACAGGTGCAGAATGACACCCTGAAATGGGTGCTCAGCGAAGTGCTGAGAGATATGAGAGACCGCAACCGGTGCCTTGTAAAATATGAGGTAAAACAGGGCTGCTTCCATATCACCGTGAAGTAGATTGCTTGTGGTGATTTCAATTGATATTATATAAAATTTGGGCGTGTCGTTCTTGACAGAATGGCACGCCCTAATCTTTTATTTAGTTTTTGATTCTTTTCAAATCGTCAGGTTCGCCTACCAGCCAGATGATATCTCCCTTTTCGAATTTTCGGGATGGTGAAATGCGGGTGAGGTTTTCCTGACCTTCTTCCAATCCTACGACCATACAGTTGTAATGGTCGCGGATGCCACTCTCGATGAGCGTCTTGCCCAGAAATTCGCTGGAAGATGAGATGATGAGCTGGCTCAGCTTCATCTCGCGCTTCTCTATCTCGGAATCTTCCGGCATCAGATCGCTCTGAAGAGCTGTGTTGAACTTCTGAAGCTGGTCGTCATTACCAATCACCTGCAACTTGTCTCCAGGAAAAATAACCATATCTCCATTTGGGATATTGAGGCGATGGGAACCACGGCGAACGCTACTCATGTCTACACCAAAACGTTCACGAAGATGCAGCTCCCTGAGTGACTTGCCCGTCCACGTACTGTCTTCCGGTACTTCGAACTCACTGATATGAATATCTCTATCCAGCAGTCTGCCCTCGTAGAGTGGGCGTTTTTCGCCATTCACCTGAGCCGCAATATCTCGTGAGCGGAGATTGTGGACGAAGACGCGCTCCATCACAATGCTGCGCTTCTTGATGCGGCGGGAGGTGATCATCAGCATCACCACAATGACTCCGATGCAGATCATCAGCGCATTGGTGAAGCGGGAGAGGAAGTTGATGATGTAGAAGATGAAAGCCAGGGCTATGACGAAGCGGACAAATACCGTAAACAGCAGAGGCACACGGTTGATGCTGCTCTCTACCCATAGGCGTTTCCACTCTGCACTGTGGTTTTTCTTCATTACGATGGCACGCAGGAATGGAGCTATCAGCAGCACCGTAAGCAAGCCGGTGATGGCGTTGGCGTACCAATGAAGATGCCAGCCTGGCAACAGATTGCGCATCAGAGGCAATACGAAGGTGAACATCAGGGCAATGGTAGCTGCTGCGAGTATCGAATAGGCTACGGTGTTGATGGTCATCTGCTTAATCAGCGATTTCCACTTGCTCTGCTGCTGGGTCTGCGGATGGCTCATCGCAAAATGGTTCAACACATGAATGAGCTTGTCGGGCAGATGCTTCTCCATCACCTGATAGGTAGGCAGCGCCAGACGGATCATGTAAGGCGTCAGGAAGGTGGTGATGACACTCACCGCTACGACTACCGGATAGAGGAAGTTGCTGATAACGCCAAGCGACAAGCCCAGCGAGGCGATGATGAATGAGAACTCGCCAATCTGAGCCATCGAGAAACCGCAGCGCATGGCCGATTTCAAAGATTCGCCTCCGAGCATGAAGCCGAAGGTGCCCAGCGTGGCCTGACCTATCAGTATCGTACCCACCAGGGCAAGGATAGGCAGGGCGTATTCTATCAGAATCTTAGGGTCTACCAGCATACCTACTGATACGAAGAAGATGGCTCCGAAAAGGTTCTTGACCGGTTCTACCAGCTTGATAATCTTCTCAGCTTCAATGGTTTCTGCCAGGATGCTACCCATGACGAAGGCTCCGAAAGCACTGCTGAAACCTACTTTGCTGCTCAGTACGGCCATGCCGCAGCATAAACCCAGCGATACGATAAGCAGGGTTTCGCCATTGATGAGCTTTCTTACCGAGCGGAGGAACCAGGGGATGGCGAAGATGCCTACGATGAACCAGACGCCAAGGAAGAAGCCTATCTTGACGATGGAGGCAAACATCTGACCGCCATCGGGATTGCTGCCGCTCGCTATCGCTGACAGCATCACCATCATGACGATGGCCAGGATGTCTTCCAGAATCAGTACGCTCATCACCATCGAGGCAAACTTCTGGGTGCGCAGCCGCATGTCGTCGAACGCCTTATATATAATAGTGGTGGAACTCATGGCAAGCATACCGCCCAGGAAGATACAGTCCATCCTTCCCCAGTCGAAACTGTGGCCCACGCTGATGCCCAGCATCATCATTGAGAAGACGATGACCACGGTAGCAATGATAGGCGATGCTCCCATCTTCACGATTTTCTTGAAAGAAAAGTCAAGACCCAGTGAGAAGAGCGTAAAGATGACACCGATGTCTGCCCAGGTCTTGATGTCCGTCTCGTCCATTACCGACATAGTGTAGGGCATGTGGGGCGAAACGAGGAAGCCTGCCACAATGTATCCCAGCACCAGCGGTTGCTTGAGCCGCTTGAAGATGAGGGTAACGATGCCGGCTACCATCAGGATGAGGGCGAGGTCTTTTACTAAAAAGGGAATTTCTGCCATAATTTTCAGTTTATGATAATCTCTCTGTAAATATTCGTATTCATTTATGAAAATGGGGAATTTAGATGTGCCTAAATTCCCCATTTTTGTATTAGTCGTTGTATTCTTCTGTGATTTCTGCAATCTTCACGATAGTATCCACCACCTTCTGCATAACCTGGATGCTCACAAACTCGTGAGGACCATGGAAGTTGACACCACCGGCAAAGATGTTAGGGCAAGGAAGACCCTTGAAACTGAGCTGTGCTCCATCGGTACCGCCACGGATAGGCTCTACGCGAGGAGGAACGCCGCTCTCCTGCATCGCCTTGAGTACGATGTCGATTACATGCATGTTGGGGTCAATCTTCTCCTTCATGTTGTAATACTGGTCGAAGATTTCGGCAGTAACCGTTCCTTCGCCATACTTCTCGTTCATCTTCTCCACACACTTCTCGATGAAGTCCTTGCGGTCTTCAAACTTTTCGCGGTCGTGGTCGCGGATGATATAGCTGAGCTTGGCTTCCTCGCAACGGCTCTCAATGCCGAGCAGGTGATAGAATCCCTCGTAACCCTCTGTCTGCTCAGGAGTCTCGGTCTCTGGTATCATATTCTGGAACTCTACAGCCAGGCGGCTTGCATTCACCATCTTGCCCTTGGCGTAACCAGTATGTACGCTTACTCCCTTGATATGAATCTTGGCAGCAGCGGCATTGAAGTTCTCGTATTCCAGGTCGCCCAGGTCGCCACCGTCAACGGTGTAAGCCCAGTCGCAACCAAACTTCTCTACATCGAAGTGATGGGCACCCATACCGATTTCCTCATCAGGATTGAAGCCCACACGGATGTCGCCATGCTTGATTTCCTTATGGTCGCGGAGGTAGCACATGGCCTGTACGATTTCAGCGATACCTGCCTTGTCATCTGCACCGAGCAGGGTAGTACCGTCTGTCACGATGATGTCCTCACCCTTGTGAGCCTTCAGCTCAGGGAATTTCTCAACGCTGCTGATGATTCCAGGGCTCAGTTCGATATCCTTGCCGTCATAGTTCTTGATGATGCGGGCCTTGATGTCCTTTCCGCTGGCGTCAGGACTGGTATCCATGTGTGAAATAAATCCGATGGTAGGGGTCTTTTTCTTGGTATTTCCCTTGAGGGTGGCGTAGACATAGCCCATGTCGTCCATTTCGACATCGGTCAAACCTTCGTCCTCAAGTTCTTTCTTGAGATACTTGGCAAATTCCAATTGTTTTGCAGTACTAGGCACACTTTGAGAATCTTCGCTCGACTGTGTGTCGAATTTTGTGTAGTTTATGAAACGTTCTACTAAATCCATGTTCTTAATTATTAATTAAAAGTAGTCAATTCTCCAAGGGGGTGCTCTTTAGAAGTAGGGGCGTTCCATGGAGCCTTGAAAATAGTATTGAAAGTGATCCCGATGGGATTCAAACCCATGACCTTCAGAACCGGAATCTGACGCTCTATTCAACTAAGCTACGGGACCGATGCTGCAAAATTACGGATTTTATTTGGAATAACCAAATATTTGCTTGATTTTTTACAATATATTATAATGTATATAGGGAAAAAGGAATAAAATGTTCGGCAAAATGTCACTAAAAGTATAAAAATAGTTATCACTTTGCAAAATAATAGAGAAAAATGCTTGCAGATTAATAATTTATTTGTACCTTTGCAACCAACAATAGAGAATAAACGATAATACAAAATAAAAACCATACGAAAATGAGCAAATTGATAAAACCTGAAGGGTACAAGGCGCTGTTGGATATGCGCCAGACCGAAATGGGTATCAAACTGATAAAGGAATTCTTTCAGCAGAATCTGAGTACAGAGCTTCGCCTTCGCCGCGTTACTGCTCCGCTCTTTGTACTGAAGGGACTTGGAATCAATGACGATTTGAACGGCGTGGAGCGCCCTGTAAGTTTTCCTATCAAGGACTTGGGGGAAGCTCAGGCTGAGGTGGTGCACTCTCTTGCCAAGTGGAAGAGACTTACCCTTGCCGAATATAATATAGAGCCTGGTTATGGCGTGTATACTGATATGAATGCAATTCGTGCCGATGAAGAACTCGACAATTTGCATTCGCTTTATGTTGACCAGTGGGACTGGGAAGCAGTGATAACCCGCAAAGACCGTACTATCGCCTTTCTGGAAGACATAGTGCGCCGCATCTATGCAGCTATTCTCCGCACGGAATATCTCACTTGCGAGCATTATCCTGAAATCAAGCCATTCCTGCCAAGAGAGATTCATTTCATTCATGCACAGGATTTGCTGGATATGTATCCTGATATGACTCCAAAGGAGCGCGAGGATGCTATCTGTGAGAAATACGGCGCTGTATTTGTTGAGGGTATTGGCGGCGAGTTGAGCAATGGCGAGAAGCATGATGGAAGAGCTCCTGACTATGATGACTGGAGTACTGTTGCTGAAAATGGGAAGGCAGGATTGAATGGTGATATTCTGATCTGGTATCCTGTTTTGGGTCGCAGCTTCGAGCTCAGTTCCATGGGTATCCGTGTAGATAAGGAGAGTCTGCTTCGTCAGCTGAAGATTGAGGGTAAGGAAGATAGAGAGAAGCTTTATTTCCACCAGCAGCTGTTAAGTGATAAGTTGCCTCTCAGCATCGGTGGCGGTATCGGTCAGAGCCGTCTCTGCATGGTGATGCTTCATAAGGCTCATATCGGAGAGATTCAGGCTAGTATCTGGCCAGATGAAATGCGTAAGGAATGTGATGAGGCAGGAATGCCACTGATTTAATGTCCCCTTTGCGTGTCTCGTTTTTCGATTATTATTTAAGATTAAATATTGAAAATCAATAGTTTATAGCTTCATAAAATGAAAGAGGTTATGTCGGTGATGGCATAACCTCTTTTTCTTATATTTGTTTTCTTGTTATGTGAGTGCCAGATTTAAGATTCTGACCATTCTCTTGAAGGCAGGATTGCTATCCATGATGTTGTCGAAGACTTCACGCTTTGAAAGAATCTTTTTGATTTCATCGGACTGGGCTAGACGATAATCTATCTGGATCTGGTCGTTGTGTAAACCCTGTACAAATGTAGGGCGAATCCTGTTCTTGATATCGAGAATGTCATTCAGCAAGAGCTGGTTGTCTACCACTACTTCTATATTCGGAAATTCGGTAATTGTCGGCGTAACTGCCTTCATGCGGTTGGCAAGACCGATAAGTTCCTTGATATTCTGCATTCTCATACACATGTTGATCCATAAACCTTCTACCTGCTCCTGGTTGAAAGAATGGTTCATCTCCTGGACTTCGTTGGCTGCCGGTTGTTCATCCTTCAGCTTGTCTATCGGATTGAATGTGCTATGCGCTCTCTCTTCGTTCTTTTTAAGATTGGAGAAAGTCATGCCTATACCTTTGAAATTCACATTCTTGACACTTGTAGCCGCTGCTTTGACAGGCTGTTCCTGCGACTGTTGGCTCTGAGAAGTCTGAGAGTTTGGGGTAGGCGATACCTTAGCGGCAGCAATAGGAGTATTGCTGCTGCCATCTTGCCCCGCACCTGCACCCTGAGCAACAGGTTTAAGCTGGGCAACAATTTTCTGAAACAGGGATTTTAATCTGTGGGGCGTGCGCCCCGCACTAGGCACATCCTGATCTTCGGGCTGGGTAATCTGGCCTACCTGGATAAGGGTAAGCTCTACCAGCAATCGCTTGTTTGAACTCTGGCGATATTGTACATCGCAGTTGTTCATGATCTTGAGAGCCTTATATAAAAAAGGAGTAGGGGCTTTCTGTGCCTGTGTCTGATATTTGGCTTTCTGCTCTTCACTGGTTTCCAGCAGTGGCAATGTCTGAGGATCCTTTGCCATCATCACATTGCGTACGTGCTGCGCCAAGCCTTGAATCATGTTTCCACCATCAAAGCCTTTGCCCAATATTCCGTCAAGAACCAGCATCATCTCGCTCACCTTGTTTTCCAAGGCAAGATCTATGATTCGGAAATAGTTGTCACTATCCAGAACGTTGAGGTCTTCTATCACCTTCTTGTAGGTGATGTCGCCCTGGCAGAAGCTGGCAGCCTGGTCGAAGATGGAGAGAGCGTCTCGCATACCTCCGTCAGCCTTTTCTGCAATGACGGCAAGTGCCTGCTCCTCATACTTGATGCCTTCCTTTTCTGCTACCATTTTCAGATGGTTGATGGTGTTAGGCACGGTCATACGCTCGAAGTCGTAAATCTGACATCGGCTGAGAATGGTAGGCAGAATCTTGTGCTTTTCGGTAGTGGCAAGGATAAAGATTACATGCGAAGGTGGCTCTTCCAGCGTTTTGAGGAAGGCGTTGAAAGCTGCGGCACTCAGCATGTGGACCTCGTCGATGATAAACACTTTGTATTTTCCTACCTGTGGCGGAATGCGGGTTTGCTCCATCAAGGTCTTGATTTGGTCAACACCGTTGTTGCTGGCAGCATCCAACTCAAAGATATTGAAGGAACGCTGTTCGTTGAACGCGCGACAGCTCTCGCATTCGTTGCATGCCTCACCGTCTTCGTTAGGGTGCTCGCAGTTGATTGCCTTGGCAAAAATTCGGGCACAAGTAGTCTTTCCCACACCTCTCGGACCGCAGAAAAGATAGGCATGAGCCAACTTGCCGCTCTTTACTGCATTTTTCAAAGTGGTGGTCAAAGCAGCCTGTCCAACTACCGAGTCAAAGGTCATTGGACGGTACTTTCTAGCAGAAACTATATATTCTTCCATTATTTTTTCTTAATTGATGATGCAAAGATAACAAAAAAATATTATCTTTGCAAACAAATTCGCAATTATGTGGATTTTCATGAGAATAAATTTGAATAATATAGTAAGAAATAAATGAGTAAACGTCTAGGAATTATATGGAATTATCTGGCTCACTACAAATATTTGATAGTGATTGTGGTGGGCGTTTTGGTGGTTGGCGTTATCGACGACAATAGCATCCGTCAGCATATCCGTTATCAGATACAGATTGCGGGTTTGCGTTCTGAAATCGAAAAATATAATGCTCAGCTGGAGAGAGATAACCGTATGTTGAAGGAAATGCGCAAGGGACCGAAAGTCTTTGGCAAGATAGCCCGTGAGCGGTATTTCATGAAGACTGACGACGAGGATATCTTCGTGCTCAGTTCTGATATTCCTGATGAACCTGCAGATGAAGAGGAAGATTTCGGAAATGCCAAGTAATGTGATTTTCACATTAATATATATAAGGGAACTTTCTTCTAGGATTTTCCTGTAGTAGAGAACATTCAAAATAAGAAACAGAAGAAAAAAGATAAATGAAACAATTAAGTAAATTTCAGAGTGCTTTATTTTTGCTGGGTGGCGTGCTGATGGTTATAGGGGCTGCTAGCTTTGCATTTGGTTTTATCAATAAGCAAATCCTACTCTATACCTGCTGGCTGTTCCTGGTGGGTAATGTGCTTTTCAGTGTAGTGCAGGCAATGCAGATATACGAAGGACCTTCGCTCGTCATCCATCGTCTGAAGCGAATGCAGTATATCGCAGACATCTTCTTTGTACTCTCGGGAATCTCGATGGTTGATACAGTGTATGCTTTCGCTCGCCACTGGTTTACCAACTACGAGACCTATATCACTTATTTCTATAACAAATGGGTGGTATTCCTGCTTATCGCGGCTTTGTTGGAACTCTACACCACTCATCGTATCTCTTACGAGTTGAAGAAGGAAGATGCTGGTAGAGGTGCTTCGGAATAAGGGGAAAGAATGGGTAAATATGCAAATAAAACATAAATACTGATAATATTCAATTAAATAGCATAAATTTATTTCCTCAGTTCGATTTAAGATTGTACTTTTGTTCACCAAAAGTGATAAACAGAGCTTATGAATAAGATATATTTAGCAATCATTGCCTTGTTGGCGCTTACATCATGTGCCAATACTTACGAAATCAAGGGTACTTCCAATGTAAGCACTCTTGATGGACGTATGTTGTACCTGAAAATCTTGAAAGACAACAATTTCAAAAGCATCGATTCATGTGATGTATTGCATGGACAATTCCATTTCCAAGGTAATCTGGACTCGGTAAAGATGGGTAATATCTTTATGGACGATGAGCCAGTATTGCCACTCGTTTTAGAAAGTGGAGACATCACTGTGAAGCTGGACGACGCGCAGCAGATTGTAAGCGGTACACCACTCAATGATAAGCTATTTGGATTTTTCAAAAAATACCAGCAGTTGCAGAATCAGCAAAGAGAACTGGTTCACAAGCACGACCAAGCCATCATGAATGGTAGCGATATGAATGTGGTAACCCAAAAGCTCAATGCCGAAGCGATACAGCTCTCGGAGCAGGAAGATAAGCTGATTACAAATTTTGTGACGGAAAACTTTGACAACGTTCTTGGAGCTGGCGTCTTCTTCCTTGTTACCATGGGAAATCAATATCCGATGCTTTCGCCTTGGATTGAAGACATCATGAGCAAGGCTACCGAACGGTTCAAGAACGATCCTTATGTAAGGGATTACTATCAGAAGGCTCAGGAGAATCAGGCTATCATGAACGGTACTCACGAGATGTCGCCTTCACAGGCTATCTCTGAGATGAATCAGCAGCTGGAGGCTCCGCAGGTTAATCCCGACGCAGCTCCGGCTCCAACTCCTAATGAGTTGGCAACACCAACAATTCCAGAAAAAACAGAAAAGTAATGAAGATATTAATAGAAAACGGTACCATAGTCAATGAGGGACGCTCTTTTCAGGGCGGTCTCATTGTTGATGGTGACGTTATTGCAGAGATATTTGAAGGAAAGGCACCCCGTGGCACCTACGAACATGTAGTGGATGCTTCGGGGTGTTTTGTTTTGCCAGGAGTCATAGATGACCATGTCCATTTCCGTGAGCCTGGACTGACACGTAAGGCTGACATCGAGAGCGAATCGAAGGCTGCTGCATACGGTGGCGTGACTTCTTATCTGGAGATGCCGAATACCGTTCCGCAGACTACGGACCTGCAGGTATGGGCTGATAAACGTCAGCTGGGAGCAGAAAAAAGCCACGTTAACTATAGCTTCTTCTATGGAGCTACCAATGACAATGTGGAGAGTTTCTGTGGGCTGGACCGGCATCATGTGCCTGGTATCAAACTCTTTATGGGTTCCAGTACCGGAAATATGCTCGTAGATAAATACGAGTCGCTGGTAAGTGTATTCAAGAAGGCAAAGGAATTGGGGTTGCCGGTGATGACCCATTGCGAGGGTACGGATATCATCAATCGCAATATGGCTGAGGCCAAGGCCAAATACGGTGATGATCCGGCTGTAGAACATCATCCGGAGATACGCAGTGAGGAGGCTTGCTACCAGAGTACGGCTTTGGCTGTAAAACTGGCAAAAGAGAGTGGAGCACATCTCCATGTGGCTCATCTTACAACGGCTAAGGAACTGGAACTGCTTCAGCCTGAGGAGCATATAACAGGAGAGGCATGTGTGGCTCATCTCTACTTCTGTGATGCTGATTATGTCAGTAAGGGAACACTCATCAAGTGCAATCCGGCTATCAAGACCGCACAGGACCGTGCTGCATTACGACAGGCATTGAATGATGGAAAGATTGCTACTATTGGTACCGATCATGCTCCTCATGAATGGAAGGATAAGCAGGGTGGCTGTGCCAAGGCGGCTTCGGGAATGCCGATGGTTCAGTTCTCGCTGGTTACCATGCTGGAACTGGTAGACGAAGGTGTGCTCAGTATTGAGCGCCTGGTAGAACTGATGGCACATCAGCCTGCCCAGCTCTTCGAAATCGAGGGGCGTGGCTTCTTGCGCAAGGGATATAAGGCTGATATCGCCATCGTACGTCCCCATAGTCCATGGACTGTAACCAAGGATGAAATTCAGAGCAAGTGTAAATGGAATCCGATGGAAGGCCATGAATACCAGTGGCGGGTAGAACAGACAATCTGTAACGGACATCTTATATATAATAAAGGTGTATTTGATGAAAATAGTCGTGGCGAAGAGCTTACATTCAGATTGTAGATGAAAAAGATTAGCTATGATATTTCAGAGGTAGTGCCGTATATTAACTGGCTGTATTTCTATCATGCCTGGGGATTGAGCGGAAAGAAGGAAGAGGTAAAACAGAAAATGCGTCAGGAGGCTGAGGAAATGCTCAGCTCGTGGGAGGGTAAATATCATACCCACGCACTTTTGAAAGTCCTGGATGCCTATAGCGAGGGTGACGACATCATCGTTGAGACAGGGAATTCTGATGAGTTGAATGGATGTGCTGATGCAGAAAAGAAGCAGGTCCGATTGCCGTTGCTCCGGCAGCAGCATCCATCTGCTCCAGGAGCTCCTAATCTCTGCCTGGCTGATTTCATCCGCCCTCGTAGTCTGCAGGTTTCGGGCGCTGAAACGAAGACGGAAAAGATGCTGCAGCAAGACATCGCAAGAAGATTAGGGGTGTTCTGCTGTACGGTAGATGCTTCTATCTTGGATGCTTATCGCAATCATGAATATCTGGGAATGATGGCACAGTTGCTTTGCGACCGGTTGGCTGAGGCTACGGCAGAACTGCTGCATGAGCAGACACGCAAGACTTATTGGGGATATGCACCTGATGAACATCTGACTCCCCAACAACTGCATCGTGAAGAATATCAGGGCATCCGTCCTGCTATCGGCTATCCGTCGCTACCTGATACGAGCTTCAATTTCATCATCGACCAACTGCTAGATATGAAGCAAGTAGGTATACGACTGACGGAAACGGGTATGATGACACCCCATTCCAGTGTGTCGGGCTTGATGTTTGCACATCCCAAGGCTCAATACTTCGAATTGGGTAAGATAGGAGAGGACCAGTTATGCGACTATGCACATCGTAGAGGTGTACCTGTAGAGTTGATGAGAAGATTTCTGCAGTCGAGTTTACTGAAGCGATAGTTTTATGGGCATATGATTCATAGGATATTTGTCTTTAAACTATCTTCAGGCTTCTCCTGCATAATAGATAAAAAGATGTCTCACAAAATATAGTAAGAAAACAAAAATGGTAGCTAGAATATTAGTGCCCGTTATCATCCTGACCATTCTGCCATATTGGTGGATAGGGAAGCAATACCTCTTCTTGAATAGGAGGAAGGGCTGTCTAGGCAAGTCTTTTTGCCATTTATCCAGACGGTGGTTACGTCTTTTGTGGTGGTCGCCGGCAATGGGAGTCATCGGGTATAGCGGTTTTCTCGCTTTGGAGCGTAATTTCCTTCCCGACAACCCTGTACTGATTGATATCTGGTTTGGAGTGATGGCGATATTTGCTGTGCCCCAATTTGTCTTTGCCTTCTGCAGCTTTATCGGCTGGCTGTGCATGTGTATCGCTAAAAGTGGTAAGTTGGGCAGATTTGGATTCCGTCCCGGCAATCAAGGCAGAAACTGGGGGAAACTCGTAGGATTGGTACTGGCGGTGTGTGCGTTTTTCACGTTCATCTACGGCTTTACCTTGGGCTTTCCAAAGATGAAAGTAAAGCAGCTTACGGTGTATGTACCAGATTTGCCAAAGAATTTTGATGGGTATCGTATCGTGCATTTCAGTGATATTCATCTTGGTTCGTACTACGGCTGGCGTCGGGGGTTGCCTCAGCGGGATGTAGACAGCATCAATGCTCAACATGCCGACCTGATATGCTTTACTGGCGATTTGCAGAATGTGCAACCTTCAGAACTGAAGCCTTATATCAAACTGATGCAGCGTCTGAAGGCTAAAGATGGTGTTCTGAGCGTATTGGGCAATCATGATTATACCTGGTATCTCAACATCGATGAGGATGACAAGGCTGAAATGGAAAAAATAGAGGCTGAAGTAAGACAGGCAGAAAAGAATATGGGCTGGCGACTGCTTAATAATGAGCATATCGTGATACACAGAGGCAACGACTCTATCTATGTGGCTGGTACCGAGAACTATGAAAAGCCTTACCGCTCTGATATTGGAAAGGCACTCTATGGTATCAAGCCTGGATCGTTTGTCATGATGTTGCAGCATATGCCGAAGCAGTGGAGCAAGACTTTGCCATCTGCCATTGCTGGAAACGATTCGGTGAAGGTGGCTCCGCAACTTACGCTCAGCGGTCATACTCATGCTGGACAGGTTTCGGTTTTGGGATTACGCCCTTCAATGTTTACCCCATTTGATTATGGGCTGTATGAGCGTGAGGGTTGCCAACTCTATACCACATCGGGCTTAGGCGGTACTGTTCCAATACGAGTGGGAGCTACAGCTGAAATTGCAGTCATCACGCTGCGCTGTAAATAAATGATTTCTTACCGTAGAATAAATAGCAGCATCTGCTAATCATAAAGTTCAAAATTCAAAGTTCAAAATTCAAAGTAAAATGAAGTACATATATCGATTATATCAATTGCTCATCTGTCTGCCGATACTTGTGGTAGCCAGCATTATAACCAGTTTGACAACCGTGATAGGCTGTATGTTGGGCAACGGACACTTCTGGGGCTATTATCCAGGAAAAATCTGGTCGCAGCTCTGGATACGTCTTCTCCTTCTGCCGGTAAAGGTAGAGGGTAAAGAGCATCTCAAGAAGAATCAGAGTTATGTGTTTGTAGCTAATCATCAGGGTGCATTCGACATATTCCTGATATATGGTTTCTTGGGGCGTAATTTCAAATGGATGATGAAGAAAGGCATCCGTAAGATTCCTTTGGTAGGTGTAGCTTGTGAATATGCTCACCATATCTTTGTTGATAAGAGCGGTCCATCCAAGATTCGTGCTTCTTACAATCGTGCCCGTGAGGTGCTCAAGGAAGGTATGTCGCTGGTGGTATTTCCTGAGGGTGCCCGTACCTTTACCGGTCACATGGGTGTATTCCGTCGTGGTGCCTTCATGCTTGCTGATGAGTTGCAGTTGCCTGTTTGCCCACTTACTATTAATGGTAGTTTTGATGTGAAGCCTCGAATGAAGGATATGTCGTGGGTATTCTGGCATCCTCTCCGTCTTACCATTCATGAGCCTATCGCTCCTATCGGTAAGGGCCCGGAGAATATCAAGAACCAGATGACCAAGAGCTATGATGTCATCATGGCGGGACTGGAAAAGGAATATCAGGGATTTGTGGAGAATCCCGACCAATAAGATAACTAACAATGAACATGATATGAAAAGTGATAGTATTGTAATTATTCCTACCTATAATGAGAAGGAAAATATAGAGAAAATCATCCGTGCCGTATTCGGCTTGGAGAAGAAGTTTGATATCCTGGTGATAGATGACGGAAGTCCTGATGGTACTGCTGCTATCGTTAAATCATTGATTGAAAATGAGTTTGGGGATAGATTACATATCCTGGAAAGATCAGGTAAGCTGGGATTGGGCACAGCCTATATCATGGGCTTCAAATGGTCGTTGCAGCAGGGCTATGACTTTATTTTCGAAATGGATGCTGATTTCAGTCACGACCCTAACGACTTGCCTCGCCTTTATGCTGCTGCCCACGATGAGGGATATGATGTGGCTGTGGGTTCACGCTATGTATCGGGTGTGAATGTAGTAAACTGGCCTATCGGGCGTGTTCTAATGAGCTATTTTGCTTCTAAGTATGTGCGTATTGTTACAGGATTCAAAGTACATGATACTACAGCCGGATTCGTTTGCTATCGTCGTAAGGTGTTGGAAACGATAGATTTAGATAAAATCCGTTTTAAGGGCTATGCTTTCCAGATAGAGATGAAGTTTACTTCTCATAAGATTGGCTTCAAAATTAAGGAAGTGCCAGTAATCTTCGTCAATCGCCGTGAGGGCGTTAGCAAGATGAATGGCGGTATCTTTGGTGAGGCTTTCTTCGGAGTGATGCGACTCAGACTGGATGGCTGGTTCAAGAAATATCCAAAGAAGTAATGACTATTCAGGAAATAGAACAATTATATGGGCGTTCGCCACAGGCGAATACCTTTTTGAGTTTATTGGAAGAAAAGCCGGTTCGTTCGGTTTTTCTCCAGGGCTTATTGGGTTCGTCGGTCCCTATGTTTTTTGCTCCTTTGCAGGAAAAGATGGATCGAACCGTACTGTTTGTGCTCAATGATGCAGATGAAGCCGGATATTTTTATCACGATCTTACGCAGATGATGGGGCAGGAAAATGCGTTCTTCTTTCCATCCAGCTATCGCCGTGCCATCAAGTATGGACAGCGGGATGCAGCTAGTGAAATCCTGCGAACAGAAGTACTTGCCAGATTGTCATCGGAATCATCTTCTGCTTCTGGCGGTATTTATATCGTTTCTTATCCTGCAGCACTTGCGGAAATGGTAGTTGGTAAGCAGCAGCTTGATGATCGTATCCTTAGATTGCAGGTAGGGCAGCAGGTCTCGCTTACAGACGTGGTTCATACCTTGCGTGATTTCGAACTCGTAGAGACCGATTATGTCTATGAACCGGGTCAGTTTGCCGTTCGTGGTAGTATCCTCGATGTCTATTCGTACAGTTGCGAATATCCATTCCGTGTAGACTTCTTCGGAGATGAAATAGACACCATCCGTACGTTCGATGTTGAAAATCAGTTGTCTAAAGACAAGCGGGAGCGTATTGAGATTGTGCCGGAGTTGGCGAGTGTTCAGTCTGTGAAACAGTCTTTCCTCAGTTTCCTTCCTTCTGATGCTCTTGTGGTGATGAAGGATTATACTTTTGTGCATGACAGTATCGAAAAGATCTATGAGGATGGCTTCTCTGCCCAAATCATGCAGGAACGGCTAGAGGGAGCCAACGAGATGGAAGCTGAGAAAATCATGCATGAGATGAAGAAGGAATTCAATCTCGTAACTTCTCTGGAATTCCAGAAAGGAGTGGCTGAGCACCAAAGAGTAGTGTTATCCGGTAGTGCAGATTCTTCTATCAGCTTTCAGATTGCACCACAGCCGCTCTTTCATAAGAATTTTGAACTTTTGACCAAGACTTTGGAGGATTATCAGCTTCAGGGGTACACCTTATTTATATTAGCTGATAGCCAGAAACAGCAACAGCGACTCAAGGATATCTTCAGCAGTGAGGAACTGAAGCGTTACAACATCAGTTTTACATCTGTGGACAAGACTATCCACGAGGGGTTTATCGATCATGACAAGAAATGCTGTTTCTTTACCGATCATCAGATTTTCGACCGATTCCATAAGTATAACCTCCGTTCGGATAAGGCAAGGGCAGGAAAGATGGCACTTACCATGAAGGAACTGCAGGAAATGGAACCGGGGGATTTTATCGTGCATGTGGACTTTGGTATCGGTAAGTTTGGCGGACTGGTACGTGTTCCTACTGGCAATAGTTATCAGGAAGTAATCCGCATTATCTATAAGAATAATGATAAGGTGGATGTCTCAATCCATTCGCTTTATAAGATAAGCAAGTATCGTAGAAGTGATACGGGTGAACCGCCTCGTCTGTCTACGCTGGGTACTGGTGCCTGGGACAGACTGAAGGAAAAGGCAAAGAAGAAGATTAAGGATATAGCCCGAGATCTGATAAAGCTCTATGCGCAGCGCAGGAGAGAAAAGGGCTTTGCCTATAGTGCCGACAGTTATCTACAGCATGAATTGGAAGCGTCTTTCCTTTATGAGGATACCCCCGATCAGGGAAAGGCTACAGCTGAGGTGAAGAAAGACATGGAGAGTGGCAGACCTATGGATCGTCTGGTTTGTGGCGATGTTGGCTTCGGAAAGACGGAGGTTGCCATACGAGCAGCTTTTAAGGCGGCTTGCGACAGTAAGCAGGTGGCTGTACTGGTGCCTACCACCGTGTTGGCTTATCAGCATTACCAAACCTTTAAAAGTCGATTGGAAGGTCTTCCGGTACGTGTAGATTACCTCTCTCGTGCCCGTTCTGCCAAGGATACCAGACTGATTATCGAAGATTTGAAGGCTGGCAAGATAGATATTCTTGTAGGAACCCATAAATTGATATCCAAAACGGTAAAATGGCACGACTTGGGGCTGCTGATCATTGACGAAGAGCAGAAGTTTGGTGTTTCAACCAAAGAAAAGCTGCGCCAGCTCAAGGTGAATGTTGATACGTTGACCATGAGTGCTACTCCAATACCTCGTACCTTGCAGTTCTCGCTGATGGGAGCGCGTGATATGAGTATCATGCGTACACCGCCACCTAACCGTTATCCTATCCATACCGAGTTGATTACTTTTAACCGTGAGGCGATTATTGATGCAGTCAACTTTGAAATGAGCCGTAATGGACAGGTATATTTCGTTTGCAATCGTATATTCAAGTTGGAGGAACTGAAACTCTTCCTGGAGAAACATATTCCAGATTGTCGTGTGGTCATCGGCCATGGTCAGATGGCACCAGAGCAATTGGAGAAAGTTATAATGGGATTCATCAATTATGATTATGACGTATTGCTTTCTACTACTATTGTAGAAAACGGAATAGATGTGGGTAATGCCAATACTATCATCATAGAAGATGCTCATAAGTTCGGACTGAGTGATTTGCATCAGATGCGTGGACGTGTAGGACGTAGCAATAAAAAGGCATTTTGCTATCTTATTGCTCCTCCAAAGAGTGCGCTTACTCCAGAGGCACGTCGCAGACTGGAGGCGCTGGAAACTTTCAGTGAGCTGGGAAGTGGTTTTAATCTGGCTATGCAGGATCTGGATATTCGTGGTGCAGGTAATCTGTTGGGTTCGGAACAGAGTGGATTTATGGAAGATCTGGGTTATGAAACCTATCAGAAGATTCTTTCGCAGGCTGTAACAGAATTGAAGAACGAAGAGTTCTCTGACCTCTATCAGCAGGAAATGGAGGCTGGTGAGCAATTTACAGGAGATGATTTTGTAGACGACTGTGCGATAGAAAGTGATTTGGAGACCTATTTCCCTGATACCTATGTACCGGGCAGCAGTGAACGTATGCTTCTGTATCGTGAGTTAGATCATCTGCAGAGTGATGATGAGTTGAAGGCTTACCGACAGCGTTTGATAGACCGCTTTGGTCCGGTTCCGAAAGAAGGCGAAGAATTGATGCATGTTGTAACTCTTCGTCGTCTTGGAAAGCGTTTGGGAGCAGAGAAGATAATGCTCAAGACAGGAAGTATGCAGATGCAATTTGTGAGCAATGTTAACAGTCCTTTTTATAAGAGCCAAATGTTCTCTCGTGTGATTAATTATGTTACAACCCATGTTCGGGAGTGCGCATTGAAGGAGAAAAATAACAAGCGTTATCTGCGCATTAAGGATGTAACAAGCGTAGAACAAGCTGTAGAGCTATTGCGGAAAATATCATCCTTGGAATTGAAATAAGGAAAAAACTCATATACCTCGTTACCTTGGATGGTATATAAAATGAAAAAACAATGAAAGATTAGATACCCCTATCTGCTTTCATTGTTTTTTCTTTATGTATAAGTAAAAGATGATGAATGGCGTTTCACAACGCCTGTTTGTTTTAACTGTTGCAAAGATAGTAATTTATCTTAATACATAGGGGTAATATTTGATTTTATAGGAGTAAAAAATGTTTTATTGTTATATTTTGAATAGAATTTATTGCTTTTCTTGATATATTGCCGTCATTTTAAGATAAAAATAGGAAATAGAAGAGAAAAAGATGAGTAATTTTTTTCTTAATTGAAATATTATTTGTACTTTTGTCGTGGAATAATAGATAATGTTTCATTTGGAAAGCAAAATCTTTTCTGGAAAAACAAAATGAAAGCGAATTTTCTAATAATTTAAACATAATATTATGAGACAGAAAAAGTATTTACTGCAAGAGCAGGATATTCCTACTCAGTGGTACAACATTCAGGCAGACATGCCTAACAAGCCATTGCCACCATTGAATCCACAGACTCACAAGCCGCTCAATGCTGACGACTTGTCTCACATCTTTAATAAGGAGTGTTCTAAGCAGGAGCTCGATGTAGAGCATGCTTGGATTGATATTCCAGAAGACGTAAGAGAGAAGTATACTTATTATCGCTCAACTCCTTTGGTGAGAGCTTATGCTCTAGAAGAGGCCTTGGGTACTCCGGCTCACATCTACTTCAAGAACGAGAGTACTAACCCATTGGGCTCTCACAAAATCAATTCTGCCATTCCACAGTGCTATTATTGCAAGCAAGAGGGTGATTCTAATGTTACCACAGAGACCGGTGCTGGTCAGTGGGGCGCTGCTCTTTCATATGCTGCTAAATTATACGGACTGGAGGCTGCTGTATATCAGGTTAAGATTACTATGCAGCAGAAGCCTTATCGCTCCAGCATCATGCGTACCTTCGGAGCCACTGTAGAGGGTTCTCCTTCCATGAGTACTCGTGCGGGTAAGAACATTATTACTCGCGATCCTCATCATCCTGGTTCTCTCGGTACTGCTATCAGTGAGGCAGTAGAGTTGGCTACAACAACTCCGGGATGTAAGTATACTTTGGGTTCTGTACTCAATCATGTGGCTCTTCATCAGACTGTAATTGGTCTTGAAGCAGAGAAGCAGATGCAGATGGCTGGTGAGTATCCTGATACCATTATTGCTTGTTTCGGTGGTGGTAGCAACTTTGGTGGTCTTGCCTTCCCATTCATGCGCCATAATTTGAGCGGTGAGAAGAATACTGAGTTTATCGCTGCAGAGCCAGATAGCTGTCCTAAGTTGACCCGCGGTAAGTTTGAGTACGACTTTGGTGATGAGGCAGGTTATACTCCATTGTTGCCAATGTACACTTTGGGACATGACTTCAAGCCTGCCAATATCCATGCTGGTGGTCTTCGTTATCATGGTGCAGGTATGATAATCTCACAGCTTATCAAGGATGGTTATATGCACGGTGTAGATATCCCTCAGTTGGAGTCGTTCAAGGCTGGTATGCTCTTTGCACGTACCGAGGGTATTATCCCTGCTCCTGAAAGTTGTCATGCTATTGCAGCTACTGTACGTGAGGCCATGAAGGCAAAGGAAGAAGGTAAGGAGAAGGTTATTCTCTTCTGTCTCTCTGGTCATGGTCTTATTGATATGCCTTCATACGAGAGCTATCTCAATGGTGATTTGCAGGATTATAGGGTAAGTGATGAGGAAATCAATAAGTTCCTTTCTACAGTGCCAAAGGTGGATTAATGAATGGATTGTTATTTTGGAATTAATGGATTCCATCATATAAATACAACAAAGAGGGTGCAACATAATTTTATGATGCACCCTCTTGTTTTGGGTATATTATTGATATGTTTTTGGAAACGACAGTATACATCCTTGAGATATTTAGTATCTCTAGCCGCACAACAGCTGTTGTGCGCTTGCATATCAGCTGCTATGCGCTCGCACAACAGGTGATGTGCATGCGGTGCTCAACTGTTGTTTAAGCTTTGAGCCATTCCTCAATAGCTTTGGCAATTACATCAAAACTTGTTGTAGGTTCAAAACGTGCTACTACCTGTCCCTTCTTGTTGATAAGGAACTTGGTAAAGTTCCACTTGATGTCGGCACTCTCCTTGTAGTTAGGATCAGCTTCACTTAACATTTTGTCGAGTACAGGATAAAGAGGATGTGATTCATCCCAGCCAGCAAAACCCTTTACTTCCTTGAGGAATTTGAAGAGAGGAGCAGCATCATCACCATTCACTTTTATCTTCTTATATCTTTGAAATTCTGTACCGTATGTAAGTTTACAGAATTGATGGATGCTTTCATCGGTTCCCGGTGCTTGCTGACCAAACTGGTTGCAAGGGAAATCGAGAATTTCGAAACCTTGTGAGTGATATGTTTCATAGAGCTTTTCTAATTCCTCATACTGAGGTGTAAACCCACACTTGGTGGCTGTGTTGACGATGAGTAATACCTCGTTAGCGTACTCTTTGAGGGAAACATCTTTTCCCTTTCTGTCCTTGACAGAGAATTCGTAAACAGTTCTCATTTTTTTTTATATTTTATGTATCAAATTTGCTTGTAATACGATTTGTATTTACGTTACGAGTGCAAAGATACTATTTTTCTTTTAGACAGAATAATAAGTTTACATAATTTATCTAAAATGTTGGGGAATATGCTGGAAGATTGTTGAATAGAGAGAGATTCTCTTGGAAAAAGAGAAAAAAAAGTCCGGGAATTTCACAATCCCCGGAATACTTCCAACTTTCTTCCACTCTAAAATTTGTAGTCGAAGAAAGTTTTGATTAATCTATCATTTAACTTTTCTAAGAACTTGCTGCAAAGGTAATACTTTTTCTTGAAATTATATCATCTTTTTCTCACTTTTTTCTTTTAATAAGTTTAAAAAATGCAAAATATCGAAGAAAAGTATGTTTTTGTTGTCTTTTTACACCCTACGCAGTACTTCTTTATTGTCTTTTCACACGTATCCTCATACTTTTCTTGTTCGTTCCCGATATTCAGTTGGAACCACGCCCATTTCTTTCTTGAATACTTTCGAGAAGTATTTTGGATCGCTGAAGCCCAGATTGAATGCTATGGCTGTGAGTGTATCATCTGTATCTCGTAATAATTCTGATGCTTTCATAATGCGGATATGGCGCACAAAGTCTACAGGAGTCATGCCTACAGACGTTTTGATGCGGTTATAGAGAACGCTGCGACTCATGCCCATGGCATCTGCGATGTCGTCAATCTTCATTTCTGGTGAACTGATATTATCTAATACATAGTTTAGAATATTCTCAATCAGTGCATCATTGATTTGTACCGACATGAATGCCTTGTCTCTTTCCTTTACTTCTTCCGCATTGACTGGAGCTGTAGCCTGTTCCTTGTTTGCCGATGTAGGAAGAATGCGTAGGGCAGCAATAGCGTCTTGGTCGCCTGCGGCTTTCAGTCTCTGCAAAATGTCGGTTTGGATGGCACGACGCTTGTTGAGAACCGCCTCAATGCGGCCTAGCAGATAATTGACAGAGAATGGTTTGGTGAGATAACCATCAATACCTTCCTCAAATCCCTTCAGCTGGTCTTCTGCACTGGCTTTTGCTGATAGCACCACAATAGGTATGTTTTTGAGTGCTAAGTCTTGCTTCAGATGATGTATCATCGTGATACCGTCCATTACTGGCATGGTTACGTCGGTCAGGATGAAGTCTGGAGTATTCTTTCGTGCAACTACCAAACCTGCCTTGCCATTTTCGGCAAGTAATACATTATAAGAATCGTTCAATATTGTATAAAGGTACTTGCGAAGGTCATTGTTGTCTTCTACCACCAGGATGGTTATTTCCTTCTGCATGTCTCCTTTTTCTATCTGATGCTCTTCTATACGATTTTCTTCTATCTGCTGTTCTTTCTGTTTTTCTTCAAGATAGCGCAGTACGTTCTGGTCATCAATCTGACCTTCTAACAATTCGTTTTCCTGCTCATCGTTAGGATTTACCTCATCGAATCCGCCATTGACGTAGAAATTGCTGTTGTTGTCAAATTTCAGCATCTTGTTGATCATTTCCAGCATTTCCTTTGCATTGCGTTCTACTATCTGCAGCAGCTCGCGGCTCTGCTTGGTAAGACCGGGCTCATTGGCAAGTACTTGAGATACTGGGCCTCCGATGAGCGTAAGAGGGGTGCGGAGACGGTGAGAGGCATCGCTGAAAAATTCATTTTTCATCACACTGATGTCATGGCTCAAATTCTCACGTTGACGCTGGTTGTATGTATAGAAAATAGCACCGACAATAGCCATGAGAATAAGCATAAGTGCAATTCTTCCCCAGATACTTTCCCAGAAAGTAGGACGTACCTCAATAGGTAGTTCTGCAATGTATTTACTCCAGATACCATGCGAGTTGGTCGCCTTTACCTTGAGGATGTATTTGCCGTGTCTGATATGGTTGAAACCGATGATGTTGCTGCTTCCATTGCTAATCCATTCGCCTTCTGGGGTGAATCCATCCAGGCGATATAGATATTTGGTCTGGTATTTGCGGGTATAGTCTAATGAAGCAAAACTGATAGTCAGGTTTCGCTTGTTGGCTGGGATTACTACCTTTTCGCTGTGCAGGATTGGGTACTGTTCTGGTTCTCCATTATAGTGGAGTGTCGTAAAGATGATACGTGGCTGATAGGTGCTCTTCTTCAATATTCCTGGATTGAAGGTAAGTGCACCCATTGGAGTTCCTACTGTGATGTTGTTGGTTGCAGGGTCATGATAAGGGCGTGCCTCGGTAAACGACATATTGTAGTCGAAGTCGTTGGGACCGAATGCAGCTATCTGCCCGGTTTTTGCATCAAACTTATCAATACTGGATTCTCTTATTACCCAAATATAGCCTTGGTTATCTTCTATCATACTTTGAACCAGTCCCTCGTTGAGGGAATAATTCTTCATATAAGATACCTTGAGGTTGTCTTGCAGCAGATTAGTGCTTTTTATCTGTTCGAAAACACCACCAAGCTCACAGATGAATATCTTTCCGCTAGAGTGCTCTAACATGAAGTTTACGTCATTGGCCTCAAGGCTGGTTGAATCGTTTTCTATAAAAGTCGTCTTATAGTATTTTATCTTTCTTGGGTCCTTGAAGTTGTCGCTGAAGGTAACAAGACCATCTGTAGTTCCTACTAATATGACACCATCATTGGTACAGGTGATACGGCGTGTCTTATGGAAGAGATGCTTATCCCAAGCGAGACCGTTCTTGAAGCTTGTAAAGTGGATACTGTTGTCTTCCTGAATGTTTGCAAGAGCGATTCCACCACCGTATGTCGCTATCCAAATGCGGCCCTGACGGTCTGACTTCACATCGTAGATATTATTGCTTGGAAGTGAAGCCGGATTGTTCGGATCGCTGAGGAAATGGTAATATTTGCCTCCTGTGAGCAGGTAGAGTCCATCGCCATGAGTACCAATCCAAAGACGGTTGTTGTTATCTGTGAACAGGCAATAGATACCCGCAGGCGAGAAGGGAACCTGCTCGCTAGTAATGTTGCCGCTTGGGGTAAAATATCCTAATTTGTTATGATGTACATCGGCCACCATGATGCAGCCGTTCTTGTGACCATATAGCTGGTTACCGTTGGCTAAGGCTGTAATGGCACGAACCTCCGACTCTCCTTTGTTTAGTTTGTTGAGGGTATATTGATGGTTCTTGAAGTCAATCAATGTGAGGTCATGAATTCCTGTTATCCAAAGTACTGCCTGGTCTGTGATACTGAATTTCTCAATCATAGGGATTCGGTAATTGCCTGATGAGTTACTGCGCAGCAGGTATGGCACAAGTTGTCCTGTCTTGCGGTCGTAATAACTGAAGGTACCTTGGTTAGGTACCACCCATACAGTATGATTCTCATCCTGAGTGATGAAGAGTTTCGAGCTGGATGTGCGGTCTACAGGATCCGGTTGGTCTGCGAAAAGCCATCGCTTCTCGGATGTTTTAGGATTAACAATAGTTACACCCATGCCGTTAGTGAACGTCCAAACCGTTCCATAATCATCTACATATAGTTTCTTCACTTCTGCTAGAGGCTGTGAAGGACTTTGTATATTGATGATTTCTGATTTGAAAGTTCTCGGATTATAGATGACTACGCCAAGATTGGTGGCAAGAAGAAGCTGATAACCCGTATTCTTTAATTCGTTGATGTGGGTTATACCTTCAGGAAGGGGAACATTGGTAGCTCGATTTTTTTCATCTACAACGATAACCTTTCCGTTCTCTGTAGCCAGGAAGACATATTCTCCTACTTCTCTAATCCACTTATAAGGTACGTTAGTACTGAATTTCTTGCCATAGATGGTTGTACCCTTATCTGTAAGGATCCACTCTCTGTGTTTCTTGTCGCCATAGATAAAGTAAACTTTACCGCTTTTCAATCCTTTTTGACCTACATGTATCAATTCAAAATCGAGTACATCTGTATCATTGGTGCGTAGCAGATAATCGGCATTGGCGGATGTGACCCAGGTGTTCCCTCCATTAATATCATAGATATTGTCTGCCCTGAAATCAACCTTGAATTTCTCATTAATCTGATTGCTGGTTTTTAAAAACTGGCAGAGATGGGTGTCATAGAGATAAAGTTTGTGGTCTTGGGTTATACACCATACGTTGTTTGCTGCAGTTGGCTGTATGTTCAATATGCGGTTGGTTGACAGAACGCTTACACCGTCTGGTTCATCGCGGAAAGTATGGAAGCTATATCCGTCATAATAAGACAAGCCGTTCCATGTGGCAAACCACATCAGCTTGTCTTTTCCTTGTTTTATGTCAGAAATAGTATTTGCTGCAAGTCCGTCAGCTATGGAAAACTTTCGGATGTCACAATAGGGGGTAGCTATGGCTGTGATAGCCGAAAGCAGTCCCAGGAGTGTTATATATAGATGTTTTTTTATCATAATTATTTGTCTTGTTGGCATGTATTTTTATTAATTAATTCGACACAAAGATAACAAAAATAATTGTAAATTGGAAGAAAAATGGTGGATTTTTTGTTGAGATAGGGAAATTTTCCTTTATCATAGGGAAATTCCCCTAAAAACTTCCCTTTTTCCTTTTGAATGGTGTAAAAAATGCTTTATCTTTGCACCAAGTTCTACAGAAGGTGTCTTTTTGATAGATTGATACTTAGTAGCAAAATAGTTTGTTGAATTTTTTAAAAGAAGAAAGGATATAAGACGATGAAAAAGATGAAGAAACTTTTGATGTTGATGGCAGTAGCTGTCACTTCATTCACTTTTACTGCTTGTGACGATGATCCATGGGATGATTCTTGGCATGATGATTATTACTGGTATGATGACTATAATCATGGTGGCTGGGGATGGGACCAGGGGGACTGGAACCAAGGTTCGCAGGGTTCGCAAACCCAATGGTTGCTTGATGAAGCTCAGACTTTGGTAGGTGATTGGTATGGAAATGTCCAGCTTTCGGAGTTGGCATCCGATGGTAATTCTCGAAATAACTACCAGTTTGAAGCTAATATGATATTCTATCAGGACAAGAATAACCGCAACTCGCTTAGTGGAAGCGGCATAGAGATAGATTATGCTACAGACGGAAGTAATGACCAACAGACCTTGAAGTTCTCTTGGTATATTGATAATAATGGAGATATTTACATCAAGTATGCTTCTGGTGCTACTTATGTCATGGATGCCAACGCCAGCCAATACGGTTTCCATTTGGGAGCAGAGCAAGGTAAGAGATATGATACATTCTTTGGTTATATGATAGGTACCGGTATGGCGAAGGGCGATATCATATATATTGATTTGGAACGTAACTCTTCGAATGGTGCTAGGGTTTCCAGAAGCAGTACTTCTACAGGTTCTTCATTTGGTAAGGGAACCGGTCGTACTCCAATTAAGGGAACTGTCAAGGGGTTGCCGAAGAGATAGAAAATGAAACTTGTTTTTAGTGCTATATATACAACTTTCTCTTGAAAGTTCATTCGTTATTAAAAAGAAACCGCTCCCTCAGTATTCTCGCTGAAGGAGCGGTTTTATTAGTTTATGGATGTAAGGAAAAGCCCCATCTGGTATCTTTTCCTTTAATACTTCTTTACTTCTTAATCATCTTCTTGCCGTTCTTGATTACAATACCCTTGTAAGCTGCGTTAACCTTCTGACCTGCAAGGTTGTAAGCCGGAGCATTGTCCGCTGTTGTTACTGTGATGTTAGAAATGCCGGTAGATGTTGGTACAACAGCTTGAGTAGGGATAATCTCTGGAGTGCCCTTGAAGATAGCACCATAGAGACCTACTACGTTATATTTCTCACCTTCAGTGAGTTCTGCAACACCACCAACTTTGTTGAACTTGTCGTAAATCATAATCTTCTGCTCGCCATCATTAGCGTAGTAGTTGAATCTGCCTTCCTGATACTCTTCCTTGCTGAATGTGAAGCCTTTGATTGTTACAAGGTCGTTCAAATACTTGTTAGCGATGATGTCTGCTACTGTAGCCTCGATAGGTTGTGCTGCTTCAGTGCTTTCTGTAACGGTGATAGACTCATCGTTTGTACCAGCGTTAGCAACTAGATAAGGAACGCCATAGTAGAAGGTGAGATCTACCTTTACCTTACCAGTCAAAATGCTGTTTACTGGCATGTTGAAGCCGAGTGTACGAAGCTCGATAGCTGCATCGCCCTCACGAACGTAAGTATTGATTGTACCGTTGTACTCGTTTACATAAGTAACCTTAGCGTTGGTAAGAGTAAGGTTAAGGTTTTTGGTATCTTCTGTATAGTTAGCCAAGAGATCCTTTACGCTTGCTACGTCTGTGTAGGTTATCTCTACTGGTGGCTGTGGAGTGCCGCCTTCGCCGAGAGTAACGGTCATGGTCTTAATCTGAGTATTACCAGCGATGCTGTAAACTACCTTATTAGCAGAGCCTGTCCAATTGCCCTTGTTGTCGAGGGTACCGTTATCTACTTTAGTATTAGCATTCCATTTCTTCTGAGCAATCTCAATCTTAGAAATCTGCTTTCCTTCAGGAGCTTGGATAGTAAGAGTTCCTGAGTACATTCTCAAACGCGCGGAACTGGTCCAAATTCTGTTGGCGTGAGGATTTCCTTCTTCCTTTGCAGAAACTGTAACTGCAATGCCATCTACAGTACAAGTGGTAGCCTCGTTGAAATCTCCTTCGTTAGATTCCTCAGATGAAACACCTGGCAGACCTGGGAACAATGTCTTGTAGTCTTTGTCGAAATCAAATGTGGTTTGTGCGAAACTCACGCTCGCTACGAAAGCAAAGATTACTGATAATGAATAGCGTAGTAACTTTTTCATAAGCTAAAAATAATTTAAGTTGTTAATAATAAGTTTTTTCATGTTACCATGATTATGTTGCAAAGATACAAAAAATAATTAGATGTCTTGTTAAGATAGTGTTAAATTGTTGAGTTTGTGGCTATTTTAGTAGATTTTAACGAGAAAAAGATGGAAAAATCAGGCGGCGGTGGATAGAAAGCTACTTTCAAAAACACTCTTCACTCTTCACAAATACACTGTAAACGGCTATTGTACAGTTGTTTAGGTGTGTGAAGAGTGGTAGCCTGCTCTTCACCACTCTTCACCACTTTTCACCCCTCATCTACAGTATCTTATGCTGGTGGAAATTTTGAGTACGTGTGAAGAGTTGTGAAGAGTTGTGAAGAGTGGACTACCACTCTTCACCTCTCGCAACCCCTGTGTTTATCGGGGTTTCAGGCTAATCTGTGAAGAGTGAAGAGTAAAAACGAAAGTAAGGTTTTTCACGAGCTAAACCACGCTTCCTGCAGCCGGAAAGCATATTCCGAATGGCGATGGTAGACCTCCCGAAATTTTTCTCCCGACGCATCACTTTGCGCCCGGCAATGGCAAAAAGTTGCCCCAGTAGAGGGCAATATTGTGCCATAGTCAGGCAAAAAGTGGAATAAGCCTCTTTTCTTGCCCTTACTTAAATCCCCAGATATTCTTTATAGCTTGTACGTCTATTTCTTCAACCTGCTTCTCTATGTCATCAGGCAAATTGCAGAAGAAATCGATGCCTGTTCGCTCCTCCAGGGTCTTGATGTTGACTACATAATTGCCTAACTTGTCGTTCTTGGAATCGAAACTCTTGTTTTCATGTTTAAACCAATAACCGAAAGCGCTATAGCCGTAACTCTGAGTTTTTGTATTGAATTCTTTTTTCAGTACTGCAACGAAGAAATATTTTGGCACAGGGATGTAGCCTGGTAACTTTACGTCGCTGGATGCACCGTTCTTCTTCCATCCCAGGAGGTTGCTTTCGCTTCCTACGGCATCAATAGTGCCACCCTTTACGATAAAAAGAGTATCGCTGTCAATCTTTGGAGCCAACTTGCGGAGCTCTTCCTCCATCTTATACCAGGTACCCTTCTGATTGAAGTTGCTATACTGTGGCTGCATGTTGGTCATGAAGAAAGTCTGCTTCTGTTGGGTAAGGTTCAGCTTGCGGTCGGCAGAAGGGCAGATATGTCCATGGTCGAATCCCTGCTTGGTTGGGGTAGGGTCTTCGGTGAAATCGGTGATGCCCCACTGCTCCTGCAGGTCGGTATCCCATGGATACTGACGCTCACCCTGAGCAGGTTTCCATCTATCTACGTTAGATGCCGTGTTTGAGGTGTTGAAAGTATAGCAGCTCCAACGCTGGCTTTTCATGTCGTCATCCCATTCGGTAGAGAAGTTCACCATGCCCGTGGTATTATCCATGTGCACGATGGCGTAGCTAGTTCCGTTGCTCTTGAGCTTTGGGAACTCCAGGCCGTTGATGGCGTTCTTTACCACGGTTGGCATCTTATCTGTTGCCACATTCTTGTTGGTGTTATTCTTATCGGTAGATTCTCCAGTGCTGCCGCCAGTATTTCCACCACCATTGTTTCCTCCGCCGTTATTTTCTTTGTCAGGAAAGTTAAACTGAAGAGTATCATCAGTACCGCAGGCTGAGAAGGTCATCACCGCGAAGAGTGAGAGGATAAGTAACTTAGTATGTTTCATTTCTCGTAATTGTTTTAAGTTATAGATTACTTTCTTTATAATAATAGGAGATTACTTTTCAGAGAATAAGAAGTTAAAAAGTGATTTCCTGTATGTATAAGAAGAGAAAAAGTGCATTCCTACGTATATGCAACTACGTTGGAACGCACTTTGTATCTTTCGATAATAATATATCCTTATGAAAAAGGTATATATATTACTTCTTCAACTTACCGTAACGGTTCATGAAGCGGTCTACGCGACCAGCTGTATCAACGAGCTTGCTCTTACCTGTATAGAATGGGTGAGAAGTGCTAGAGATTTCAATCTTTACAACTGGATAAGTTTCGCCCTCGAATTCTACTGTGTCGTTTGTCTTGCATGTAGACTGTGAGAGGAACATATCGCCATTAGACATATCCTTAAATACTACAGGACGATAGTTCTCTGGATGAATACCTTTTTTCATTTTTTCTTTTTTATTTTTATTTGGTTATTAAAAATAGACGTCATGGGGATGCTTTCGCATCATTTCGTGTCCCTCATCGGGGCATGCCCATTATAGCCTGTTGACAATTTCAGGGTGCAAAGTTACACTTTTTTCTTGAATCTACCAAATAATTCTCCTTCTTTTTAAGAAATATTTGAGAATTAGCGCTTTACTCCGCATAAATAATCTTAATGGTCTTCACGCGAAGTTGAACACCACCACCAGTGGACTCTGTATAGAGATTGGTATAGGTAGCAGTCTTGTCAGAGAACTCGATGGTGGCTGTGGCATTGCCCACGTAGTTGATGCCGTTGTAGCTGTCGCAGGTCATTACAATCTGCTTAATCTTCTTGATGCCCTTGAAGATGAGCTTGTTGTTGGCATATACGCGAACGCCCTTGGTGTTGGTGTAGAACTTAGGACCGTTCTCTTGACCATTGGCATCGAAGGTTACAGTGGAACCATCTGAGAACTTCACGGTTTCTACGGCTGCCTGGTTGGCCAAACCTAATGTATTGAGATTCAGCTCTACGCTGGTACCTGTGGTTGTAGCTGCCGCATTGCTCAGTGTAACGGTGGTGCCATCGATGGTCAAGCCTTCGCCTGTGGCTGGAGTATCTGGCTTGGATGGGGTATCTGGAGTGCCGCCGCCCTCACCGCTGGTCTTGCCGTTCACGGAGATGAGCTTACCGCCCTGGTTGGTCTCAGGGGTGTTGCCCATGTAGTTGATGAGCTTAGCGCAAACCACAATCTCATCGCCTTCCTTCAGCGTCATATCGCCCTCTTTCCACTTTTCGCCACCGAAGTAGTAGATGCGGAAGATATAGAACTGGGTGCTGTTGGCATCATCGGCAATATAGAATGAGCCGTTGCCGAAGTCTGCAGAGAACTGATTCTTGATGCTCTGAACCTTACCCTTGATGTAGAATTCCTTGTCTGAAACGACGCCAGCTTCCAAAGCTGCTGTATATTTCTGAGCAGCAACGCTATTGAATGGATTGGCTGCGGTACCATCACCCTTAGCCACGCCGTTAATATCGCCACTGCTTTCTCCGCCTGCTGTCTTGCCATTCAAAGATACGAGATAAGTCTTGTTGGCTACAGTCTCCGGTGTATTGCCCATATAGTTCATTACTTTGGCGCATACAACAACCTCGTCGCCTTCTTTAAGCTCAGGATCGTTGGTTGTCCACTTCTTGTTGCCTAGATAGAGTGAGCGGAAAATGTAGAACTTTTCGCTGGTCTCATCATCGGCAATATAGAAGGAACCATTACCGAAGTTAGTAGAGAACTGCTCCTTGATACTCACTACCTTACCCTTGATATAGACCTCCTTGTCAGACTCTACGCCTGCCTCCAGGGTCTTGCAATAATTGATTACAGCCACACTGTTGTATGGATCTGCTGCGGTACCGGTACCCTTAGCCACACCTTCTGTGGTGCCACCAGTCTCCGGTTTGGTTGGCATGGTGTAAGGTTCTGGTACATCCTCACAACTGCTGAATGTGAAGGCAGCCATCGCCGCCATCAAAACTGAAAATATATACTTTTTCATATTGTTGTCTTTTTTATTGATGTTACTATATATAATTAAGGTGTAATTTACTTGATGCTGATGAGCTGGTTGCCCGAGTTAATCTCTGCTACGCCGTTGTAGAGTGTCAGGGCTCCCAAAATCACTACCTTCTTGCCTACGGCGAGAGTACCCTTGGTTTCTTCGGTCCACTTCTCACCACCGATATTGTAGCCACGGAACACCTTTAGTGTCTTGCCTTCTGCTACCTTGCCATCCACAGAGATGGAGTAGGTGGCGTTGCCGTAGGTGCCAGTGTCGATGTCGTTTACCTCGCAGATGATACCAGTGGTATAAACTTTATCTGTTGTAAAGGTACCGGCATTGATGATTTCAAGAGCCTTGGTTACCGTATAAGGATCTTCCAACGTTCCGCTCTTGTCGAGTACAACAGGGGTAAGATCATCTGTGTTGCGGATGATGATCTGCCATACATTATTATATCTGGTGAAGATACCGGTGATGTCGAAAGCACCATCAGGCAGGATGGCATTGGCGAATCTGGCATAACCGGATGTTCTTACTACTACTGTGTTTGAACTGATCCACTGACCTGACTCTGCATCCTTCAGGTTTTGGTTGGTTGTTTCGTCATTAGCTGCCCAAACAGTCTTTCCGTTTGCACTGCTGAACTTCACGCCTTTGATGGTCATCAGCTTGCCTGCATTCTCTTCAAGGTAAGTAGCATCAGTAGCCTTGGTGAGATCAAAAATCTCGGCCTTCACATTGCTGGCATCAGCTTCATCAAGAAGCTTGAAATGCTTCTGCCAGGTAGGGCGATCCATCTTACCTACGGATGTAGCCCCCGTCTTCAGGTTGGTATAGATACCGCCAATTTTTGCCTGCTTGCCATAGCCACCGATGTAAAGACCGTTGAGGTCGATGAGAATCTCCTGTCCTACAGGAAGATAACCATGCAGTCCGCCTGCGTTGATATCAACGAGGATAGCCCCCGTTTCGTCTTGAAGAGCAACTTCTTGATAGAGGTTGCCGCTGATGTCATTGCCTGTGATGTAACCTTTGATCATCATCGGCTTATCAATAAGCTTGTAGCCACCACCATTGATGGTAGTCTTATAATCGCTCTTGAGCTGTGCAATGGAAACTACGTTTTTCTCCCTAAGCAGGTTGTTACCGTATGGCGCAGCAGGGATAGTCTCGACCATATCTGGGTCAGCGTAGCTGTCACCCATACATGATGCCAGCATCATTCCCGTCATTGCCATTAGGGCCATTGCTATGAATTTTATCTTTTTCATTGTCATATTGTTTTTAGAATCGGTATCCTATCTGGAACATACCATTGGTACCAAATGCGTAATACTTCTTAGGATTCTTTGAGAACTGATAAATACGAACATTGTTGACCTCTCCGTCTGTGGTGAGCGTATAGCCTGAACGTGAATTCTGTTCGTAGCCACCAGTAACCATCTTCTGGTTGTTGAAGAGGTTGGTAATCATGAGGTTGAAGTTGAGTGAGCCCTTCTTCAATCTTACGCTCTTGCCGATGCTCATATCTACCATCCAACCGCCATGCCCCTTAGCCTGTGCTACAGCTTCTGGCAACCAGCTGTTTCCATCTTCTGTAACTACTGCCGGGAATATCTCTGGATACTTCTGGTGAGCCGACTGACGGTTCTTGAGCACTTTCTCGTAGCGGTAGCTAGGAGAATAAGAGAGGTAGATACGGTCATAGTAGTTGGCATTCACATCGATGAACCATCCGTTCAGATGTGTGCTCAGACCGATGCTTCCCACTGTGAGTGGAGTTCCGCTCTCTCGCATGTCAAGAACGTAAGCCTTGTCGGTATAAACCTCAGCACTCTTAGAGAGCATATAGTTGGCTGTTACATTGTTGATGTTCTTTGCCTCGCTGATAGCTCCCAAGGTCTTGAGGTCGAGCCATGAAGTGAGTTTGAACTTCAAGCCAGCTTCCAAGCCATAGTATTCCTTCTTCAGACCGGTCATACTTACGTATGTAAATGAGTTCTCATCATCGTTGTAGAAGTTCTGCCACTCTGTAACATGTTCCAGACGGCTATAGTAACCGCTTAAGTTGGCATGCAGCCATGCATTGCGATACTGGTAGCTGAATTCTGAGCTGAAGATGCGTTCGTTCTTGAGATTGGTTACGAAATCATTGTTGATTTCTGGTGCAATAAATGCAGTATTAGCCATAGGGGCACGCCATTCGTAGCCAGCGCCAATGCTGAAAGCATGACCTCTGCCTAAGTCTACATTCAGGCTTCCCTTCATACCTCCATCCAGGAAGTTGGCTGTCTCGCTGTTGCCGTAACTGTTGTTGGCTGCCATACCATTGCGCATATATCCATGACGCTTCATGCCTGTATAACCGATACGGCCACTCAACATTGCCTTCATGCGGTAGAATTCGCTGGTATAGGTGCTCCAGAGGTTCGCCTTGTTTACATCGATACGATAGTCGTAACCGAATTTGTCACCCTCATAGACAAGTTTACCAGTGTTGTTTGGACCAGCTGTGTTAAGGTCATACTGTACACGTGGGTCTGTGATAGGATAATCACCGATAGCATAAGAGTTTACGTTGTGGAATATAGTTCCGCCGAGCATATCCTCCATGGTCTGATAATGGCGATTGCTATTGGTGCCAAGCATGAGACCTGTAGCCAGGCTAGACTTCTTGGTCAACTTGGTGTTCAGGGTTGATGACAAACTTACATTGAGGTTGTCATTATGCTTTGCCTGCAGATAGTACATGGTTTCCTGACCATTCTTTGCAGCCTGCTGGTTAGAATAGTAGAGACGGTCCCAATCAATCTGTCTGTTCGCCTTGCTTGCTGTCCAGTAGTTTACAGCGTTGTTCCAGCTGTCCCAGTTATAAGCATTGTTACCGTTCTTGAAGTCGCCCCATACGTAGAAGTTAGCCGATGGCATGTTCTTCCAATAGTCTGGCTGAGGGTTCTCGGCGTTGTTGTAGTTGAGTTTGGTGCTCTTGTACATCGAGTATTTGCCAAACAGTGAGGTAGTGAGCTTCATCTTGTCATTGATGTCCCAATCCCATGTAGCGATAGCAGAAGGTGCAAAGTCGTTCACTACGCGTGAGTTTCTCTTGTGCCCGTTCTGATACCCCCAGTATGGGTTGTAATAGTAGTCGTTGGCAAGCCAGTAAGCCTCATCTGTAGATGCTCCCTGAGTACTTCTTTCGGTAGGGTTACCCCAGGTAGAGAAGCTCAGTGAGTGACCGTTCATCCATTTCTTCTGTACTCCGAAGAAATAGGAGAGAGCATTGTAGAAGGTTCCCTCTACATATCCACGGTTTGCCCAGCGATAGGTCAATCCGGCAGTGATAGCCCAACCTTTCTCATTGAAACCGCTGGCATAGGTGTATAATCCACGAAGTGTGTAGTTGCGGTTGGCAGCAGCCACGCTGGCATACTGACCTTCCTGCATGCTTCCTGCACGGAAATCGTAGTTGTTTGAACCCGCCATACCTGTCATTGAGTAATTGTTGGCTTCAAAAGGTAAAGAAAAGTCTACATTTCTGGAGAAACGGTTCAAACCACCGATGTTGGAAAATCTGAACTGTCCCGTCTCCATATCGTTCATGGCTGTTCCATTAATATAGACATCATTGTACTTCTGGTTGAAGGCACGATAGCGGAAACGGACGGGCGAGAACAGGTAACCTGCCTTGCTGGCGAAAACGTTGCTGGTTGAATTGAGGATGGTGACATTTGAAGACATGTCATCGTCCTCACCCAACTGTGCCTCGGAGAAGGTAAAAGCATTCTCGTCAAGACCCTGTGCTATGTTTTGCTCTGTTTTTTCATTTTGAGCCATAGCAAGCGTACAGGAAAAGAGTGCTAACGTTGCTAAGTTTACTTTCTTTTGCATAGTTTATCGTTATTAAGAATTAATAATTACTTATAGACGGTACCTTTATAAGGTTCTTGCCTCAAGATAATTATAAATTTGTTTTTAATGCTGCAAAGTAACAAATAATTTTTTGAAAAAGAAAGTCTTTTTAGTTAAAAATGAATGAATTCTGAAAAAATATTCATTTTTATGGGGAAATCTGCGGTTTTTGTACTATCTTTGCCCAACAAAATCGCACAGTTATGTGCTGTGTGCATACTAAAAAGTATATAACTTTAATATTAAATAGGTGGTATGAGAAAACAAATGCTTTTTTTGGCAGCCTTGCTTTTTATAAGTTTGGGTGCTATTGCCCAGAAGAAATCAAAGGCTTCTAGTGGTAAACAGTTTCAGGTATATGCTGTTGGATTCTACAATCAGGAGAATCTCTTTGATACCTGTCATGATGCGGGTAAGAATGATTATGAATATTTGCCTGCCAAGGGATGGAATGGTATGAAGTATACCAACAAATTGAAGAATATGTCCAGAGCCCTTGCTGATATGGGTACTGATGTGCTGCCTAACGTGGGATGTGCATTTATTGGTCTTGCCGAGGTGGAGAATGCCAACGTCTTGAAAGATCTTACAGCTCAGCCTCCTTTGAAGGCTCGCAATATGCAATTCTGTCATGTTGAGGGTCCTGATAAGCGTGGTATTGACTGTGCTTTAATTTATAATCCAGCACTTTTCACTGTCAAGAATGTAAAGTTGGTTCCTTACGTCCAGGAATTGGAAAAGGATTCGGCTTTCATGACTCGCGGATTCCTTACCGTACGTGGTGAAATGGGAGGTGATGATGTGGCTGTCATTGTATGTCACTGGCCTAGCCGTTTCTCTGGACCGTTCTATCGCGAGAGTGGTGCTCGTCAAACGAAAGTTGTGAAAGATTCTCTGCTCCGCCTAAATCCTGGGATGAAGGTCTTTGTGATGGGTGATATGAATGATGATCCTACCAATGAGAGTATGCACAAGGTATTGAAAGCAAAGGCAGAAATCTCTGAGGTTGGTCCTGATGATATGTATAATCCATGGTATAATATCCTGGCTAAGGAGGGTAAGGGTACTTTGTTCTATAATGGCTCCTGGAACCTTTTCGATCAGATTGTGCTTTCGCCTAGTCTTTTGAATAAGGATTCTAAGAACAAGGATTACAGCAGCTTGAAGTATTGGAAGCACCACGTATTCCGCAGAGATTATCTGATTCAGCAGGAAGGACAGTACAAGGGAGCTCCTTTGCGTACCAAAGCGGGTGGCAGATGGCTCAACGGTTACAGTGATCACTTGCCTGTAGTTTTATATTTGGTGAAGGAGAAAAAATAAAATGGTTGAAGAACATCCTTTTGAACCATGGTTACCGGGCAATGCCAAGTTGCTGATGCTCGGTACCTTTCCACCCGCAGAGAAGCGATGGTGCATGCCCTGGTATTATCCTAACTTCCAGAACGACATGTGGAGAATATTCGGACTGATTTACTTCGGAGATAAATTCCATTTCGTAGATGTGGAACATAAGACTTATAGGCTGGATGCCATCAAGGATTTTCTGAAAGAAAAAGGAGTTGCTATCTATGATACCGCCCAACAGGTGGTTCGAACCAAGAATACGGCTTCTGATAAAGACTTGCAAATAGTGCAGCCTTCTGATCTGGATGGTATGCTTGCCAGATTACCCGAATGTAAGGCGGTTCTTACGGCAGGACAGCTTGCCACCAAGGTCTTTTCTGACCATTTTGGCATTCGTTCGCTTCCCAAGATGGGAGAATTTGTAGAGTTTACTGTCGGAACTCGTCAGCTTAGGCTTTACCGCATGCCGTCCAGTTCCAGGGCTTATCCGATGGCGGTGGAGAAAAAGGCTGAGTATTATCGCAAAATGTTTGAAGAAATCTTATAGAAAATGGAAAAGATAGATAAGGTAACGGTGATAGGTATTGCTGGAGGTACAGGTTCTGGCAAGACAACAGTAGTAAAGAAACTCGTAGAAGTGCTGCCGCCGCATTATGTAGCAGTGGTGCCGCTCGACTCTTATTATAATGACACCTCGCATATGACGGAAGAGGAACGCCATCAAATTAATTTCGACCATCCGTCGGCTTTCGACTGGAAACTCTTGCATCAGCAGCTGGCTGATTTGCGTGCAGGCAAGGCAATAGAGCAGCCTACTTACAGTTATCTCAAATGCAATCGTGAACCGGAGACGATTCATGTAGAGCCAAAGCCGGTAGTGATTATTGAGGGTATCATGACCTTGGTGGATAAGAAATTGCGCAGCTTGATGGACCTGAAGGTATTTGTAGATACCGATGCTGATGAACGCTTGATTCGTAATATTCAGCGTGATACGATAGACAGAGGTAGAACGGTATCAATGGTCGTAGACCGTTATCTCAAGGTTCTTAAGCCTATGCACGAGCAGTTTATCGAGCCAACCAAGCGTTATGCAGATATCATCATTCCGCAGGGAGGTGAGAATGAAAAGGGTATTAGTATCCTTTGTCGCTATGTAGAGGGACTCGTAGAAAAATAATAAAAATAGCCTCGCAAGTTTGAAGATACTTGTGAGGCTATTTTGTTTTCTATTCAATAAAAGTAACTTCTTCGTTTTGGGTACTGGTAGAATCTGAGTCTACTACGATGTTGTTCTTTTGGTTGTTCTTTCTCTGCCAGTTACGTCGGTTGTTGGAAATCTTGAAGGCATTGGCACATTCTACTACACCGTATACCAACATGGCCCAACCGATGATAAGCAATGGGGCTGAGGCTAAGGCAGAAGGCTTGATGACTGCCAGTATACCCAAGAGCAGAAGGGCTGAAGGCATAAGCCAGTAGATGATGCCCACACGCCCCATCTTGGCAGCTGTTACCAGATTTGCCATTTGAGTGATGGCACCCAAGATCAGGATTGCCGAAAGGATAAACATCAGCCATGCGATGAATACATTTGGCATCAATGCCAGAATCATGCCGAGAATCAGACTGCCCAAACCAACGATAGGGAAGTTGGGCTTGATTCCGATAATCTGTTTGCCGTTGGCGTCAGAAAGCATCTGGCCTTGCATCTTCTCTGCAGTTCTCTTAGCGCTGAAGTAGGAGATGAGGGAGATGGCTCCTGAAAGGAAAAACAACACACCGATAGCGATGGTAATCCATGTGACTGTCTGTTCGCGGTATTGGATGAGTAAAACACCAATGATGATGGCGCAGACGGCACGAAACAAAGAACTATGTACTACTTTCATACTTATCTTTTTTAAAACGATTTTGCAATGTTATATTAATCTTTATGCAAAAATACGAAAGAAAATTGAGAAAGCATGATTTTTATGATTTATTTAACGCAAATTATTCCTTATTTTCGCCAATTATGAGTAATTTTGTAAGCAAAAACTATAAGCTATGACAAAGTTATATCTTGTGCGCCATGGTGAGACCGTGGATAATGCTGCTCAGATCATGCAGGGGCAGACACCGGGCAAGCTGAATGCGAAAGGTCTTGAGCAAGCTGGGGAGGTTGCCAGGAAGATGGTAAACGAACCTATTGATGCCTTCGTTTCCAGTGATCTGTATCGCAGTATTCAGACTTGTAAGATTATTGCCCGTCCTCATATAGAAGCTCTCTCTCTGACTGGTAATCTGACAGATGAGGAGCTTGATGCTCATATCGTTACCACTCCATTGCTGAGAGAGCGGGATTGGGGTGACTTTACGGGTAAGTTCATTCCTTCCTTGCCTAAGGATCCAAAGGATTGGCCTGATAATATAGAAACTTTGGAAAGGATGAAGTCCAGAGCTCAGAATTTTCTTACCTGGCTCAAGGTTGCTTATCCCGATAAGACTATTCTGGCAGTGGGACATGGCATCATCAATAAGGCGATTCAGAGTGTCTATTTCAAACGCCCGATGAATCAGATAGAGAAAATGACAAATGCAGAAGTGAGGGTTCTGATACTTTAAGTGAAGAATGAAGAACGAAGAGTGAAGAAACAACGTTCGGCGGCCGAAGGGAAAGCCAAATCATATGCTTTACTAATCATAAAGCTCAAAGTTCAAAGCTCAAAGTTCAAAGTAACAAGTTAAAAAATCAAAGTTCAAAGCAAATGAATAAAATAGCTCTTATCACAGGTGCAACAAGCGGAATAGGCGAAGGTTGCGCTCGCCGCTTTGCAAGAGGTGGTTACAATCTTATTATCACTGGTAGAAATACTGGCAAGTTGGAAATCCTGAAAAAGGAATTAGAGGCAGAAGGCACTGAAGTCTTGGCTTTAGCTTTCGATGTCCGTAATCGTGAGGCAGCAAAGAAGGCTGTAGATTATATTCCTGATGCATGGCGCAATATTGATGTGCTGATCAATAATGCCGGATTGGCTCGTGGTCTGGAACCGGAGTATGAAGGTGATTTTGAGGATTGGGATCAGATGATTGATACCAATATCAAGGGACTTCTTACCATGACTCGCCTGATTGTGCCTGGCATGATTAAACGTAATCATGGTCATATTATCAATATTGGTAGTGTGGCAGGAGATGCTGCTTACGCCGGAGGCAATGTTTATTGTGCCACCAAGGCTGCCGTTAAAGCTATCTCTGATGGGTTGCGTATTGATGTGGCACATACCAAGGTGCGTGTAACCAATGTGAAACCTGGATTGGTAGAAACCAATTTCTCTAATGTCCGTTTCCATGGTGATAATGCGCGAGCTGACCAGGTTTATCGTGGTATCACTCCTTTGAATGGTGATGATGTGGCTGACGTGGCTTACTATGCAGCTTCTGCTCCTGAACATGTGCAGATAGCAGAGGTGCTGGTTCTTGCTACGCATCAGGCAAACGGAACGGTTATCCATCGCGATTAGTCGCATATTATAGGAGTTAAAGGAGTTAAGACGTATGTCTTGCTGCTTAAAATCTACGCCAAAAAGACTGTTGTCTAAACTCCTTTAACTTCTTATTATATAATATGGCAGAGACGGTTGATGTCGCTCTCAAAAGTCTCGCGATTCTTTGCCTTTGCTCTCATGCCCGATTTATAGTTGTAGATGGTCTGGGTGGAATAATGCAGCAGGGTGGCTATCTCCTGACTGTCGGTTATGCCTAGTCGCATCAATGTATAGATACGGATTTCCGTGGTCAGGGTGTGGGCAGTAGGAAGTTCCAGCTGGCATTCTGGCAGCAGGAGCTTGTTCAACTCTGTCACGAAACCGGGATACAGTTCCATGAACGCCTTGTCGAAGCGGTTGTAGAACATCTGTGACTCCTCCTCTTCCATCTTGTGGGTGTTGAGGGTTTTCAGCAGGTCGGCAGTCTGGTTAGCCTTGATCTTTCGGTTCACCAGTTTGCGGTAATCTGACAATTTTCTGATATATGCCGCACTGATGTCCATGAAGAGTCGCATGTAGGTCTCTCGCTTGATGTTTGTTTCTATCAGCTGCTGGTTCAGCTTGGTGAGCTGTGCGTTCATTTCTTTCTGTTTCTCGTTCTGCTCTTCTATTTCCTGCTTGTTTTTCTTCAGCTTGTTCTTCTGTCGGTTGTTGACGAAGGAGAGAATGAGGATGATGATGAGTGCTACGCTAACACCGATGAAGCCGAAGAGGAAACGGGTACGTGATTTCTCGGCAGCCTGCTGGTTGGCAGAAGCGATGACAGGGAGGATATTGGAAATTTCCATCATGCGCAGTCGGTTGTTGAAGAACTGGGCGTCTTCCATCGTGTGCTGGATGTATTTGGCTGCTCTCTTACTGTTGCTTGCATCCTTTTTAAAAAGAAAGTAGGCAAGTTTCTGCAGGGCTACTGTCTCCTTGAGTTGGCATAGACCGTCGGTGACAGATGCTTCTACGAGATATTCCTCGTAGAGATCGAAGTTACCTGTAAGTTTGTAATATCTGGCGGCACCGTATGCCGACATGGCATGGATGCGTGATTTGGCTGGAGACATCTTCACTGCCTTCATGAAATGGTAGAGCGACTGCTTGCTGGTAGGCTCATCCAAATAGATGTTTTCGCCCATGAGATAATGATAGTAGCTGGTATGCTTGCTGTCTTCGTTGAAATTCTGGAGCAATAGACCCATGAAATGCTTTTTCTGGTCACGGAATTCTTTTGCGTAATCAGAGTTTTGGGCGTATGATTCCCAGTAATTATAGATCCAGGCGAAGGTAAAGTAATAGTATAACTTCTGTTTGTAGGGCATTGTTTCTGGGTTGAGTGTCTGGAGCAGAGCTTCGGCTTTGCCATAGAATCCCCTTACCGAGAGTACTGACGCCCGGTTAATTTGGTTGAGAGTTATATAATAGGTATCGTTGACCTTCTTTGCCAACTCCAGTCCACGCTGCATGTAAGCGTATGCCGAGTCGTAGCGGTAGGCGCTGTAGGCACGGTATATGCTGTCAAGGAAAAGGAGACGGGTCTTGTCATCTTCTGCATCAAAGGCTAGCTGTTTCAGATGTTTGAGCTCGTTTTCCTTGATATCTTGATAATGCTTGTCGTTATCAATCATGTAGTCGATACGCTCCAGGAGCTTTTTCTCGTCGGTTTTGCTTTGAGCGAGCAGTGGCATCATAAGCATAAGAAGTATTAGTAATAGTCTCATCTTCTGTTTATGTTTTGTAAATGACATAATTGTAGTCTGAAAAGGATAAAATTAGTCTATTTGTCGTTTTTGTGTTGCAAAGATACAAATAAAAAATGGTATTATAGTATTTACTTTGATAAAAATGGTTAATTTTGTAAGTTTTTGATTTAAAACAAGTTAGAAAGGTGGAATTTTACTTTCCATTTACTTTTCTGCTACTTAGGGATACAACTGTAGATTTTTTGTAGTATCTTTGCAATCGAAAAAAGAAAAAAGTAGTTATTATACTACCACTTCAAGTCTTCTAAGGTACATATTCCTTTTGTTGATTTAGTATGTTGATTTAAATAAAAAACAGGTTTTAGTTTATCTAAGGGAAAAGAAAATTAGTGTATTAGGTTAAACCCGTCAGGCTCTTGTGAAAGATTCTGGCGGTTTTTTTGTCTTCTTCATTTTCCATTTTTAGGGTTTACACCTTATTTATATATTATTAATACAAATTCCTCTGCTATTTTTTGGGAATCTCAGAAATAATCTGTACTTTTGCCACATAGTTTTATTAAAAGGTAATATTTAACGACCAATGAATATTTTAGTAACAGGCGCTAATGGCCAGTTGGGTCATGAAATGCAGATTTGCGCCAAAAGAAGCAATCACAAGTTTGTCTTCACCGATGTGGCTGAAGGCTATGAGAAATTGGATATCACTAATCTTGACGCTATCCGTGCCAGCGTAAAGGAGAATGATATTCAGGTTATCGTTAATTGTGCAGCTTATACCAACGTGGATAAGGCTGAGAGTGATTTTGATTTAGCCAATTTACTTAATAATACTGCGGCTGGCAATTTGGCTCAGGCAATGAAGGAAGTAGATGGTACCCTCATTCATGTTAGTACCGACTATGTGTTCCAAGGCGATAAGAATATTCCTTGTAAGGAAGATTGGGAAACCAATCCGCTTGGTGTATATGGTAAGACCAAATTGGCGGGTGAAAAGAGTATCGAGGCTACGGGCTGCAAGCATATCATTATTCGCACTGCTTGGCTCTACTCTCAGTGGGGAAAGAATTTCGTGAAGACCATGCAGAGTCTCACGGCTAGCCACGACACCCTGAAGGTGGTATTCGATCAGGTGGGTACTCCTACTTATGCCGGTGACCTTGCTGCTGTCATCTCTCACATCATCGAGACCAACCAACTTGACAAGACCGGCATCTATCACTTCTCTAACGAGGGTGTATGCTCCTGGTTTGACTTTGCCAAGATTATCTGCGAACTCAGCGGCAACACCTGCGATATTCAACCATGCTACAGCGAGGAGTTCCCAAGCCCAGTGAAGCGTCCTCACTTCTCTGTGCTCGACAAGAGCAAGCTGAAGCAGACCTTCGGTTTTAAGGTGCCATACTGGACTGACAGTTTGAAGAAGTGTATCGCCGAATTGGCGGAAGCAAAATAATAAAGAGTTAGAAGCTTTTGTAGCTTCTGCTCAAAAAAACGAATCATAAAGTTCAAAGTTCAATTTTCAAAGTTCAAAGTAAATGAAGAATATCATTATCACGGGCGGTGCTGGTTTCATCGGCTCACACGTTGTAAGACTTTTCGTGAACAAATATCCTGAGTATCACATCATCAACCTCGACAAGTTGACTTACGCAGGTAACCTGGCTAACCTCAAAGACATTGAGGACAAGCCTAACTATACTTTCGTTAAGGGCGATATCTGCGATTTCGACCAGATGTTGAAGCTGATGCAGGACTACAAGGTGGATGGCATCATTCATCTCGCTGCCGAGAGTCATGTAGATAGAAGTATCAAGGATCCTTTCACCTTCGCTCAGACCAACGTGATGGGTACCCTGTCTCTGCTCCAGGCGGCAAAGATTTACTGGGAGAGCCTTCCAGAGGGTTACGAGGGCAAGCGTTTCTACCACATCTCTACCGATGAGGTGTATGGTGCCTTGCAGATGACTCATCCTGAGGGCGTTCCTGCTCCTTTCACTACCAAGGCATCCAGCGGTAAGAACCACGAGGCTTACGGCGAGGAGTTCTTCCTGGAGACTACCAAGTACAATCCTCACTCTCCATACTCAGCATCCAAGGCAAGCTCAGACCACTTCGTCCGTGCTTTCCACGATACATACGGTATGCCAACCATCGTGACCAACTGCTCTAACAACTACGGTCCATACCAGTTCCCAGAGAAGTTGATTCCGCTGTTCATCAACAACATCCGTCATCGCAAGCCATTGCCAGTATATGGTAAGGGTGAGAACGTGCGCGACTGGTTGTATGTAGTGGATCATGCCCGTGCCATCGATATGATTTTCCATAAGGGCAAGATTGCCGAGACTTACAACATCGGCGGTTTCAACGAGTGGAAGAACATCGATATCATCAAGGTGGTTATCAAGACCGTTGATAGATTGCTCGGTAGAAAGGAAGGCGAGGATATGGATCTTATCACCTACGTAACAGACAGAAAGGGTCACGATATGCGTTATGCCATCGACTCTAGAAAGTTGCAGAAGGAATTGGGTTGGGAGCCATCTCTCCAGTTTGAGGAGGGTATCGAGGAAACTGTAAAATGGTATCTTGATAACCAGGAATGGATGGACAACGTAACCTCTGGTGATTACCAAAAGTACTACGACAACATGTATTCCAATCGATAATTGATACATATTATTATACATAAAGTCCTGCATTTGCCACTCAGTCAAATGCAGGATTTTTTGTTTTATACGATAAAAAACGACTAAATCTATTATTATTTCTTAATTTTCAATCATTATTTTCCGGAAAACTGAAAAGTACAGAATATTTTTCTATCTTTGCAAATCCTATCATTGAAGTCTTGTGAATTTCTCTTAGATTGAATAGGAATAAAACAGAAATGAAATAAAAGAAACTGGTATGGAAAAAAAAATAGTATTTAGCTTGGCAATAGCTTTGGCATCCTTATCTAGCCTTCCTGTACAAGGACAGAAAAAGGTAGTTCCATTAAAATATGGAAACATGGATCACTGGGTGATTAGAAACATCAAGGAGTCGGCTATCATTGGTGGAAATCAGAAAACCATCTATGCCGTAGGACCTAATATGACCCTCAATGGTAATACTCCTTATACCAACAAGGGTGGTTCCCCCTGGGGATCATCCAATGTTCTGGCACATGTTTCGGGTATCTACAAAACCAATAACTCGGTTTATCGTGACAAGCGTGGCAATGGATATTGCGCTAAATTGGAAACCCATATAGAGAAAGTGAAGGTGCTTGGACTTATCAATATCAAGGTTCTGGCAGCAGGTTCCCTTTTCCTGGGTGATGTACGTGAACCGATTACGAGTACCAAAGATGGTCCGAAAGCCATCAATTGGGGTATTCCGTTCACTGCACGTCCTAAGGCAGTACAATTTGACTATAAAACATATATGCCTCAATCAGCTAACCGTATCAAGCAGAATGGATTCAGTGGAGCATCCACTGTAGCAGGTCGCGACTATGCCATTGCCGTACTCTATTTGCAGAAGCGCCATGAAGATGCTCAGGGAAACATCACAGCCAAACGAGTGGGCACGATGGTAGTAAAGTATGGAAAAAGTACCAACGGATGGGTGAATGATGCTACTTATACCATTCATTATGGCGATATCCGTCACATGGCTGGTTATGATGCTGCTACGATGGGACTTCGCTCTACCGACTATGCCCGCAACAGCAAGGGAAAAAGTGTGCCGGTAAGGGAAACCGGATGGGCGGGCAATCATGAGACGCCTACGCATCTTATCCTGCAGTTCTCTTCATCCCATGGTGGAGCCTATATCGGTACACCGGGTAATACATTGTGGATAGATAATGTGGCATTGGTTTACGAGTAAAAATCACATGTAGAATCAAGATTATAGACATTATGAAGCATATTCTGACAATACTAGTCATGATGATGGCATTGGGCTGTTATGCCTTTGAGCCATTTTCACAAGATACAATCCCCTCACAGCAGATGGCGGATACAATCCGGCATGCCAGAAAATCATGGATGACACGATTTCTTGACTATTTTAATGATGCCAACAAAAACAAGGAGCATAAGCGGTTTGACTTCAGTATCATCGGAGGTCCTCACTATGCTTCTGATACGAAGTTTGGCTTAGGAATGGTAGCGGCAGGTCTTTATCGTTCAGACGCCAATGATACCCTACTTCCTCCTTCCAATGTTTCGCTTTTCGGTGATGTGAGCACGGTAGGTTTCTATATGTTGGGTGTTCGTGGAAATCATATAGCACCTCGTGGTCGTTATCGCATAGATTATCGTCTTTATTTCTATTCTTTCCCTTCTGATTTCTGGGGAATAGGTTATGAGATGGGTGATAACGATGACAATAAGAGCGACATGAAACGATGGCAGGCACAGGCTGAGGCTGCTTTCCTGTTCCGGGTGGCAGACAATTTCTATGTTGGTCCGATGGCTAGTTATGATTATGTAATTGGTAAGCACATTGAGCGTCCGGAGTTACTGAATGGAATGGATCACCATACATGGAATGTGGGAGCCGGTGTATCGCTGGTATATGATAATCGTGATAATCTTACCAATCCACATCGGGGCATCTATCTCAATCTGAAGCAGATGTTCCGCCCTCGATTTATGGGAAATGATTATGCCTTCAGTACCACAAAATTCCGCTTTGACAGCTATCAGCAGTTGGGAGAGGGTACGGTTCTTGCCGAAGATTTAGGAGCAAATTTCAATTTCGGCAATCCTTCATGGGGTATGATGGCCAATTTAGGTGGTACCAGCTCTATGCGTGGTTATTACGAGGGTCGTTACCGTGACAAGCATTCCTTGGAGGCTACGGTGGAGTTGCGCCAACATGTTTGGAAACGGAATGGCATCGTGGTTTGGGCTGGAGCTGGAACCGTTTTTCCTAAATTCTCTGAATTGCGCAGTAATCGGATTTTGCCTAATGTTGGTGTGGGTTACCGATGGGAGTTTAAGAAGAATGTCAATGTGCGTTTGGATTATGGATTTGGTAAGTCGGGACAGTCTGGCTTTCTGTTTAATATCAATGAGGCATTTTAATACAAGAGAAGAATGAATCGTTTATCCTATATATATAATAAGGTGTCATCGGGGCAATTTCTGTATACTTATGCCGTGGTGGCATTGTTGTTGCCTAATATTGCCTTGTGTTATACCGAGTGTTTGACTCCGTGGGCATGTGGTGTCAATGTGTTGCTGCCTTTGTCGCTGTATATGTTGTTCTTTTCTGCGGCTAAGCGTCCTGGTAAGATGATATGGTGGGCATTTATCTTTGTCTTTTTCGCTGCGTTCCAGCTGGTATTGCTTTATCTTTTCGGAACGGGAGTGATAGCGGTAGATATGTTTTTGAATCTCGTAACTACCAATCCCGGTGAGGCGATGGAGCTGCTCGATAATCTGGCTCCTGCCGTGGTTGGTGTCTTCGTGGTTTATTTGCCCTTGCTTATCCTGGGGGGTGTCATTATCAGAAGAGATAGCCGGTTGTCGGTTTCTTTCCAGCAGAGAGTCCGCCATTGGGCAATGCAGATTGGGGCTATAGGACTGTTCTGTCTGCTGGCAAGCTATCTGATGGTGGATGATTACCGTATGCGCAATCAGCTTTATCCCGTCAATATCTGTTACAACCTTTATCTGGCTTTTGAGCGCAATGCTGCTTCAGAGAATTATAAGGAGGCAAGCCGTAATTTTAAGTTTGAGGCTAAAAGTGAGCGCTCGCTCTATGCACCTGAGGTGTATGTAATGGTGGTAGGAGAGACGGCTCGTGCCCATAACTTCAGTCTTTATGGGTATCCTCGTGATACCAATCCACTGCTCTCCAAAACGCAGGGTATCAAAGCTTTCCCGAATGTGACAACTCAGAGCAATACTACTCATAAGAGTGTTCCGATGCTTCTGTCTGCTGCATCGGCAGAGGATTTTGAGCGCCTTTTTCATGAGAAAGGCATCCTGGCGGCCTTTAAGGAAGCCGGATTCCATACTGTGTTTATCAGCAACCAGTTGCCAAATCATTCGTTTATCGATTTTTTGGGAGAACAGGCTGATGAACATTATTTTCTGAAGAAAGAGGATGCTTTGCAAGGTAATCATTATGATGAGGATTTGTTGCAGAAACTGGATGAGATATTGCCCAAGGCTGATGCTTCCTCGTCTGCCCATTACCGTTATCGCAAGCTCTTCGTGGTTCTTCATACCTATGGTTCTCACTTCAATTATCAGGAGCGTTATCCCCGTAGTTTCGCTTATTTCAAGCCCGATAGCAGAAGTGAGGCAAAGTCGGAGAATCGGCGTGACCTCTTGAATGCCTATGATAATACCATCCGATATACCGATTATATCCTGCATGGTATCATTGAACGTCTGCAGAAATGGGAGGGGATACAGACTAAGACGGATGGGGTATATGGTCAGCCTATATCAGCGATGCTCTATACCAGCGATCATGGAGAGAATATCTTCGATGATGATCGCCACCTCTTCCTTCATGCTGCCCCGAAGGCTTCGGATTACGAACTGCATGTGCCTTTCATCATCTGGACTTCTGAAGGATTCAGTAAACAATATCCGGATATATTGAAGGCATTGGGAGAAAATCGGTCAAAACAGGTACAGAGCAGTCTTTCGGCTTTTCATACCATGTTGGGCATCGGTGGCATTCAGACCCATTATCGTCAGGATGAATACTCGGTGGCAAGTGATAAATATCATCCGGTAAAGTTGCTCTATCTCGATGATCATGACGAGGCAATACCGCAGGAAGATGCCAAGTTTTTGCGTTAAATTCTAAGCCAAAAGGCTTTCTTACAGCAAAATATATGAAAAGAGTTTTCGTAAATATCAATTATTTACGAAAACTCTTTGTCGTATCTATAAATTGCTGTAACTTTGCACCCGGATTTAGATAATAATAAAAATACAGTTGTTATGGAACCAACTCGAAAAATCGAAAAGGTGAGCATGCGCAATCTCCGCATGGAGGATTATGACCAGCTTGCCAAGTCATTTAAGCGTATTTACGCAGACTCAGATGTATTCTGGACAAAAGAACAAATTAAGAAACTCATTACAATCTTCCCTGAGGGACAGGTGGTTATTATCGTTGACGATAAGATTGTGGGCTGTGCGCTCTCCATCATTGTCAACTATAATATGGTGAAAGGCGACCATACCTATGCTCAGGTGACAGGCAATGAAACCTTCAATACCCACCAGCCAAACGGCAATATCCTTTATGGTATTGAGGTATTTATCCACCCAGATTATCGTGGCTTGCGATTGGCTCGTCGTATGTATGAGTATCGCAAGGAACTCTGCGAGAAGCTCAACTTGAAGGCTATCATGTTTGGTGGTCGTATTCCAAACTATCATAAGTATGCCGACAAGATGCGCCCTAAGGAGTATATCGAACACGTAAGAAACCGTGAGATTTACGACCCGGTTCTTACTTTCCAACTCTCCAACGATTTCCACGTACGCCGTGTGATTCGCAACTATCTTCCTAGTGATGAGGAGAGCGAACACTGTGCAACCCTCTTGCAGTGGGATAATATCTACTATCAGCCACCTACGGATTCCTACGTAGACCGCAAGCCAACCGTAAGAATCGGATTGGTACAGTGGCAGATGCGCCCATACGCTTCGGTAGATGACCTCTTTGAACAGGTTGAGTTCTTTGTGGATTCCGTAAGCGACTACAAGAGCGATTTCATTCTCTTCCCTGAGTATTTCAATGCGCCGTTGATGGCACGTTTCAATGATTTGGGTGAGGCACAGAGCATCCGCAAGATGGCTCAATATACAGAAGAAATCCGTGACCGTTTCCGTGAACTGGCCATCAGCTACAACATCAATATCATTACCGGTAGTATGCCTTATCTCAAGGACGATTCCCTCTATAACGTCGGTTTCCTTTGCCGTAGAGATGGTAGCGTGGATATGTATGAGAAGATTCACGTAACTCCAGATGAGCAGAAGTGCTGGGGATTGAGTGGCGGTAGCCATATCCAGACTTTCGATACCGATTGTGGTAAGATTGGTATCGTCATCTGCTATGATGTGGAGTTCCCTGAACTTTCCCGTCTGATGGCAGAGGATGGTATGCAGATTCTCTTCGTTCCATTCATGACCGATACGCAGAATGCTTATTCTAGAGTAAGAGTCTGTGCACAGGCTCGTGCCATCGAGAATGAGTGCTATGTAGCCATTGCAGGTAGTGTGGGCAACTTGCCTCGTGTTCACAACATGGATATCCAGTATGCCCAGAGTGCTGTATTCACCCCTTGCGACTTCGCCTTCCCTAACGATGGCAAGCGTTCGGAGGCAACACCTAATACTGAGATGATTCTCGTATCAGATGTAGATTTGAACCTCTTGAACGAGCTTCATACCTACGGTGCCGTTCGAAATCTTCGTGATCGCCGCAAGGATCTGTATGACTTGAAGCAGAAGAAGTAAGTTAAGTGAAGAGTGAAGAACGAAGAGTGAAGAATTCAATTGTATTGATATATAGATATAAAGAATGTATAAGATAGAAATCTCGGAGCGCACGCTCCACTTTAAGCAGCCAGCAGGCACGTCTCGTGGAGTTTATACCACGAGACACAGTTATTATCTGACTCTTACTTCGGATGAAATGCCGGGGATAGAAGGAGTGGGAGAGTGTGCTACGCTCCCTGATTTGAGTTGCGATGCCAAACCGGAATATGCTGTTACCCTTCGACAGGTGTGCCAGATGGTGGAACAGATGGGACGCATCCCTTACGATATGATTCGTGCCTATCCTAGCATCACCTTCGGACTGGAAACAGCCTTTGCTTCGTTCTTCGATGCAGCGAAGAAGCAGGGAGTAAGTGTCTCTGTTCCAGCTGGAATGGAGAACCTGGCCAATCTCTTCGACTCTCCTTTCGGACGAGGAGAAGAGGGCATTACCATCAACGGACTGGTATGGATGGGCACCTATGAGGAGATGCTGGCTCGGTTGGAGGAGAAGCTCCAGGCAGGTTTCCATTGTGTGAAACTGAAGATTGGTGCCATCGATTTCTTTAAGGAACTCGATCTTATCAAGCGTATTCGTGATGTCTATACCCGTGATCAGGTAGAACTCAGAGTAGATGCCAATGGTGGATTCCTGCCGGAGAATGCGATGAGTCAGCTGGAGGCTTTGGCTAAGTATGATATCCATTCCATTGAGCAGCCTATCAAGCAGCATCAGTGGTCTAAAATGGCTCAGCTCTGTCGCGAAACACCGCTTCCTATCGCCCTGGACGAGGAACTGATTGGTGTGAATGTCCGTAGTATGAAGCAGGCTTTGCTCGATACCGTCCGCCCTCAGTATATCATCCTGAAGCCTTCGCTTCATGGTGGAATCTATGGATGTAACGAGTGGATTGAGTTGGCTAACCAGCGTGGCATCGGCAGTTGGATTACCTCGGCTTTGGAGAGCAATATCGGTCTCCATGCTATTGCCCATTATGCTGCCAAGGTATATGGTCCGAATGTCCAGATGCCGCAAGGTCTGGGCACCGGTCAGCTCTTTACCGATAACATCCCAATGCCTTTGGAGATTCGGGGTGATCAATTATTTGTCGTAAAATAACTTAGGAAGAATTCTGAAAATGACATTAGAAGATTTCCTTTCCGAATGGAATAACGATAGCGACCGGGTGCTTGTACATACCAGTGGTTCCACAGGAAAACCCAAACCGATGATGGTAGAGAAGAAGCGAATGCTCAACTCAGCCCGCATCACTTGTGATTTCCTTGGATTGAAGCCAGGTGATAGCGCTCTGCTCTGTATGTCGCTTGATTATATTGCCGGTAAGATGGTGGTGGTACGAAGCATTGAGCGCCATCTCCATCTTATTTCTGTCTCTCCAAGTGGGCAACCTTTGAAAGATGTAAATGAAGAGATTACTTTCGCAGCCATGGTTCCGATGCAGGTATATAATACCCTGCAGGTTCCTGAGGAGCGGGAACGGCTCTGCCATATCCGTCATCTGATTATCGGTGGTGGTGCCATTGATGCAGCTTTAGAGAAGGAACTGAAGTCATTTCCCGGCAATATCGCCATCTGGAGCACTTACGGCATGACCGAAACCTTGTCTCATATTGCTCTGAGGCGAATCAATGGTGATGAGGCAAGCGAATGGTATCAGCCTTTCGATAGCGTTCATATCAGTCAGACCGAAGAAGGCTGTCTTGTCATTGATGCCCCTCAGGTTTGTGCTGAAACCTTGGTAACGAATGATATCGTGGAGATAGAACCCTATATATATAATAAGGTGGAAAAACTCCGTTTCCGCATCAAGGGCAGAAAAGACAATGTCATCTGTAGTGGTGGCATCAAGATACAGATAGAAGAAGTGGAGGCTTTTCTGAAACCTCATTTGGAAAAACCTTTCATGATAGCCAAGAAGAAAGACGGGAAGTTTGGAGAAATCGCAGTCCTCCTGACAGAGGATGAGGATATAAAAAAAGTAGAGGCGACTGTCCGCCGCCTCTTATCAGGTAAATCAGATGATTCAAATAAATCATCTGAATCTAAAAGTCATAAATATTGGATTCCAAGGGAATTCCGATATGTAGAGCATGTTCCGCTTACCGAAACCGGAAAGCCAAAGCGATGCTGTTTGGCATAAGGATACAATAATGGCGGGTTGATAGCCCGCCATATTATATTATCCTTCTCTAAAGAAGTCGAGTGCTTCTTTGATTTCTTCTGTAGTAGCTGTCTGGTTGATACGGATATCCCCTATACCGCCAAGCATGGTGAAGTTGATGATGCCATTCTGATTCTTCTTGTCGTGCTGCATCAGCTCGATGAGCTCATCATAGTCATCACAGGTAATATCCAGTGTTCCGTAGTTTTCCTTGATGAAAGTAACGGTCTGGCGCATCTTGTCTGTAGGGAATCCTGTCTTAGCCACGCTGAGATAAAGCTCAGGGATGAGACCGAATGCTACGGCATAGCCATGCAGGATAGGCTTGCGCTTCAAAGCCCAGCTCTCGAAGGCATGACCGAAGGTATGACCCAGGTTCAAAGCCTTGCGGATGCCCTTCTCATGAGGATCCAGCTCTACGATGCGCTCCTTTACCTTCACGCTGTCGCCCACCATGCGCTGCAACAGCTTCAGGTCTGGGTTGGCAAGGTCGAAGCTTACCAGTTCTTCCCACATCGCCTCGGTAGAAATCAAGCCGTGCTTCAGCATTTCTGCATAGCCCGAACAGATGTTCTCGGCATCCAGAGTCTTCAGAAATTCTGTGTCGAGAATCACGTATTTAGAGTCGTTGAATACGCCCACTTCGTTCTTCAAACCACCGAAGTTGATACCGGTCTTTCCGCCTACCGATGCATCTACCATGGCAAGCAGGGTAGTAGGGATATTGATGAAGTTGATGCCACGCTTAAAGGTGCTGGCCGCAAAACCACCCAGGTCGGTTACCATACCGCCTCCCAGGTTAATCATGCATGAATGGCGTGAAGCGCCACCCTCCTGCAGTCCCTTCCATACCATCATCAGACTTTCGATGTCCTTATGGCTGTCGCTTGCAGGAATAGTGATTACCTGTATGTGCTTCAGGCTATAGAAGTTCTTGATGACTGGCAGACACAGCTCTTGGGTCGTGGTATCGGTAAGCACAAACAGCTTGTCGTGCTCGCACTCAGCGAGAGCGGTTACCAGTTCGCTCTCCAGATGGGTTGATATGATTACTCTTTGACTCATAACTTACTAACGTTTTTAAAAAAGACGAATTTATATAGGGCCGTTGGGAAGTCCCGAAAGGACAACGCCACGGCTATTTTGGCTGCAAAGGTACGTTAAAATGAAGACAAAACAAAATAAATAAGTACTTTTTTATCAATAAAAGTTTAAACCTTGATACTTTTCGTTCGTCAAATGAAGCAAAATGCCCCAAAAAGTGCATCTGTTTTTTACAATTGCGCTCTAATCGGGTCTAATCATATAAAAGCAAGTCTATATACAATTTAGAAATAATAAATAACATTCAACAAATAATGAAAAGATCAATTCTATCGATGCTGTTGATGCTCGTTGCAATAGCATCCTTAGCTCAAGAGCGTTTGATTAGCGGTAAGATAACAGACCGCGATACCAAGGACCCTGTTGAGCAAGTAACGATTCAACTACTCAAAACCGACAGTACATACGTGTCGGGTGCCATTTCTAATGAGCGGGGACTCTTCCATGTCAATGCCCCGGCTAATGGCAAGTATCTCCTCAAGATTACCAGTGTAGGTTACAAGCCTACCGTTAAGCGAATCCAGATTTCTGAAGACAAGAATCTGGCAATGGGGAATGTGGTCATTGGTGCTGATGCTATCATGCTGAAAGGTGCCGTGGTAACCGCCATGGCTCAGAAGGTGAGTCTGAAGGAGGATACCTTCGTCTATAATTCGGCAGCCTACCGCACACCGGAAGGTTCGGTGGTTGAGGAACTCGTGAAGCGTCTGCCGGGTGCAGAGGTCAGCGATGACGGTACCATCAAGATCAACGGTAAGGAAGTGAAGAAAATCCTGGTAGACGGCAAGGAGTTTATGACGGGCGATACCAAGACTGCTCTGAAGAACTTGCCTACCAGCATCATTGATAAGATCAAGGCATACGACGAGAAGAGCGATCTCTCCAAGGTGACTGGTATTGATGACGGTGAGGAACAGACCGTGCTCGACTTCGGTGTGAAGAAGGGGATGAATAAGGGTGTGATTTCCAATATCGACCTGGGTGTGGGTAACAAGAACCGCTATAATATGCGTGGTATGGGTGGCTATTTCGCCAACAACAACCGATTTATGCTCTTTGCCAATGCCAATAATACCAGTGACCGTGGATTCGGCGGTGGTCCTGGCAGAGGATTCTGGGGCGGTGCCAACGGTTTGAATGCCAGCAAGATGATAGGCGCCAACTACAACTATGAGTTGAAAGACAAGTTCAAGTTCAATACCTCTCTCCGCTGGAACCACAGCGATGGCGATGTATGGAGCAGCCGTTCCAGCGAGAACTTTATGGGTACCAGCAGTTCCTTCAGTAACAGCTTGAGTCAGAGCTATTCCCGCAGCAACAGCTGGAATGGTAACATCCGTCTGGAGTGGATGCCTGATTCCATGACCAATATCCTCTTCCGTCCTTCCATCTCCTGGAGTTCCAGCGATGGCTTGAGTGGTAGCCAGTCGGCTTCCTATAACAAGGATCCTTATACCATCACCACCAAAGATCCTCTTTCTGAAGAAGGTATCGAAGAGATGGAGAAGGCTGAGGCTATGGTAAACAGCCAGTTGACCAACGGCATCACCTACTCTGATAATAACAATATCAATGGTATGCTGCAGGTAAACCGCAAGTTGGGCAACAAGGGACGTAACATCACCTTCCGTGTGGATGCCAAATATACTGATAATGACAGCAAAAGCATCTCGCTCAACAATGCAAAACTCTATCTCGTGCAGACAGCGGAGGGTAAGGATTCTACTTATCAGACCAACCGCTATAACCTGACTCCTTCGAAGAATTACAGTTATGCGGGACAGTTGACCTATAGTGAGCCGCTCTGGAAGGCTACCTTCCTGCAGTTCAGCTATAAGTTTACTTACAGCTACTCCAAGAGCGACCGCAGCACCTACGATTTCAGTAAGTATGCGATGAGTGGTGATCATGAATATCGCGGTTGGGACAGCTACTTGAATCCGTTTGCCGGTCATCTCAATGACTATAGGGATGATAATTTGAGTCGCTTCTCAGAGTATCGCAACTATAACCATGATATCCAGGTGATGATGCGATTCATCCGTCAGAAGTATAACCTGAACTTCGGTGTGATGGTTCAGCCACAGCAGTCTAAGTATATCCAGGATTATCAGGGCGTGCATGTAGATACCGTTCGCAATGTGGTGAATGTGAGTCCAACCCTCGATTTCCGTTATCGCTTCTCAAAGATGAGTAACCTGCGAATCAACTATCGTGGTACAACCTCTCAGCCAAGCATCTCTCAGTTGCTCGACATCACGGATAACAGCGATCCGTTGAACATTTCGATGGGTAACCCAGGCTTGAAGCCATCGTTCACTCAGAACTTCCGATTGTTCTACAACAATTTCGTGCAGAACCATAATAAGGGTATCATGACTTTCGTCAACTTCTCTACCACCAACAATAGCATCAGCAATAAGGTGACATACGATGAGACGACTGGTGGAAGAATCACCCGACCAGAGAATATCAATGGAAACTGGAATGCGATGGGAGCCTTCATGTTCAACTGCTCTATCGATAGTGCAGGTGTATGGAACATCAATACTGGAGCCCATGCCAATTACAATAACTATGTAAGTTATCTGAGTCTTGACAAGAAATCAGACTCTCAGAAGAATACTACCCGCAGTATCACCTGGCGTCAGAATCTTTCTTTCAGCTATCGTAATGACTGGGCTGAGTTCTCGCTCGATGGTACGCTTACTTACAATAAGGCAAAGAACAAGCTTCAGCCTACCAGCAACCTCGAGACCTGGCAGTTCTCTTATGGTCCAAGCATGACGCTTACAGCTCCTTGGGGAACCAGCCTGAACTCAAGTCTCTCTATCAACAGTCGCCGTGGCTATAACGACAGTAGTATGAACACCGATGAGTTTGTATGGAATGCGCAGCTCTCTCAGGGCTTCCTGAAGGGCAAGCCTCTTACCATCATGCTTCAGTTCTACGATCTTCTTCGTCAGCAGAGCACCTTCTCTCGTGCTATCTCGGCTACATCCCGTATGGATACCGAGTATAATGCCATCAACAGCTATGCGATGCTCCATGTGGTTTATCGCTTGAATCTCTTTGGAGGCAAGGAGGCACGCAAGGGTGGATTTGATGGCCCTGGAGGTCCTGGCGGTCGTCCTAACTTCCATGGTCGCCCATTCGGTGGTGGCCATCCAGGAGGAAGAATGTTCTAAGTGAAGTTTAAATAGATATGCCAAAAAAAATCCCCGCTCTTCATGATGAGGAGCGGGGATTTTTTTTGTCTTATTTTAAAGTCGCTGCTTTTTAGAGAGCGAACTTGTAACCGATAGTAATCTGGATTACGTTGTTGTAGTGATCGACGTCTTCAAAAACCTTAGTTACACCGATGTTGTAACGAGCATCGAAAACAAGGTTCTGGTATTCGTAAGAGAGGCCTACAGGGATAGAGAGATCTACTGTCTTAACGTCTTCAGCATCGTCCTTGTTTACCAGGAAACCTGGCTGCAAACCTGCCTTGAGAGCAAGACCAGCTACAGGATAGTAGTTCAAAGTGATAGGCACATTGATATAGCCAGGGTTCCACTTTCCACCTTCAAAAGTCATACCTGCAATTTTTACGTCCTCTGCCTTGAAGCCCTGTACAGAATAGAGAGCACCTACAGCAATACCGAAGTTGCTTGTAGACTGATACTGCAACTCAGCACCAGCAGCGAAACCTGCCTTCCAGTCGTTATCACCTATTGTAGCAACGTTCAAACCAATCTTAGGCTGAATAGTTGTTGTACCAGCAGCCTGCTGTGCGAAAGCACCTACTGAAGACAGCACCATGGCTGCCATAACCAATAATTTCTTCATAATCTCTAATTTTCTAATTGTTAATACTGTTGTTTGTTGATAAGCCTTCATCTCTGTTGATTCAGAGTATTAGGTATTTTTTCATATCTAACTGGGAGCAAAGATATATGAAAAAAATATATAAAGCAAGCTTTTTACAATAAAAAATGTACTTTTGAACCGAAAAATCTCATTTTCGTGGTAAAATCGTATATTCTTATCCTATCTTTGCTCTATTTTCTTCAGTTCTTTCTCAAATCGGCAACGATACATTTCGCCTGCTATCGTCAAGCCGAACGGGAAGGCAATCCAGATGCCCAGTATGCCCATGCCGCAAGGAAAACCGAGGGTATAGCCCAATGGAAGTGAGATGACGAAGTAGGCGATGAAGGCATAGAGCACCATAGGTTTTACACAGGCGATACCTCGAAGGGCATTGGCAAAGGTATATTGCAAACCATCGCCAAACTGATATACCATCATCAGGATTATCAATACCGACACATACGCCTGTACCTCGGCATTGTCATTAAACCAACCGCCTATCTGGTGGCGAAGCAGAAATACCGGAATTCCCATGCAGAGAGAGAACAGCAGGTTCAGACGGAAGCCATCGTAGGCGTTGCGGCGTACGGCAGCATAGTCTTTCTGACCCATAAAGTGACTCACGCGGATTGCCAGCGCTGCTGCCATACCCGAAAGTACGAGATAGAAGAGCTGGGAGAGGGTAATCATTACCTGATGAGCTGCCAACGGGATAGTACCCAGCCAGCCTACCATCACGCAACTCAGCGTAAAGGCTGCCGATTCCATTCCCAACTGTAAGGCTACCGGCCAGCCCAGACGGTTCATCTCCTTGAAGTCTGCCTTATTAAGTGAACTATGGATGAGGTCGTGTCTGTATTCTCTGAATCCCTTGCCGGCAATCACAATGCTCACCATTGCCAGAGCCATGAGGATGCGGCTTGCCAAGGTTGAGATTCCGGCTCCGAGCAAACCCAGTTCCGGAAAACCAGCCACACCGTAAATCAATACCCAGTTGCCGAGGATATTGACCACATTTCCGCCTATCATCGCCCACATCGCCACCTTGGTTTTTCCGATACCATCCAGGAATTGCTTCATCGTAAAGAAGATACCCATGAAGAGAACCGAGGCAAGGTTCACCAGGAAGTAGGGACGGATGAGCGATAGCAGTTCTTCCGGCTGTCCGATATGTGCCAGATTGAGATAGAGCAGGATGAGAGCAGCCGTAAAAATGGCTCCCGTCAGCATATTGGCAATGAAGGAGTTGCGAACCTTCTGTCCGATGCTGTCGGTGCGTTCCTCGCCGTAAAGCTTGCCGATGATAGGAGTGAGTCCGTAGGTGAATCCCATATAGGATACAAAGACGAGACCGAAGATATTGTTCACCAATCCTGCTGCTGCCAGTTCAGGTGTACTGTGATGACCAATCATCAGCGTATCTGCAAATCCCAGAATGATGGTTCCTAGTTGTCCGATAATAATAGGAAATCCTATCGAAAGCAGTTCCCGGTAATGATGTTTCTTATTCGTTGCAATGGATGTTGTATGATTATTCATATTGCTTTTAATTACTAATCTATTTCTTGTATTTTGTCATTGAGGAATGCAAAGTTACGGCTTTATTCAGTAACTACCAAATTTTTCTTTCAGAAAAAGATTTTTTCCTCTGTTTTATTTGGAGTTATCGGATTAAAAAACTATATTTGCAGAATCAAAACAACTGACAATCAGATTTACAAACCAAATAAACATACCATTATGAACAACATTCCATTAGTATTTTGGCTCATCCCGATAGCCAGCGTTGTTGCATTGGGAATGGCATGGTTCTTCTTCCGTTCGATGATGAAAGAGGACGAGGGAACCGAGAGAATGAAAGAGATTGCAGCACATGTTAGAAAAGGTGCAATGGCCTACCTCAAGCAGCAGTACAAGGTGGTGATCATTGTCTTCGTAGTGCTTGCCATTGTTTTCGCTTTTATGGCTTATGTGTTGAAAGTGCAGAATCCGTGGGTTCCGTTCGCTTTCCTTACCGGTGGACTCTTCTCCGGACTGGCGGGATTCTTTGGTATGAAGACGGCTACCTATGCTTCGGCACGTACAGCCCATGGAGCTCGTACCGGTCTCGATAAGGGACTGAAGATTGCTTTCCGCAGCGGTGCCGTGATGGGACTCGTTGTGGTTGGGCTCGGATTGCTCGATATTGCCATCTGGTTTATTGTTCTTAATGCGGTGTATGCCGGTGAGTCTACTGCCCTCATCACCATCACTACCACCATGCTTACCTTTGGTATGGGTGCTTCTACCCAGGCTCTCTTTGCCCGTGTAGGTGGAGGTATCTATACCAAGGCTGCCGATGTGGGAGCTGACCTGGTGGGCAAGGTAGAGGCTAATATTCCAGAGGATGATCCCCGGAATCCTGCAACCATTGCCGATAATGTGGGTGATAATGTAGGCGACGTAGCCGGAATGGGTGCCGACCTCTATGAGAGCTATTGCGGTTCTATTCTCTCTACCGCTGCTCTGGGTGCCACCGCCTTTGCCATGAATAGCGACATGCAGCTCCGTGCCGTTATCGCACCTATGATCATTGCAGCCATCGGCATCTTCCTCTCGCTTATCGGCATCTATCTGGTCCGTACCAAGGAAGGCGCATCCATGAAGAATCTGCTCCATTCCCTGGGCTTGGGAACCAATGTAAGTGCCGGTCTTATCGCCGTTGCCACCTTTATTATATTATATCTCCTGGGCATCGAGAACTGGCTCGGACTCTCATTCTCTGTTATCAGCGGTCTGGTGGCTGGTGTCATCATCGGTCAGGCTACGGAGTATTATACTTCCCAGAGCTACAAGCCAACACAGAAGATAGCTGAGGCTTCGCAGACAGGTCCTGCCACGGTGATTATCAAGGGTATCGGAACGGGAATGATTTCCACCATGGTTCCTGTGGTAACCATCTCTGTTGCCATCATGTTGAGTTTCCTCTGTGCCAATGGTTTTGACATATCGATGTCTGCTAAGTCTATCAGTACCGGTCTTTATGGCATCGGTATCGCAGCCGTAGGTATGTTGTCAACGCTCGGCATCACCCTTGCTACCGATGCCTATGGTCCTATTGCCGACAATGCCGGAGGTAATGCAGAGATGAGCGGACTGGGTAAGGAGGTGCGTGAACGTACCGATGCCCTCGATGCACTTGGCAATACCACAGCAGCTACCGGTAAGGGCTTTGCCATCGGTTCAGCAGCCCTTACAGCTTTGGCGCTTCTTGCATCTTACATTGAGGAGATCAAGATAGCCATGATTCGTGCCGTAGAGAATGGCAAGCAGTATGTGGATGCTGCCGGCAATCTCTTCGACCCATCGAATGCAAGCACCATCGATTTCATCAATTTCTTCCAGGTTAACCTGATTAATCCTAAGGTTCTGGTAGGCGCTTTTCTCGGTGCGATGGCTGCCTTCCTGTTCTGCGGACTGACGATGGGTGCTGTGGGACGTGCTGCTGAGTCAATGGTTCAGGAAGTTCGTCGCCAGTTCCGTGAGATTCAGGGAATCCTTGAAGGAAAGGCAACTCCGGATTACGGTCGTTGTGTAGAAATCAGTACCCGCAGTGCTCAGCGTGAGATGATAATCCCGTCTCTTCTTGCCATCATCATTCCTATCGTAGTAGGTCTGGTTTTGGGAGTTGCCGGTGTGCTCGGTCTTCTTACCGGTGGTCTTGCAGCCGGCTTCACGCTTGCCGTCTTCATGTCTAATTCAGGTGGTGCATGGGACAATGCCAAGAAGATGATAGAGGAGGGCAACTTCGGAGGCAAGGGTAGTGAGAATCATAAGGCAACGATTGTAGGCGATACCGTAGGCGACCCATTCAAGGATACCTCTGGTCCATCGCTCAATATCCTCATCAAGTTGATGTCGATGGTAAGTATCGTGATGGCTGGTTTGACCATTGCGTTCTTGTAAAAATCTGATAGCACCCTTAGAAAAATAGCCCCCGATGCAAGAAACGCATCAGGGGCTATTTTTTTCTATATATTAATGCCATATTTGCCACGCTGCGCGTTAACTATTTGATTTACAGGAAATAAAGCGTGGCAATAAGCGTGTTTTTTATTGCCACTTATTGCCACCTAATGCCACGTGTGCGAACACAAAAGCTTTTCTAGTATACATGAGAAGCAATTTTCCTGCAAAAAAAGGCATTTTTATCGAATACTGCAAGTTTTGCGGAGATTATTTGGCTTATTCTCCGCAAATTTGCGGAGAATAGACACAGAAAGATAGGAAAGAAAGGAACGGAATGAATTATGTGGCATAAATTAGGAACCCACAAAAAGAAGTGACTACCTTTTTAGTATATCAAGTAAAGAAGTGACTACTAAATCAGGAAAAGTCACGCTGTACATACCTGGAAAATAATCTGCGTATGAGAAATTTGCCCTGAAGCCTTGCCCAACTTTGCCCGAAGCCTTGGGCAAAGTTGCCCGACGGCCTCGGTCACATTTGTTCATCGTTTCGGTCATGCTTACTCATGTACATGGGTATGGATGCTCATGTACATGAGTAAGCATGCTCATGAACGTGGGCAGATTTTTATAAGAATGATAGCATTCACTACGACTGAAGTTGCTTCAGCTGTTCTTCTGTTAATCCAGTTAACTGCACGATTTGAGACCAAGGCATACCCATTGCCATCATGTTACGGGCTACTTCCGCTTTACCTTCCGCTTTACCTTTAGCTATTCCTTTTTCTTCGCCTTCAACATAAGAGCCATAAAGACCGGAGTAGTAATCGTCAACAGCCTTAATACTTTCATCGTATTTTTCCTGTTCCTCACTACTCAAGCAACGAACATCTGCCAATTTAGCAAGATGATCGAATATCTTCTTCTGTGCCGTAAACGGCAATCTTTCCAATACTTCCATATACTTCAATACATAAATCCATTTTTCAAAACCTGTCTCGCATTCTTCCTCACTCTTATCAAAGAAGGGAAGAGAAAGATAGATGAAACGAAGCTTATCAGAAAACATAGAGTTGCTGGACTTTTCTCTTAAAGCCACGTCTGTCCTAAACTTTGTCACCTCGTGCCCCCTTGGCATAAAATTCATGATGCAAACCACATAAACCGGCACAAACTGGTATAAAACAGGAGTGCGCTCACCTGCTTCATCAAACCTCTTGCGCTGGGCGACAAAAGCCTTACTAGCATAATAGATGGAACGATTCACAAAGAAAGGTACCCATCTGTTCTGCATCTCAACGATGAAATGCTTGCCATCGTCGGTTACACAATAGATATCAAAGATGCAGCCACGGAGATCATTCGTTTCTCCAAGCTGTTCCTTATCCTTGAATGTTACGTCCTTGATTTGAAACTCGCCTTCAAACAAGTCGTTCAAAAAATTAATCAGCAAGTCCTTGCTGAACTCTTGACCGAAGAGACGCTTGAAGCCCCAATCGGTAAAAGGGTTGATGTATCTACCCATAATTAATTATTTTAGATTCTATAAATCTGCTGCGAAGATACGCATTTTTATTGAATCTGCCAAGAAATTCCAGAATTTTCTTTCTAAAAGAGGGTAAGGAAAAGGTTAGGGGAAAAAAAGTGAAGAACTGAGTCCACTAGAAAAAGTCCCCAATTATATTTTTTGTCTTTGTAACTTATTGACAATCAACAAACGTTTTAGATAGAATTGCTTCTCTAGTATGTTAGAAAAGCTTTTGTGTTCGTGCACGTGGCATTAGGTGGCAATAAGTGGCAATAAAAAATGCTCTTATTGCCACGCTTTATTTTCTGTAAATCAGATAGTTAATGTGCAGTGTGGCAAATGTGGCATTAATATGGAAAAAACTTTTTCATGTATATTGCGAAACTTATATTGTCTTTTAATATTATGGTAAGAAGTCGGATTCTTGCATTGTAAGAAAGAAGATGTTGATTGAAATTCTAGAAAAATGAACATAATATGTGAGAAAACATAAGAAAAAGGAACGTGCATGAATTCTTTTTTGTACTTTTGCATTTGAAATAAAATACAAGGCTTATGAAATCGAGATTCTTAACAAATTATACAGAGACAACCTTCCTGTCAACCATTCAGATGAACTTGCGTCGCTGCAAGGCATTTGATTTCTCGGTCAGCTTTATCAAGAAAGCCGGCTTGGTACTCCTGTCTAAAGATATCAAAGCAGCTGTAGAGCGTGGAGCCAAAGGAAGAATCATCACTTCTACCTATCAGAACTTCACGGATGTAGAATCCTTGAATTTTTTTATGAGCCTAACTCGATATCCCAATTTTGAATGCCATCTGGATGATGAATGCTTCCACGATGAGAAAAACTATTCTACCAATGGATTCCACTCCAAGGGCTATCTCTTCGAGATGGAAGATGGAATCGAGATGGTTGTTGGGTCATCTAATATCACTCGCTATGCTTTGTTGAAAAACATAGAGTGGGATTTGGTTGTAAACTGCGACCGTGATACCGAGGCTTATCTTGATGCAATGAATGAGTTTGAAAATCTTTGGAACCAGACTTATGAATTATCACAGGATAGAATCAAGGATTACTCTACAAAACTCTGTTTTGCTATAGAGCGTTGGGATATGGATTACGATATGGCGAATTCCGATATCAAGCCTAATTATATGCAGCGCAAAGCGCTTCGAGAATTGAATCGTTACCGTGCCATCGGACAGGAGAGGGCTTTGGTGATTTCTGCTACAGGTTCCGGAAAGACATATCTGGCAGCATTTGATGCGCTCAATTTCAACCCAGACAGATTACTCTATATTGTGCACGAGGGTTCTATCTTGAAGAAATCCTTAGAGACATTCCAAAAGGTATTTGGTGGCTCTAAAACTTGCGGCTTGTATAATGCGGAAGCAAAGGAAACAGAAGAAGATTTTCTGTTTTCTACCAATGTATCTATGTGCCGCTCACTCGAACTCTTTGATAAGAAGGAATTCGATTATATCATCATCGATGAGTGTCATCATGCTGTTGCGGACAGTTATCGGAAAATCATCGACTATTTTGAGCCAGAGTTCCTGTTGGGCTTGACAGCTACCGAGAACCGAATGGATAATCAGGATGTAGTAGAGATTTTCGGCAATAATATCCCATACGAGTTGCGGCTTCGTGATGCCATCATCAATGATCTGATTGTGCCATTCCATTATTTCGGCATTCGTGACGAACTGGTTGATTATGGCTTGACTGCTTCAGGAGAACGCCGTATGATATCACAGATTTCTACACCAGAGAACTGTGAGTTTATCCATCAACAGATAGAGAAACATCGTATGAAAGGACAGAAACTGAAAGCTCTGGCTTTCTGTAGAAACATCCAGCATGCTAGAATGATGGCTGATAATCTGGGTGATTATTATCATACAGCTTTCTTGAGTGGTAAGAGCAAGACCGGTGAACGTATTCGTGCCTACAATGATTTGCAAGATGAAAACCGGGATTTGGAAATCCTGTTTGCTGTAGATATTCTGAACGAGGGTGTGGATATTCCTGGTGTCAACATGGTGCTTTTCCTGCGCCCAACGGAATCGAGTACCATCTTCTTACAGCAATTGGGTCGAGGACTTCGTAAGTATGCCAACAAGCCTTATGTTACGATACTCGATTTCATCGGCAACAGCTATAAGCGTAGCGTTCATATAGCCTTGGCACTTGGTAGTCTTTCCCGAAATTCCATCTTGGAAAAGAAACTTTTGAAGTTTATGGTAAGGAATGATTTCAAAAGTTTAGGTCTGGACAATTATGGTGTTGAGATACATATCGACGATCTTTCTAAAGAAGAAATCATTGACAAGATAGAGAGCGAGAATTTCAATCGCGTCAACTATCTGAAGATGGATTATCAGAATTTCAAGGCATATTTGAAGACTCCGTCTTATCCATCGCACATGGATTATATGAATAGTGATTATGCTCCTAATCTCTTGAAATTCATGAAGATAAAGATTGGTTCCAAGAAAACCAATTCTTATTATGGCTTCTTGAAGGGCATAGAGGAAGAGGATTTGCCTGTATTCTCAGAAGAGCAGATTGCTTGCATCAACTATCTTTCAAGTCTTTTGCCTTTGGTAAGAGAACACGAGTATCTAGTAATCAGAAATTTACTGGAGGGAGAGACTTCTTTATCTCGCATAGAAGCCAATATCCAGGAGGAGATTCCTGGCTTCAGGCATGAGCAACTGGAGCACGCTTTGCGATTCCTGGAAGAGGGATTTGCTGTGAAGATAGAAGCGGATGAAGTGCATTTATGTGGCGAAAGAGAAGATGAATATGATGCGTATCTGCAAGATTTGCTCAACTATGGCTTGACGCAATATGAGGCAAGATATGCTGAAACGAAAGAAGATTTCCTGTTGTGGCAGGATTATCGTCAGGACCAGGTGCTCTTGAAAATACTGGAAAATCCGAAGCACAATCAGTATGGCACTTATTATAAAAATGGCAATATGTATATCTTTGCGGGTTTAAAGAAGGATGCCTCGCTGTATGAACATTTGAAGTATAATGACAAGTTCTTGTCGCCAGATGTTTTCCAGTGGGAAAGTATTGCCCGTATTTCTGCCAAGGATGAGGCTTTGCAGCGGGCAGCCAAAAGGGTATTGGTATTTGTGAGAAAGGTGAGTGCCGAGAATGGCATTACTCTGCCATATACTTATATTGGAACAGGGTATTTGGAGAATCCAAGAAAGGGTGCCACGACGAATGGTTCCATATTGTATGATATTCACATGGATAATCCGTTGCCGCAGGAATTGCAGGAGGATTTCCAATGGATGGAGTAAATGAAATTTTAAATAGGAGATAAGACAATGAAACATTATAATGTGGTTGCAGCCGTGGTTTGCTATGAAGGCAAGTTTCTCTGCATGCAGAAAGGCAAGACGAAGTTTGAATATACCAGCTATAAATGGGAGTTCCCTGGGGGCAAGATAGAACCAGGTGAAACTCCTCAACAGGCGTTGGCTCGTGAGTTGCTGGAGGAGATGGAATATCCAGTAGAAGTAGGAGAGAAGTTGGTGACCGTGAATCACGAATATCCCGATTTCTCGATAACTATGACAGCCTATCTATGTACTCCAAAAGCTGAGGTTGATGGGTTCAGGAGAAGGGAGCATGCTGATAGCAAGTGGTGCAGCAAAGAAGAACTGAAGGGGCTCGACTGGGCTGCAGCGGATGTTGGGGTAGTGGAAAGTATCTTATAATACGCTAGTCAATCTTGCCGTTAGTTGATAAGGCAAATTCCTCTAGATGAAATTTCTCCTTGGTAGCCTCTATTATCTCTTCTTTTTGCTTCTCATCAGAATTGTTTTTTTCGAGTGCAAGTATCAGATAATCATTGCCTTTTGATGGAGAGAAGATTTTGCCGATAAGCATTCTGAAATGCCTGTTGACGAATTCTTCTACTTGAGTACCTTCTTTCGGTGTAAGGCGATAGAACTCATATCTTTCATCCAGCATTTTCTGGATTTCATCCCGGAACATCTTGCGGACTCTGTTCTTCCAGGAAAATTTCTGGTGCTCATTATGACGGGCATACAGAGATACGACATAGAGGAAGTTTACATCGTAATGGAAGACTAGGAGGGTGTCTCGATCGAACAGGCGGTTATTGAAATGCTGGGTATTGAAGCACTTATGTTCCCTGTCGGTTGACGATACCTGGTCTGAGAAAGATAGATTCTCTGCCATCTTTGCGCTAATGAAGAAGTTCGGAATGATGTTGTATCCTTCCGTCAAATCATCACGGAGCTTTGGTACGTTGCCAAAGTTACGCTTGTCGTATTGGAGCTCTTCATCGTCCTTGTCGTCATTCATAAAGAGGTTCAGGTTCCACTGGATGATATTTCTGGCGTACGTAAACTGCTTATATACAGATTCTTTTCCGATGGCATGACCAAGCTTATAATATTTGCTATCACCGATGTAATAAACAGGCTCTGGATCTTTGCTTGTAATCAGGTTCTGGTAGGTGTACAAATGGTCTATGCGTTTGCCATCAGCCTGTTCTTTCAGACCAGCTGGGATGTTCTTTTCTCCCAGAAGTTCATCAATAATGGCTTCGAAAACGATATTGAAACTCTTAACCAGAAGATACTCTTTGCGTTCCTTCTGGGTGTTCATGCGCTTGGCGTTGTCAAAGAAGTCATAGCATAACTTCCAGAGATATAATGCTTTATCAGAAAAGTACTTGTATTTAATCTGGAGGAGTCTGGTCTTTCCTAGTCCATCTAGATAAGTCTTGAAACGATAACCTGTGATTAACTGGAAATTGCAGTTGATATGATTGGTGAAACCATATCTTTCGCTGATATAGTTCAGGATGGAAAAGAAAATAATCAGTAATTCTTCATCGAAGTTTATCTGTTTCTTCCTGTTAACAGGATTGGTATAAACAGGACTGTTTTTGCAGACAATGGCTCTTGTGGTGGATATGGTCTTAGACCAATGAATGCGGTTGTAACCGGAATGGATGTTCTTCAGGATGAAGAAGATGAAATCCTGGTTATGCTTGTTGAAGTCGATGAGAGCCAGCAGAATATCGAGGAATGTGTTGTTGATTTGTCTGTTACTTTTACCGAGGCACGCTATTTTCTGGTGATAGACAATGCCGTTTCTGGTGGTATTGTTGTAAACCTCGATAGTGCGGTAAATCCAGACAGAGAACTCATAGATGAAGTCTTTCTCCTGTTGAGAGAGTGGGTTGTTCTGGTTCAGGTTGACGATGGTTTCCGGGGCGTATTTGCTGAATACTTTTTCGCCCTCTGAGGTGTCTTCGAGCAGTACTTTCGGCAAAATAAAGACGCAATCGTTGAGCTGGATATTGTAGTAATACCCAACGTAGTTGATGCTGACGTTGCCATCAATGTCCTGCATGGCGTCGATGCCGTGCAGAACATCCATAATCTGTTCAGCCTGATACTGATGTTCTTCTATGAGGATTCTCATAATGTCTTTATTTTATTGTTTCTACAGTCCAGCCTTGTTCTTTTGCGAATTTGATAATCGAATCAATGTTTGTTATATTCCACCAATTGCTTACATAGAACTCGACTCCATCAGACGAATAGAATTTTCTATCTTTTTTATAAAAGCCATAGGCTTTTTTCTTGTAACTTTCTACAGAGTTTTCTATTTCTTGACGAGTGACGATTAATCCAATGAGTTTCAAGTCCTTTCCAAGCATAGTATCTGGGAAGGTTTCTTTGATTTCTGAATATTTCATCTCGTGATGTTCATTCAGATATTGTTTAATGATGGAAATACCTAATTCACCTTTGCCAAGCGGGTTAGAGCCATTTAATTTGTACTTTGTATTATCGTTGCCTTTAGTTTCGTTGTTGCTTGGGGCAGCATCAATATTTTCCTCTTCTTCTCCTTTTTCAGGGATGAATTCATCTACTCCCAAATTCTCCAAGAACTGCTCAACGATAGCTATATCAACGTAGGTTGTGCCGTTCTTATCCTCATAGAATCTATCGAAAGACAGAATCTTGCCTTCTTCATCCTGAAAGTCCTTATCATCGAAACCATAGTCCTTGAATACATCATTCCAGAGATAGAAGATAACCTTGCTTACGAATAAATCGGCATCGATTTCGCCATCCTTTGCCTTGCAGAAGAAATAGCCGAGTTTCTTGTCTTCTGAATTGGTAAGTGAACCAATCAGGTTGTTAACCTTGCTGATAAATGACCACCATTTGTACTGCTTATCTCCCGTGTTGATGTACCAGTTGAGAGGAGCGTTGGTTTCTTTGTCACGACCTTCGCGAATAGGCACATACTTCCAATCCCAGCGGCGCTTAAAGGCAGAGTCGATAGGGAAGAGGCTCTGGTCGCTGGTGTTCATTGTTGCCCAAATATAAAGATTGGAAGGCAGAACAAGTCGTTCTCCCCTCATGATGAGGCTTACCATATTGGCTTCGCCATAGAGCTGATTGATTTTGTCTTTATTCGTAATCTCCCATCCTTCAAATTCCTTTTCAAGATATTTCTGCATATCCTTGTCTGCTACGATAGGATAATCAGAAAAGCCATATTCGTTGCGATCAAGCAATTGGAATAGGTCACCAAAGATCTGGGCGCAATTACCTCTGTTTATTTCTTCGATAATAAGATATTGCTTTTTTGATGCCTTATTCTTAGTGAAAATATCTGGAGTATCGAGAAGTGCTGGGTGGATCCTATTATAGCTTTTGTCGCTCTTTTCACTCTTTTTGCTACCAAGTTTCTTCCACGCTTCAACATAGGCTTCGAGAAAAGCCTGAGGAATGAACTTATAGGCAATTCTGTCTTCCTTTACAACCTTTCCGGTTTCCTCATCAATAACCTTTTTGCCATTACAATCTCGGAGTACAACTTCTTCTGTAATAGGTTTATAAGTACCTACAAAAGAGGCGTAATCTGAGTCTGGATGGAATGTAGTTCGAATAACGTCTTCACTAAAGGTCAAATCCTTGATTGCCTTTGATTTACCTGTGCCTGGAGCACCATAGTAGATCTGTTGAAGTCCTGCCGCTTTAAGTAAAGAACTTTCTGTAGAAAAAGAATCTGTAGAGATACCCTTTCTTATAAGCTCGTTCTTTGGGTCAAGAACCATCTTTGCCATAGCTGTCAACGTTGCGCTGTAGCCATATTCAAATTTATCAATATTAGATAATTCTTTGAGTTCTACTCTGGCATCCTCAGCCTTTTTGTTGGGATTCTTTTTATAGTAGTCTATAAATTCTCTCAGTAATTGCTTGGATATGGTACGCATGCTAAAAGCACCTTTGCTTTCTAATTTTACTTGATAGCAAAGTCTGTCTTTGTCTGCAATTATAATGCGCCCGTCAGTAGATTGGTCGCCAACCATAAGTTTATCGTAATCTTCCATGTTGTTCTTTAATGATGTTTCGGCAAAAGTACGACTCTCGGGTGAAAGTTGTATTGCACATTATTGTTTTTCGTTGATAAGTTTGATGATGCTATTTAAAAAGTCATGAGCTGGTTGCTGCATATTCTCGACATCTGAATTACTTACATCATATTCGCAGTTATAATCAGCTTTCATTCTTAATTGCTCCATTCTGGAGAAAAATGCACCAAGTTCTTTGTCAATTTTACCTGTCTTAACGAAATTCATGCCAAATACGCCTAAAGTACCAGCATGAGTATGTGCCGAAAGCCCATAATGTATTAATAGTGCCTGAGCAGCATGGAAACAAGAATAGTAAAACCTATTAGCTGCCAAATCCCATAATCCCATAGAAAGCATTTGCTCTGCTTCTGCTATAAATCTTTTTGCTTTTTCCAGACGAAGTTCTACTAAAGAACTTCTTTCATCGTTTGTTAGCCCCATAATCTTACTCCTTCCTTTTCTACGTTTTTATAAAATGGTGTAATTTTATATTTCTGCCACTCCTTAGCGGAATACATTACAGGATTTATTTCTTTGCCTAAATCCCAACCTAGCTCGGTAAGAGGATAGGTAACATTGTCATAATCAGAAGGAAGAAGCTGTTCCTTGTCTAAGATAACAAGAATGTCCCAGTCGCTATCATCCCTTGCGGTACCTCTAGCTTGTGAGCCAAAAAGTATCGCTTTTCCGTATGGTGGCATATTCTTAGCCAGGCATTCACGGATAGCAGTCAATGTATGTTCTTGTTCCTTCTTCATATTGCAAAGATAAGATAAAAAGTTGAATTAGACAAGCAAAAGTCTTCTTTTTTATGAATTATTACATGATTTACAAGGTATATGGTAGAATGATTCCTGAACATTGTGGAATATTCTTCAGATTTTCATGTATTTGTTCTCTTCTAGTTTAAATGTTCAGATGAATCACTTCAATCCCCTCTCTTTCAACTTCCTTGAGAAGGAAGGGATTGAGGTGGTGATGCTTTCTGATAATATCAACAGGGCAGCCCAGAAGGGCTTCAAGGTATGCTTTCAGACGGACTATCAGAAAAAACTTAGGGGCATTTCTACATAGATATCTACATCGCTGCCTCCTGTGTTCTCACTGCCACCAGTAGCAGAACCGCCACCGCTGGTTCCGTCATCGCCTTCCTCCGGAGTGGTTGGAGCATTGAGGTCAATGATGGTCTTACCTTCCTTCTTTGCCTGGTTGATAGCCAGGAGATTTGCGTTCACGCTACGCATTATGATGCTGTAATTAATTATAGTCGTTTGTGTTAAAAGGTTCATTTTTCTCATCTCCCCGGAAGCCCCGTTTCCTTTCCTTTTCGGGGGCATCATTGATGAGTGGCGCCTGTCATCATTTATCCCCCGCCCCGGTCATCATAGATAACCGTTTTCAGGCATATAAGGCGTTTTCTTAGATTGCTGGTGCAAAGATACGAAGAATTTCGGTATCTGCCAAATTTTGGCATGTGATAAGAATCGATTTTCTGCAGCTTACGATTTGAAACTAAGTTAAAAAGACTAACTCTATGTTTTATGGGGCACATCTCTATGTTTTGCGGTATAGAAAACTATGTTTTGCGGTATAAATCATAATATTACAAAGTAATACCCGATTACGGGAAACGTGTTCAGTATTCAGTATTCAGTTTTTTTCGCTGTTGTTTTCACCCTCTCTATAGATAGTATATTATATATTATTATATATAATAATATATAATATAAAATAATTACTTACAGATTATAACCATAGGAAGGCTAACTATCGCGAAAAAAACTGAATACTGAATACTGAATACCCTCTTAGGCACCACATGCCCTGGGTTAGGAGCTTCTGGTCCTTCAGGGTGTGTGGGGCAAGGTATCTAAAGTACTGCTGCGCAGACCTTGCGAAACCAGTCGAGTTTCTTACTGCTCATTTCTGCTATGGATAAGTTCTCCTTGTTTACATCTTCTGGCTCAAATTCATAATTAATGGGCATTTATGCCGCAGACATTATCAAGCTGCTAGTATCTTTTTTAGTCAAGAATTAGAATTAGAGAACTTTTTTAGTTAATTTCTTGGAAGTTACGAAAGAAAAGTGTATCTTTGCAGCGAGAACATAAAATCGCAAAGATATGGCAAGATACATCAATCCATTCTCAGACTGGTCGTTCAAACGAATCTTCGGCCAGGAGTACAGCAAAGACTTGCTGATTGAGTTCTTGAACCAGTTGCTCCTGGGAGAGCAGCATATCACGGATGTGAAGTTTAAGGACAAGGAGATGTTGCCAGAAACAAAAGACCAGAGAGGTATCATCTACGACGTCTTTTGCGAAACTGACACAGGTGAGCACATTATCGTTGAAATGCAAAACAGGAGCCAGACCTATTTCATCGACCGGTCTCTCTACTATGCATCGAAGACGATAGTAGACCAAGGCATAAGAGGACAATGGGATTATCATCTCACACCCGTTTATGTTATCTGTTTCATGAACTTTGATGTAGATGAAAATACACCCAAGAATTTCAGAACAGACGTTGTGCTGGCAGACAAGGATAGCGGAGAGGTTTACTCTAACAAGATCCGCTTAATCTATTTGGTAATGCCTCTTTTCAAGAAGAAAGAGGAAGAGTGTACTACGTTCTTAGATTGTTGGATTTATAATTTGAAGCATATGGAGACTTTGGAACAAATGCCTTTTGAGGCTCAGCATAAGATATTCAAGAGACTGGCAGAAATAGCCGACTCCAAGACTCTGACCAAAGAGGAACAGGAGAAATACGATAACAGCATGATGGTCATGTGGGACAATTATGCGGTATATAAGCATGCTGAGGAGAAAGGAATGAAAAAAGGTATAGAAAAAGGTATAGAGAAAGGTATAGAAAAAGGTATAGAAAAAGGAGAAAAAAAGAGAAATAAAGAGATTGCTTTGAACCTATTGACATACAATACTCCAATAGACGTCATTGCAAAATCCACCGGCTTATCTATCGAAGAGATTAAGAATTTGGAACAACATAATTAACAAAGCTTTCGCAAGTGGTTCAAGAGTTAGGAACCAATAATTTGAAATCTTCAACAGCCTGCTGACGATTTTGGGTTTTACAATGAATCTGAGAAAAGTTCCGCAAACTGCGGAATTTTTTCATATAGAGGAGCATATAGCTTGAAAAAACAGAAGTAAGAAGTCTTTGTAAATAAAGCGTATGCCAGATAGAATGACCATAGAACAGCGCCACAATAATATGGCGGCAATCAAGGGCAAGGATACCAAACCGGAGATTCTTGTCAGGAAGTTCCTGTGGGCTAGGGGATTCAGGTATCGGCTCAATCATCCACGGTTGCCGGGAAAGCCGGATATCGTGCTCAGGAAGTATCGTACCTGCATTCTAGTGAATGGGTGCTTCTGGCATGGACATGAAGGGTGCAAATATTATGTGGTGCCGAAATCGAACACAGAGTTCTGGATGGAGAAGATCAGGAGGAACCGGGAGAGGGACCATGAAGTGCTGCATCGGCTGGCTGAAATGGGATGGCATACCATCGTGATATGGGAATGCGAACTGAAGCCGGCTGTCAGGGAGAAGACCCTGGAATCCCTGGCCTTTACGCTAAACCATATCTTCCTGGAAGATCATCATATCAGGAGGTATGAATTGCCGGAAGAAAAGCCGGCAATGGTAGCGGAACCGGATCCAAGGCATCGTGATTAATAATGAAACATATCCAAGTGGTTGTCCGGACAAATTCAATTTGTCCGTGTTAAAAAAATCCCCTGATGAAGTCCGGAATTGGAATCATCAGGGGATTTTTCTCTTTTATCTGATTTCTCTGTTGATTTCGCCTGCTTCGCTATAGCCTTCCAGCATCTTGGCGCTGGTGATAGGTTTGCGGGAACAGTAGTCGAAATCTACCTTCTTATAGCCTTGGCTTGAGCGCCAGCGGATGGTGAGCTTCACCGTCTTGCCGTTGGTATCTGGCAGGGCATCGTTGAGATTGAAGGCTACCAGGGCATCACGCCAGTAATTCTGTGGGTCACCATTTACGTTGTGACGAAGCTCTACCTCGTATGGATTCTCTGGGTTTACACCGGTAAGGAGATTGATGTAATGTGTACTCATGCCACCCCAAAGAGCACGGAAGCGGAGGGTGAGATAGCCATCCTCGGCTACGGTTACCCAATCGCGGACGATATCTACGATGTTGTTGCCGTATTTCTCGCTGTTTTCTGCATCAGAAGCGAGTGATGGTACCGGTTTCTTGGTCAGGATGCTGTCTATCCAGTTGACATGCACTACCTGATTGTACTGGTCGCTCTTCTCATTGGTTGAAGAGTAGTTGACGAGTGCACGTACCTCCTTGCCGCCGAAAACGGTAGACTTGAGGTTCTGGGCGAGCAGGGTGGTGTTGTCATCGAGCTGCAGGTAGCAGGCGTCGCCATTCTGCTTGACTGTGACCAGGGCATTTGGTAATACCTGGCTCCAATCGGTATCGTCATCGTCATTGCATGACTGGAAGGTGAAGGCTGACAGCAGCATGGCTACAGCCAATCCGATTTTCTTGAAATTAATTTTTCTCATACTTATTGTTCCTTTCTTGTTTTATTTATCTTTTCTGATGATAAAATGAGAAGTGAACGGAAATCTTGCTTCTGATTTAGAAAAAGATTGTTAAAAGTAATAGGTGCAGCCGATTGTTGCAGTATAGTAGACAGTGGCTCTTTACGGAAAAAGTTTCTTTTGCGTTAAAAAACTTGCATTATTTCTTGCTTTGTATTACTTTTTTTTTATATATTTGCAATCGAAAGTAATTCTAAGACCAAATAGAAGAAAAGTAATAACCTTTTAATATTTAAGCGTATGAAGCGACTGATACAATTTCAATTCATGCTTGTTTTGTTGCTCGTGTGTGGACAGGCAACTATTCAAGCTAAGCGAATCAGCCAATGGCAGGCTCAACAGCAAGCCTACAGTTTCTGGGGAAAGCAGATGCCTATGAAGGCAAAGGCTAAGAGCAGAGTGGTCTCTACAGCATCTCTCTCTACTCTGGGAAATGATTCCTACTATGTTTTTAATAATGATGCCGGTGGATTTGTCATCATTGCCGGCGATGATGCGGTGGCACCTGTTTTGGGTTATACCTCAACGGGGGCGTTTGATGCTAACAACTTGCCTGAGGGTTTGAAAGATTTGCTGAAGAGCTATGAGCAGCAGATTGCTGCATTGGGTAAAAACTATAAGGCAAATACTACTTCGACAAGAGCCGAATTTACTGGAGAAAAACTGCTGAATACGGCGAAATGGAACCAGGGGGCTCCATTCAACAAGTATACTCCGAATAATTATGTAACGGGATGTGTGGCTACAGCGGGTGCTATTGTGATGAAACATCATGGCTATCCTGCAAAGGGCGTTGGGTCTCATTCCTATACCTGGAATGGTCAGAACCTTACCGCAAGTTTTGAGCATGATTATGACTGGGCTAATATGCCTGTCAGGTATACTGGTGATAATGATGCGGCATTTGATGGTGTTGCCAGACTGATGTCTGACCTGGGTATTGCTGTGAATATGCAATATGCCAATGGAGGAAGTGCATCTGCTTTGGAAGACCTGGTAACTGCTCTGAAAAAGTATTTCGGTTACAGTAAGTATGCTAGACATCTGAAAATAGAGGATTTGGGTGCTGAAGCCTGGAACGGCAGATTGCGTGCTGAGATTGATGCCAACCGTCCGGTTCTGTATGCAGCCTCTGATGCCAATGTAGGAGGTCACTCCTTTGTGATTGATGGCTATAAGGATGAAAGTTTCAGAGTAAATTGGGGTTGGGGTGGATATTGTGATGGATTCTATCGCGTCGGTGCCCTCAATCCTGAAGTTGACGGAACGCCACAGGGAGACCAGTACAATTCATCTCAAGCTGCTGTATTTGCGCTTCAGCCTTCTGACGGTAAGGAAGTCCTTTCTAATCTGAGATTTATCAAGGTTGATGGTTATCTGGAAACGATGAATATGAACGTTACTGATGTAAAGGCTGGTAAGAACCTGACTCTGTATCTTTTACCGGTTCAGTGTCAGGGGGAGAATTCGTATACCGGAAAAATAGCAATAGCTTTGAAGAATGCCAAGGGAGAAATCCGTGAAGTCTTTGGGGCAAAACCAATTAAGGCCTTAAAACCTGGATATTATTACCCCGAATTTCCATTAGGTGAAGCTTGTCCGGTGGATGCACAGGATGGTGACTACCTGGCTATTGTATCTAAGGAAGAGGGAACTGACGAATATGTAGAAATCTTCGGACCTGATATGACGGAAGTACATTTGCCTGCTACGGGATTCCAGCCTCGTACATTCGAAGTGAAGGCGGAATTAGGCAAAGGGGCTGAGTTTATTGAGGCACCTTCAACTTATAATTGGGTTAGCAGATTCTACAATGGCAAGCCATTGCAGGGCTGTCCTTATTATTTCGACGTAAAGATGGATGAGAGTGTTACAGAGAGCAGTCTTGAACTGGATGGTGGAGAGGTTCTTGCTTATCAATTCAGTGATGGTGCTAAATTCTATGGTATATCTGTTGGTATAAAACCTGTTTATAATCTTGTTGTTAAAACCACTACCGGCATCCGTTCGGTAACAGTAGATAATAAGACAAGGAAGTCTGCATTGTATGACCTCAACGGTCGCAGAATACCAAATGTTCCATCTAAGGGCATTTATATCCAGAATGGAAAGAAGATGATTAGAAAATAATCATTTGCTGACGATAAATCAATTAAACAATAGAAAAGTCCCCTGGTGCTGCAAAGCATCAGGGGACTTTTTTTATCACTACTCACTTTTAAAAGTAATAGGTGCAGCCGATTGTAGCGGCACGGTTGCCAAAGTGCTGACTGGCAATATCATGGAATCTGCCTTCCAGGGTAAGGTGCTTGCCGATATTCTTGTAGACTCCTACTTCCGCATAGAGATTGGCAGGGGTATAGGCAGGAGTAGCAGTATGACGGTAAGTACACCAGATGAGATTAGAGGTGAGACGCCAGCCATCTGCCAGGGTAAGCTGAGGAGCCAACTTGAAGACGGCAAAATTGTGATAGCTGGTATCTCTTAATGATGTCTCTTCCACTGGTGTTTCTGCCCGCTCCCAGAAGTAGTTGAAGCCAGCGGTAAGGCGAAGGATGCCGGTATGCCAGAAGGCGGTGGTTCCGATGCCTAATGTGTTGTCGTGGTTGTTGTCTATCAGATGCTGGTGAATGTTCTTCACCGAGGTGCTGACCACGAGATTCGGCTTGCTGTAGGTATACTTCAATTCCATAACATTGGCAAGACTATTCCTGATATCGGTGGTATAGGTTGGCTTCCATGCGCCCTCCATATCTCCCGCAGTCACAAAGTCGCCAAATTCCGGATTGAAGATGCGGCGGCAAAAGGTGCCTTGCAGGGTATGACCCGGAGTGAAGGTATAGTATGTACTGAATGAGTAGATGTGGTTGTGGGTGGTATGCTTCCAGTTGCTGACAGAACTGATCTGTTTAGGGCGGAAATTGATGATGCGGTATCGCTCACCAGCCATGAATCCCCACTTGCCGATATTGTAATCCAGCTGGACATAGAAATCCTCGTAGTTGGAATGGTTGATGTAATCAGCAATGCAATTCTTCTCGATGGACAAACCGCCCTCAAAACCTGCCGTAATCCAAAGGTCTTTGGTGAAGACCGGAGTGGCATATTCTACCACCGCAAACGGATAGGTGGAGTGGTTCTGATAAGGGAAGGTTTGGCTTTCTTCCTGGGTTCTGCCATTGTCGCTGATATGTTCTGCACCCAAGGTGAAGAGGATGCTGGAACTATTCTCGCCTAGTGTCCGCGTATAGTCTGCCTGCAGATGATAGGCACGTACATATTCGGCTGGTGAATGGGTGAAATGATTGCGGGTATAGGTCTGCATCGCATCCACTTCGAGTATGTCTTTGCTGGTTGGAGTCCAGAGAACATTGAGCTTGGCTCCCTCATGCGAGTAATGGTTGATGGTATTGGAACTCTGATTCTGATAAGCATCCTTATCGCTATTGGAGGTGCGTTGGAAGTTGCCTTCTACGTGGCTGAGGATGCGCAGGTCATCCTGCTGGCTCAGAACGCTGACGATACCCTTGCCACCGCCGTAGGTATCACCAAAGAGTCCCGCTCTTCCGCTCACACCGTTTTCGCCCTTGCGGAGAGTGATGTCGATTACTTTCTTCAGACTGCTGCAGCCCTTCATCACTTCTGCATTCTGGCAAACTTTGATGCTTTCAATCTCACAAGCCTTGAAATGGTGGAGCAGGGTAGCATAGTCGAGTCCGTATTCCTGATTGTCGATACGGATGACGAACTTTCCATATTGATTGGCAAAGGGATCACCGCCGATGATGTTGTTGCCATCGAGGCTGATTACCTCAGGACACATCATCAGAACATCGAGGAGAGATTCTTCACCGGTAAGTTCCATTTCTGAAACATGCATGATGTATCTGTCGCCAATATGTTCTATCGGGGCCGCGGTCATCTGGGGCAATGTAATGCCGAGAAAACCAGCCAGACACATCAGACGGGTATTTTTAAGAAGACTGTTTAATATCATATATAATAACCATTTAAGTTTTTTCGACTTGCAAAGATAGAGCAAAAATAGGAAATAGTGAAATTTTTCCCTAACTTTATGGTTCTTATCATGAAAAAATCAAGAAAACAGCAGTGTAATCAGAGGAATGGTGATGATGCTGCCCAGGGTGGTGATGAAAGTCATCTCAGTGATGAGCGATGGATTGCGACCGTATTTCAGGCAGAACATGGTGCCGAAGCTGGCTACAGGCATCGCTATGACTACCGTATTGATATTGTTTACCAAATCGTTGACGCCACACGCCTTGAACAGGAAGTAGATGCTCAGTGGAACCACTGCTAGGCGGAGAACAGAAGAAATGTATACCTTCGGACTTCCGATAATCTCTCTGACTGGAAGCTTTGCCATGGAAGAACCGATAATCATAAGGGCTGCTGGAACCGTAACGTTTCCTACCATCGTCACAGGGCGGGCAATGATGTCGGGGGTATGGATGCCGAAAGCAACCAGAAGGGCGGCAAGGAAAGCTGCCAGCAAGGCTGGACTCACCAATACCTTAGGATTGAACTGCTTGATGCTGTATTCACCCTTGATGAGCATCACACCTGCCGTAAAGATAAAGAAGGTGTTGGGCATATTGAGCAAGGCTGCATAAAAGATGGCCTTCGGACCGAAGATGCTCGATACGATAGGGTATCCGATAAAGCCCACGTTGGCAAACATCAAGGCGAAGCCTATCATGCCCTGGTCGTCATGGTTCTTGGTGATGAGGCGTGGAACCCAGAAGCCAAATACCAATAATAATATATAGGTAAGGAAACCGACTCCTAAAAGTGGGAGGATGAGCGTGCGGTCGGGCAACTCATCCCCCATTACCGATGACAGCACCAGCAGTGGACAGGTTATGTCCACTACGATGCTGGATAGTTTCTTGTCAAATTTGTCGCCCATATAGCCTAACTTGCAGGCGACATAGCCTAAAATTACGATGATGAACAATACCACCATCACTTCTAAATTCTGCATTATCCTGAAAATCTATACCTTAATTTATCTATAATCTCTTTAATCTATGAATCTCTTGGTGATGTCTCCATAGTTTTCTATACGGCGGTCGCGGAGGAATGGCCACCAACGGCGTACATCCTCACTGTGCTTGAGGTCGATGTCAACAACCAGGCTTTCTTCTTCCTGATCGCTTGCACGGTAATGGAGTTCGCCCTGAGAACCTGCAACAAAGCTGCTGCCCCAGAACTGGATGCCTCCAGTCTGTTCGCTAGGATCAGGTTCAAAGCCTACTCGGTTTACGGCGACAACAGGCAGACCATTGGCTACCGCATGACCACGCATCACGGTGGTCCAGGCTTCGCGCTGTCGTTGCTGCTCTTCCGGTGTATCATAGGTTGCATAACCAATGGCTGTAGGATAGATGAGCATTTCTGCTCCCTGCAATGCCATGAGTCGGGCTGCTTCCGGATACCACTGGTCCCAGCAAACCAAAACACCCAGTTTGCCTACTGAAGTCTGGATAGGACGGAAACCGAGGTCGCCAGGGGTGAAGTAGAACTTTTCGTAATAGGCAGGATCGTCTGGGATATGCATCTTGCGATATTTGCCTGCGATACTGCCATCTTTTTCTATGACGACAGCTGTGTTGTGATAAAGTCCTGGGGCTCTGCGTTCAAAGAGTGAGGTTACGATAACCACACCGAGATCTTTCGCCAGTTTGCCATAGAATTCTGTTGACGGACCAGGGATTGGCTCTGCGAGATTGAAGAGCTCAACATCTTCTACCTGACAAAAGTAGAGGGAATTGTGAAGCTCTTGAAGAACGATGAGCTCCGCACCGCGGTGGGCAAGGTCGATAATGCCCTCAGCGAGGCGGGTTTTGTTGTTGGCTATATCTGCCGTATTATGTTGTTGTAAAATACCGAGTTTCATTTACTTTTTTTGCTTTATTTACTTTGAACTTCTTTACTTTGGACTTTAGATTTCGAACATCTAACTTTATGCCCAACCCTTTATGTCTGCCACTGGGCAGCCTCCGGATAATCATTTCTATCTCCTTTCAGGGCTCCTTCTGGCAATTGCATGGTGAGGCAGTGGATGCTGCCATGCTGGCGAATGATGGTTCGGGAATCTACACCGATGATGTCTCTGTCTGGGAAGGCAAGTTGGATCTGCTTGCGTGCCTCCTCGTCCTTCGCTGGCTGATTATAGGTTGGATATATCACAGCCTTGTTCAGAATCAGGAAGTTGGCATAAGTGGCAGGCAGGCGGTCGCCCTTGCTGTCTTTGTCTGTAGTCAGGCGGTCACCCTCATCAAAGATTGGGTCTGGCATCGGGAGCTTGAGCAGTCGATACGGGTATCCTTCCCAGGTGAAAAGCGACTGAAGCTGCTTTTCAAGTGCCTGGAAGTCTTCATATTGCTCATCTTCCGGGTCATCACACCCTACATATAATAAGGTGTCGTGAGGAGCCACTCTGACGATGGTATCAATGTGACCATCTGTATCATCACCGATGAGATTGCCATGATCCAGCCATACCACTCTCTTGAGATGGAAGAAAGTCTTGAGCAGATGATCGATGCTGTCATGGTCGAGCGGCTGGTTGCGATGAGGAGCCAGCAGACACTGTGAGGTGGTAAAGAGAGTGCCTTTACCGTCACTTTCTATGCTGCCACCTTCCAGTACAAACCCCTGATGGTTTTCCATGTCGGCATTGAAGGCTGCCATATAGTATAGCTTCAGATTGATGGCATTGTCTTTTTCCCATCTGAACTTCTCTCCCCAACCGTTGAATTTGAAGTCGAGCATACGGATTGGCACCATCCATGTGTTTTGCTTTTTCCGCAAAACCATCGTGATAGGGCCGTGGTCACGTGCCCAGGTATCATTACTCTCTACCTCGTAGAGATGTATACGGTTCATTTGCTCCTGATTCAGATGGTTTTCCAGCAGGAGCTGGATACCAGTCACGTCGGGTGTAGCTACAAGCAGATGCTCATAGCGGGTAATAATGTCTGCCAATTCCAGATAAGTCTGGCTTATCTCTGGCAGGTAGGGCTTCCAATCGGTGCCCGCATGTGGCCATGTCAGCATGATGGCACTTTGTGGCTCCCATTCTGCTGGGAGTGCGAAATCGCAAGGCAATGTGGATTGATACATAAGCTGTATTTTTTAGTCAAATTCCAAGCTCGGCTTTTTGGGCTCGGCTTTTTATCTGTTTTTTTTGTTATTTCTAATATGTTTGCAAAATTAATAAAAAATCTACAACTTCCGAGTATTTTTGTGGAATATTTTATGCAAAAGCAAAAGTTTTTATTAAAAAAGATTAAAGGGAGAGCGGAATAAGGATAAAATCAAGGAAAAATGCTTAACTTTGCAATCTAAAAAGATAAAAACAGGCGAAATCTATGTCCGCAGGAATGATGAGCGGGCAGGATGAGTCTTTTAAAACATAATAATAGGAGCGTGAAAATAAAACAGGTAGTTGATGCCCTTGAACATTACGCGCCTCTGCCCTTGCAGGAAGGATATGATAATGCCGGCTTGCAAGTTGGATTGACAGAGGCGGTAGAAATGTCAGGGGCATTGTTGTGTCTTGACGTCACTGAAGAGGTGGTGGAGGAGGCTGTTCAAAAGGGATGTAATCTCATCGTTAGCCATCATCCGCTGATATTTCGCAAGTTGGCGAGAATATCAGATGAAAACTACGTTCAACGTACTGTGCGCAAGGCGATTAAGAACGATATTTCTATCGTGTCGATGCATACCAATATGGATGCTGCGACGGGGGGCGTGAACTTCAAGATTGCTGAGAAACTGGGACTGGAAAATGTCAGGTTCTTCGGTGGTGAAAAGGAAGTGGACGGAGTGAAAGGCGGAAATGGAGTTATCGGAGAAATCTCGGATGAGGATATTCGGCAAGCTGCTGAGGCTGGCAAACTTTCTGAAGAGGTGAAGAATCACTTTGCTGAAGGAATTGCTGCTGATGACCTGGTGCTGCTGCTTCGTGAAAGATTCGGTGTAGAGTGCGTGCAGTGTAATCAGCTTCTGCGCCGACCAATCCGCAAGGTGGCGCTTTGTGGCGGTTCGGGCTCCTTCCTGCTGGAAGAGGCTATCCAGGCTGGAGCTGATGCCTTTATCACGGGCGAGATGAGCTATCATGAGTATTTCGGTCATGAACAGGAAATACAGATTTGTGTCATCGGACATTATCAGAGCGAGCAGTTCACCAGCGAAATCTTCCGTAGCATTATCCAGGAACAGTTCCCGGAAGCAAAATGCTATATCTCGGAAATTAATACGAATCCAATTATATATTTATAAAATAAGGTTTAAAAATTAGATATACAGAATTATGGCAAAGAAAGATCCTACAGATTTGACAGTGGAAGAGAAGTTGAAGACTCTCTATCAGCTTCAGGTTACCTTATCTGGCATTGATCAGAATCGTGAGTTAAGAGGTGAGTTGCCTCTCGAAGTTGAGGATTTGGAAGACGAGATTGCTGGTTTGACAACTCGTATTGAGAATATTCAGCGCGAGATGGAGCAGTTTGACCGTGCAGTATCTCAGAAGCAGCAGGAAATTGCTGATGCGCAGGCTAGCGTAGAGCGCTATCATGCTCAGCTCGAGACTGTAAGCAACAATCGTGAGTATGATACTTTGAGTAAGGAAATCGAGTTCCAGGAGTTGGAAATCGAGCTTTGCAATAAGAAGATTCGCGAGGGATTGCAGCAGATTCGTGAGCGTGAGTTCGACTTGCACAAGGCTGAGGAGCAGAAGGCTGACCGCGAGAAGGGCTTGGTAGAGAAGCGTTCTGAACTGGAAGACATCATGGCTGAAACCCGTGAGGAAGAGGAGCGTTTGAAGGAGAAGGCTCTGGAGCTTGAAAAGAAGATTGAGCCACGTTTGCTCGCTAGCTTCAAGCGTATCCGTAAGGGTGCTCGCAATGGTCTCGGTATCGTATACGTACAGCGTGATGCTTGTGGTGGTTGCTTCAACAAGATTCCACCTCAGCGCCAGTTGGATATCAAGATGCACAAGAAGATTATCCCTTGTGAGTACTGTGGACGTATTCTCATCGACCCGGAATTGGCTGGTATCAAGGTAGCTTCTCCTGCTACTGAAGAGAAGCCAAAGCGCAAGCGCGCTATCCGTAAGAAGAAGGCTGAAGACGGAGAATAAAAAATAGTAAAATAAAAATCGCCCTGAAAGAGTAAAAGCAGCATTTTTCTGGCTTTTACTTTTTCAGGGCGTTTTTTGGTTAGATTCCTCTTGCTTTAAAGATGCGTTCCTTGGCATCGTTTATTTCCTGGAATTTCTTTTCTGCTGCACGGCGTACGTCTTCGCCCAATGCTGCCACCTTGTCGGGATGATGCTTGAGCGCCATCTTGCGATAGGCTGCTTTTACTTCATCATTGGAGGCTTCCGGACTGATGCCGAGAATACGGTAAGCGTCAGCAAGACTGTCTGATGATGAGCCGCTCGCAAGATTGAGCATCTGATCAACGTCTTCTGCTGATAATCCCATGTGGATGGCTACTTCCTTGAGAGCCTGTATCTCAGCTTGGGACACAACACCATCGGCTTGGGCTATCATAACCAGGAAGTTGAGCAACTGAAGACGTTGTTCGTACATCATATTGGAACGTATCTGATGACAGCTGTCTTGAATGACGCTGCGATACTGTTGCATGCCAATACGTTTCTGCTGTTCAAAGAGTTTGAGGAGGATTTCTTCTCCCTGCTGTTTGGCTGCTTCGCCAAAATTCTGTCGGAGGAAGTTGCGTACCAGCTCCATCTCTGAATGCATAATCTTGCCATCAGCATTGATGATGTATGAGGAGAGTACGAGGAGCGAGAACATGAATGAGTTTCGCTCGCCTTCATAGTTTCGGCGCTGCCCGCTGTAGGCTTCATAGGCATTGCTATATTCCCGGTTGTTGTATCCCTCCTTGTTTACCTCGTCCAGTCCGTGGTCGAAAAGAGAGCCTAGGGCAAAGCCAGCCAGGGCTCCAAGAGGGCCGGCGGTGATGAAACCGAGAAATCCGCCTATCCATTTTCCTGCTGCCATAAAAATATCGGTATTTATGAAAGGAATTCTCTTTCTGAATAGAGAAACCGTTCTGTTAATTGAAAAGAAAATGTCCTTCTCTCGTGTCGTCTTGAGCAGAAGGACAATTTTCTGTATCTTTTATGAATATTCCTCTTTAGTTGTTGAAATAATAGAGGAATGATGCGATTCCTGAGAGGGCAGGCTTGCGCTGACCTTCAATCTCAATGCTGAACTTGATGCTGGTCTTACAGATGCCACGAAGGTTCTGGATGTCGTGGAGGGTAGCAACAAGGCGAACACGTGAACCAGTGATGACTGGCTGGCCGAAACGCATCTGGTCCATACCGTAGTTAACGAGCATCTTAAGGTTGTTTACCTCCAGAATCTGCTGCCAGAGATAAGGCAATACTGAGAGGGTAAGATAACCATGAGCGATTGTGCTGTGGTAAGGGCTCTCTACCTTGGCACGCTCTACGTCTACATGGATCCACTGTGGATCGAGAGTTGCATCTGCAAACTTGTTGATACGTTCCTGGTCAATCTGCAACCAGTCTGATTCTCCTAACTTCTCACCGAGGTGAGATGCAAATTCCTCATAGGAATTGATTACTAATTTTGCCATTTTTATCTATTTTGATGTTTATTATTTAATATCTAACATTTAAATAGGCTTGCGCTTTATAAGCTTTGAAGTCTTCACTCTTCATTCTTCACTCTCTTAGTCTCTTCTGAAAATATCGCGAGTATAAACTTTCTCTTCTACATCATCCAGACATTTATCGTATCTGTTGGCGATGATAGCCTGACTCTGCAGCTTGAATGCATCGAGATCATTCACCACCCGGCTGCCGAAGAAGGTGCTTCCGTCTTTCAAGGTTGGCTCATAGATGATGACTTGTGCGCCTTTAGCCTTGATGCGTTTCATCACGCCCTGTATGCTGCTTTGACGGAAGTTGTCGCTGTTACTCTTCATGGTGAGTCGGTATACACCGATGACGCATGATTTCTCTTCTTCCTCGTTATAATTGTTCTGGTTGGCATAGTCATAATAGCCTGCCTTATTGAGCACACGGTCTGCAATGAAATCCTTTCGGGTGCGATTGCTCTCTACAATGGCCTGGATCAGGTTCTCTGGTACGTCTGCGTAGTTTGCCAGCAACTGTTTGGTATCTTTTGGAAGGCAGTAGCCGCCATATCCGAACGAAGGGTTGTTGTAGAATGTGCCGATGCGGGGATCCAACCCTACACCGTCTATGATGGCTTTGGTATCAAGTCCCTTCATCTCGGCATAGGTATCCAACTCGTTGAAGTAGCTTACGCGGAGAGCCAGATAGGTATTGGCGAAGAGTTTTACGGCTTCTGCCTCGGTTAGTCCCATATATAGGGTTTCGATATTTTCCTTGATGGCACCTTCTTGCAAAAGAGCAGCAAAGGTATGGGCAGCCTTGTCTAGTCGTTCATTGTCTTTTGGACGACCAATGATTATGCGGCTAGGGTAGAGGTTGTCGTAAAGTGCCTTGCTCTCCCGTAGAAATTCTGGGGCAAAGAGGATGTTGTTGCAATCCATTTTTTTGCAAATGTTTTCTGTATATCCTACGGGGATGGTACTTTTAATTACCATGATGGCTTCTGGGTTAACCTCTTTTACCAACTGAATGACTTCTTCTACATGGGATGTATCAAAGTAGTTTTTGACAGGGTCATAGTTGGTTGGGGTAGCTATTACAACGAAGTCTGCATCTTTGTAAGCTGCAGCCCCATTGGTTGTTGCTTTGAGATTCAGCTCTTTCTCGGATAAGTACTTTTCTATGTACTCGTCCTGAATTGGAGAGTGGCGGTTATTGATGAGATCCACTTTTTCTTGAATCACGTCTACTGCCACGACTTCGTGGTGCTGACTCAGGAGTGTTGCTATACTCAGACCAACATAGCCAGTACCTGCCACAGCTATCTTTTTTATATTGTCGTTTGCCATTTTGCTTTATAACCTATATATTTAGGTACCTTCAATAATGATGAGTACCCATACATTATTAACTATATTTTTTGCAAAGATAGTATAAAAGAGGGAGACTACAAAAAGAAATGGGATTTTTTATCATAAAATAACCCTCTCAAAATTTGCGAATTTTAGAACGGCTGATTAATTGGCCGTAAATTCGCAAATTTTGAAAGGAGATAATATGTGGCTAAAGTGTCAATAAATCCGAATAGTTAGGGATATCTTCAAGAAATAAATATTTTTTACCGTCATAATCCATCTTACAAATATAGTGCTCCAGACCGTTGCTGACGACCAGAAAGTCAACATGAAGTAGGAGATTGTAGGTCGAGACTTGGTCGAAAACTTTTTGAGTGATGGGAATGTGCGGAGCCTTGTATTCTATAATCATTCTGGGTTGAAGTTCCCGGGAGTAGAGAACACTGTCAGCACGCAAAACTTTATCGCCACATTGCAGCTGGATCTCATTGGCGAGTAGGGCAGCAGGGTATCCTTTATGCTCGATAAGAAAGTGGATGAAGTGCTGTCGCACCCATTCTTCTGGAGTGAGTGCGATATATTTTCTTCGTAGAATATCGAGGATTTTTGGTTGCTGCTTAGTACCAGAAATCTTCATTTCGAAAGGTGGTAAATTTAAGCGAATCATTTTTTCTATACCTTATTATATATTATATACTTTTATTTTCTCTACCTTATTATATATGTAGTTCGAATAATTTTTGTATCTTTGCATGCAGAAATGCAGGCTGTAATAACTGGCAAAAAGCGAGAATGGAATGCCTGCATGATTGCAGCAAGATTGCTTGTGCAAAAGTACAAAAAATAATTCAATGGCAGAAAAGAAAAGTGGAATAAGTTACGAGCAAATCATAAAAGATTTGAAAGCTCGGAAGTTTGCGCCTGTCTATGTTTTGATGGGTGATGAATCTTTTTATATAGATAAGATCTGTGATTTTATCAGTGAAAATGTGCTTAAACCGGAAGAGCAGGATTTCAATCAAACCGTAGTTTTTGGCGCTGATGTCAATGCAATGCAGGTGGTTGATATGTGCAAAGGCTATCCGATGATGGCTGAATATAGGGTGGTGGTAGTGAAGGAAGCTCAGAATTTGCGGAATTTGGAACCGCTGGAAAAGTATCTCCTGAATCCGGTAAAAACAACAATTCTTGTTTTGTGTCATAAAAACGGAAGTATTGACCGACGGAAGAAGTTTATTCCGCAAGCTGAAAAGGTGGGAGTGGTCTTTGAAAGCAAGAAGCTTTATGACCGTCAGCTACCTGGTTTTATTGAAACGTACCTCAAGAGTAGGAAATCTACAATAGAACCCAAGGCTACTCAGATGATAGCGGATCATATTGGTGCTGATTTGCATCGTCTTACTTCGGAGCTTGATAAGTTGCTCATTTCTCTTCCTGAGAAAGATCGACGTGTCACTCCTGAGTTGGTGGAGAAGGAAATAGGGGTAAGTAAGGATTTCAATGCGTTCGAACTTCGGAGTGCTATTATAAACCGAGATGTTTATAAGGCAAATCTGATAATAAAATATTTTGACGGAAATCCAAAGAGTGGTTCGCTCTATGCGTTACTCCCAATACTCTTCAGTTATTTCCAAAACTTGATGATAGCTTATTATGCACCTAATAAACAGAATGAAAATGAACTCGCAAAATTCTTGGATTTGCGTGGAACTTGGGCAGTGCGTGATTATATCACAGGAATGAGAAACTATTCTGGCATGAAGGTGATGGGAATTATTGATAAGTTTAAGGAGGTAGATGCGAAGAGCAAAGGTCTCGATAATCCATTTACTTCGGCAGGCGAATTAATGAAAGAACTTATATTTTTTATTCTTCACTAGTTGTGGGGTAGAGTAGGCGAGCTTCTGCTGGGAGTTTTCTCTCGACAGAAGCTCGCTTGCGTTTTCTCTCTATTGAACCAGGGTAAGCTGAGTAGCTTCCAACTAGCGTTTAGCTTTGTAAATTCTTGCTGAAAGGGGTGTTTTGAGCAGTAAAAATGAGATTTTTCAGGGTTCTGAAAACGTGTTTTTGGGCTCAAAAATGATAAAAAAGGTGATTTCCTAAGCTAGATGGCTATTTTTGGGATTTAGCTCAAATAGTACATAATATATGTGATTATCAGATATTTATGTAAAATAACCCCTTCCATTACTCGCATATTTTCGTTCATCCCCTCCTATGGGCTAGAATACGACGAAAATGGAAAAATTTACCATTTTCAGTTGCCTGATAATTGACGTTTGTATTTTTTAAGGTTTATGTTTTGAGAGTTTATTAATGTGAATTTATAAAATACAATCCTGTATTTTGGTTTATAAATATAAATACTAGAAAACTAAATTCTTTATAGAGGAATTCATGTTTATAAATATAAATATGAATTTTCGGTTTTATATTGATAAATGTATAAATATTCGTGATAAATGTATATCTTGCATCTTATTGTAACTCAGTTGTTTATGAGATTGTATTACTCTATAAACCTAGTTTAATATGTTAGGTAATAGGAAAATAACGTATAAAACGTTATATTAATAATGGTTTGTGTTAGTTATTGATTCATAAATCAGTGAGTTAGGCGAAAATATTAAAGAAATGAATTGTTAAATGTTTTGTTTTTGAAGTTGATATTTATAAATATAAACCTAAAAACCGAAGTAAGGTTGAATAGAATTTTAGATTCTCAAATATAAAGATAAAGTTTAAAAAACTAAAATCTATTGCAAATGTTTGGATATTTCGATTTTTTGTTTTACCTTTGTAAAATCAAACGAAAATGGCGTTAAAAAACGCCTGTTCGGAAATTAAACATAGAAATTAGACATAAGTAAACGATAAAATTTTAGAGTATGAAAGATAGAATCAAACAGCTGATGGATGACCAGCATCTTACTCAGCAAAGCTTTGCTCAGTTGATAGGTAGCACACCTGCAACATTGAGTAATATTTTCAATGGAAAAACCAATCCGTCACTCAGTATTGTGGATGGGATTCATAAGAGTTTTCCTCAAGTAAATGTGTATTGGATACTCTATGGTACTCCTCCTATGTATAATAGTCAGGAGGCTCAGGAGGATGGAAATGAAAGGCTGGCTAATGGTTTAGATCCTATGAATGAAAGCTTAGCGGCGAAAGCAGGAAGCATGACGGGTAGTTCCACCAGACCTGTAGGTTCTTCTGTAGAAGCTACTCTTGATTTTGGTACGGCTAGTAGTACAGGCTCCCCTACTTCCCCATCGTTTTTTGAGCAGCCTCAAATGCAAGGTGTAAACCGTACACCTAAAAATATTGCTCAAACGGCGGTAAAGTATGTGGACAAACAACAGAGAAAGATTACTGAGATTCGTATTTTCTATGATGATCAGACTTGGGAGACCTTTGTTCCTAAAAAGTAAAAGTCAGAACTTTCGAATGTGGTTCAAGTACGGCTTGATGATTTAAAAACTTCTTGCTCATGGTTGTGCCCAAGTTATAATTGAAGTCGTCAAGGCGTCCTGGGTGGTTAGAAAATCTGAAAAAAAACTTAGTTTCTTTTCGTTAAGTCAGATTTTTGGTGTACCTTTGCATTTAGAAGTCACGTGTGCATGGTTTGTTTGAAAGAATGCAATAGCGTGCATATACATATTATATATAATAAGCATATAAAATTAGCATTAAGATGAAAAAATATGTTCTCGACCTAAAGGTAGTTTCTGTTGAAGCGCTCAGCGATAAGCACGTTTTGATAAAGCTTACCGATGAAAAGCCTTTGCCGGAAATTTTGCCTGGCCAATTTGTAGAAGTAAAGGTAGAGCATTCGTCTACCACAATGCTTCGTCGTCCTATCTCCATTAATTATGTGGATCGTGAAAATAATCAGCTTTGGTTGCTTGTGGCAATGGTTGGAGATGGCACTCGTCAGCTCGGACAGTTGAAGGCCGGTGATTCTCTCAACTGTATGTTGCCTCTTGGTAATGGCTTTACAATGCCTTCTGAAAAGAGTCAGAAATTTCTGCTTGTTGGTGGTGGCGTAGGTGTAGCTCCACTTCTATATTTTGGTAAACTTATCAAGGATTTTGGAGCTGAGGTTGTGTTCCTGTTGGGAGCACGTTCTGCAAAAGATTTGCTTGAACTGAATGAATTTGCTAAGATAGGTAAGGTTTGTATTACTACCGAAGATGGTTCTGCGGGCGAAATAGGCTTTGTGACCAATCACTCCGTTTTAGAGAATGAGAAGTTTGATATGATTTCTACTTGTGGTCCTAAGCCGATGATGGTAAGCGTGGCTCGCTTTGCAAAGAAGGCAGATGTAGAATGTGAGGTCTCTCTGGAGAATAAGATGGCTTGCGGTGTTGGTGCTTGCCTCTGTTGTGTAGAGAAAACTACTGAAGGAAATCAGTGTGTTTGTAAGGATGGTCCTGTCATCAATATCAAAAAACTCACTTGGGATATTTAGTGAAGCAGGAAAATAAAGAATGAAGTTGCCTCTTGCTCTAACGGTGGGTGGGAAAAGTGAAGAAACTTTTTACATTAGAGTGGGAAACGGTATCGGAAAATCTTTGTTTTGTAAAAACATTTTTAATGATTATTAAAAGATTATGGCTGATTTAAGTGTAAATATAAAGGATTTGAAATTGAAGAATCCTGTGATGACTGCATCGGGTACTTTCGGCTACGGCTTGGAGTTTGCTGATTTTGTTCCATTAGAGGAAATCGGTGGTATTATCGTTAAAGGTACAACTCTGGAACCTCGTGAGGGAAATGACTATCCACGTATGGCTGAAACACCTCAGGGAATGCTTAATTGCGTGGGACTTCAGAATAAGGGCGTAGATTATTTCTGCGAACATATCTATCCTCAGATAAAAGATATTGATACCAATATGATTGTGAATGTGAGTGGGCATTCGCCTGAAAGCTATGCAGAGTGTGCTGCGCGCATCAATGAACTGGAGAAGATTCCTGCTATCGAGCTGAATATCTCTTGTCCAAACGTGAAAGATGGCGGTATGGCATTCGGTGTTACTTGTGAAGGTGCCGCAAGCGTTGTGAAAGCTGTTAGAAAGGCATATCATAAGACGCTTATCGTGAAGCTTTCTCCTAACGTAACCAATATTGCTGATATTGCCCGTGCTGTAGAGGCAGAGGGCGCAGACTCTGTTTCACTTATCAATACTTTGATGGGTATGGCTGTTGATATTGAGAAGCGTCAGCCTTTGTTGAGTATTCGTACAGGCGGCTTGAGCGGTCCTTGCGTGAAACCTGTGGCTTTGCGTATGGTTTGGGATGTTGCGCATGCTGTGAAGATTCCTGTAGTTGGTTTGGGTGGTATACAGAATGCCAAGGATGCTATCGAATTCCTGATGTGTGGAGCAACGGCTATTGAGATTGGTACTGCCAATTTTGTTGATCCTGCGGTTACGAAGAAGGTAAAGGATGGCATTAATGAATGGCTTGATGCACACGGATGTGCTTCTGTTACCGAAATCATTGGTGCCATCTCGTAGTTTTTCACATTAATTATATAGAAGGATAATATGGATTTAAATGAGATGAATCCTGTGCTCTTGATTGCTACCCTGACTCAACAGATTGTGGAGCAGGAGAAGATAGCTGAGGCTGAAGTCGGAAATGCAGAAAACAAGACTGCCCTGAGTGAAAATCTTCTGAAGCGTGGGCGGCTGTTGATGCAGATGGGTGACAAGGAAGGAGCACAGAAGGATATGCAGCGATATCTGCAACTGAATCCTGAAAAGATAGAAGAGTTGACAGGTGAGTTTAAGGCAGAAGGTAGAGAACACTGTCATTAGACTCAGTTTCCGTCAGAAATGAGTAGCAGGAATCTATTTTCTTCTGATAAAAATCTGCAAGCAATCAGTTTTTTCTGATAAAAATCTGCTAAAAAAATGCTTTAGAACAGAAAATATAAGCAAAATTCAGAAAAAAGTGACAAATTGTTTGGTGGTGTCAGATAAAAGTGTTACTTTTGCAGTCGTAATATTAACAATTAAAATAATAAGACAATGAAGAAGTTGAACGCATACTTTTTTAGCTATTACTTTTACTTTGCAAGCGATTGTAAAGCGGGAAGTTGCGTGTAAATTTCAACTTAGGATATTAGATTCTTTGAAATCATCGAAACGGTCCCGCTCTATACAGAGTTGGACCGTTTTTCGTAAACGTTCTTAAGTAAACATTGGGTTAGAGATAAGAAACAAGGCAATGAAGAGAATAGCAATACAAGGAGAGTTGGGATCTTTCCACGACATCGCTGCCCATCAGTATTTCGAGGGTGAGCAGATAGAGCTGATATGTTGCGCCACTTTCGAAGGGGTGTTTGAGAATATCAAGCGCGATCCAACCGTGGTTGGTATCTGTGCCATAGAGAATACGATTGCGGGAAGTTTGCTTCACAACTATGAGTTGTTGCGGGAGAGCGGCACGACTGTTGTGGGAGAACATAAACTTCATATAGAGCATAGCATCTGCTGCTTGCCTGATGATGACTGGAGTTCCCTCCAGGAAGTTCATTCTCATCCTGTGGCTTTGATGCAGTGCGGTAAGTTTCTTGCCAATCATCCGGACTTAAAGGCTGTGGAAGCAGAAGATACAGCCGGTTCTGCAGCTTATATAGCTCAGCATAAGGTGCATGGATGGGCTGCTATCTGTTCTGCCTATGCTGCTCACATGTATGGTATGAAGGTATTACAGGAGGAAATCCACGATAATCCGCACAACTATACCCGGTTCCTCGTGGTCTGCAATCCGCAGAAGGCGGCCCTGCTTCGTCCTGTCGAGAAAGCAAACAAGGCTAGTATCGTCTTCAGCTTACCTCATACTGAAGGATCGCTCTCCAAGGTACTCACCATTCTTAGTTTCTATGACATCAATCTGACGAAGATTCAGTCGTTGCCGAACATCGGACATGAATGGGAATATCTCTTCTATGTGGATCTTACCTATGATAATTTGACACGTTATCGCCAAAGTATTGATGCCATCACACCACTGGTAAAGGAAATCAAGGTCCTTGGTGAATACGAGGAGAAGGAATAGATTGAAATGAATAGTTAATAGTTGACAGTTAAGAATTAAAAATAAGAATTATGATACAACCAGCCAATAGAGTAACGGAAATACAGGAATACTACTTCAGTCGCAAGCTGAAGGAAGTGGCTAAGTTAAATGCCGAGGGCATGGACATTATCAGCCTTGCCATTGGAAGTCCAGACATGCCGCCTTCTAAGCAGACTATCGATAAGCTCTGCGAGGTAGCCAATAATCCTAACGCACATGGTTATCAGCCTACAGTGGGCATACCGGAATTGCGTAAGGCTATGGCTGGATTTTATAAGCGTTGGTATGATGTAGACCTTGACTGGGCTACGGAAATCCAGCCGCTTATCGGTAGCAAAGAGGGTATTCTGCACGTAACGCTTGCATTCTGCAATCCTGGTGATGAGGTACTCATTCCTAATCCAGGTTATCCAACCTATACAGCCATCAACAAGATTCTTGGAACCAAGATTACCTATTACGACCTGAGAGAGGACAACGGATGGCAGCCTGATTTCGATGCCCTGGAGAAGATGGACCTGAGCCACGTAAAGCTGATGTGGACCAACTATCCTAACATGCCGACAGGCGGTGTGGCGAAGCGCGAAACCTACGAAAAGCTGGTGGCATTCGCCCAGAAGCACAACATAGTGGTGGTGAACGACAACCCATATTCGCTCATCCTCAACGAGCACCCAATGAGCATCATGCAGGTGCCGGGAGCCAAGGACTGCTGCATCGAGTTCAATTCCCTGAGCAAGAGCCACAACATGCCAGGCTGGCGTGTGGCGATGATTTCGAGCAATAAGACATTTATTTCTTGGATTCTGAAAGTGAAGAGCAATATCGATAACGGATCCTTCCGTGGTATCCAACTTGCTGCAGCTGAAGCTATGCTCAATAATACTGATGAGTGGCATCGTGCGAATAATATTGCTAATTATCGCCGTCGCCGTGATATTGCAGAAGAAATCATGAAGGTGCTCGATTGCAAGTTTGATCCTAATCAGGTGGGAATGTTCCTCTGGGGTAAGATACCCGAGAAGTATACAGAGGTCGAAGATCTCACTGAGAAGATTCTCCATGAGGCTCGTGTGTTTATCACACCAGGATTTATCTTCGGAAGTAATGGCAAGCGATATATCCGTATCAGCCTCTGTGCCAAGGATGAAAAAATGAAGGAGGCATTGGAAAGAATTAAAAAAGTATTTGAATCATAAGAACATAAAAATATACGACTATGGAATTAGAATTAGAACCATTGAATTTTCCTAGTGACCAGGAACGCCCTTGTATCATTGCAGGTCCATGCTCTGCAGAGACAGAAGAGCAAGTGATGACTACCGCAAAACAGTTGGCAGCTAAGGGTTGCCACATGTTCCGCGCAGGTGTTTGGAAGCCACGTACCAAACCAGGAGGTTTCGAGGGAAATGGCGAGGTTGCTTTACCTTGGATGAAGCAGGTAAAGGAGGAGACTGGTATGTTCACAGCTACTGAGGTGGCTACTCCTGAGCATGTAGAGCTCGCCTTGAAATATGGAATCGACATTCTCTGGGTAGGTGCACGTACATCTGCCAACCCATTTGCCATGCAGGCTCTTGCTGATAGCTTGAAGGGCGTGGATGTACCGGTATTGGTAAAGAATCCTGTTAATCCAGACCTCGAACTTTGGATTGGTGCTCTCCAGCGTATTAATCAGGCTGGCATCAAGAAGCTTGGTGCTATCCACCGTGGTTTCTCAAGTTTCGATAAGAAAATTTATCGTAATCTTCCAATGTGGCAGATTCCAATAGAATTGCACCGTCGCCTGCCTCAGTTGCCTATCATTTGTGATCCTAGCCATATCGGTGGTCGTCGCGATTTGATAGCTCCTCTTTGCCAGCAGGCAATGGACTTAGGTTTTGATGGTCTTATCGTTGAAAGCCATTGCAATCCTGACGATGCATGGAGTGATGCTAAGCAGCAGGTTACTCCAGAAATCCTGGATTACATTTTGAGTCTGCTCGTTGTTCGTGATGAGCATTACTCTACTGAGGGCTTACATCAGTTGCGTGGCCAGATTGATGAGTGTGACAACCAGTTGATGGATCTCTTGGCTAAGCGTATGCGTATATGCCGTGAGATTGGTACTTACAAGAAGGAGCATAATATGACTATCGTTCAGACTAATCGTTATAATGAGATTCTGGATAAGAGAGGTGCTCAGGCTTCTCTCTGTGGTATGAGTCCTGAGTTTGCTGCTCAGATTTTTGAGCACATTCACGAAGAGAGTGTTCGTCAGCAGTTGGAAATTTTGAATCAGAAGTAAATTAAGTGAAGAGTGAAGAACGAAGAGTGGAGAATCCAAATGCTTTGAGGGCTTGGGTTCTTTGCTGTAGTTTTTTCGTTTAAACAAATGATGCTGTAGAATTCTTTGTTCATCACTCTTCACTCTTCACTTGAAAAATATGAGAATATTAATCATGGGAGCAGGAAAGATGGGAAGTTTCTTCATCGACCTGCTCAGCTTTGATCACGAGGTGGCAGTTTTCGAGAAGGATGCCAAGCGTCTGCGTTTCACATATAACTGCTACCGCTTTACTAAAATGGAGGAGATAGAGATGTTCCGTCCTGAGCTTGTCATCAATGCTGTGACGGTAAGATACACTCTTTCTGCCTTTGAAGAGGTGTTGCCACATCTCTCTCACGACTGTATAATTTCGGATATTGCATCTGTAAAGACTGGTTTGCAGGAATTCTATGAAAAGAGTGGTTTCCGATTTGTGAGTACGCACCCGATGTTTGGTCCTACTTTCGCCAATTTGAATCAGCTTTCTGAAGAGAATGCCGTTATTATCAAAGAGGGTGACTATATGGGTAAAATCTTCTTTAAGGATCTGTATCAGAAGTTGGGATTGAGTCTTCATGAATATACTTTTGATGAGCATGACCAGACGGTGGCTTATTCGTTGAGTATTCCTTTTGTAAGTACTTTCGTATTTGCTGCGGTTATGAAACATCAGGATGCACCTGGTACAACCTTCAAGCGTCACATGCAGATTGCCAAGGGGGTATTGAACGAGGATGATTATCTGTTGCAGGAAATTCTCTTTAACCCATATACTAGTGGTCAGGTAGCACAGATTCGCGAGGAGCTCGCTGAATTGATTGATATCATCGATCATAAGGATGCCAAACGCATGAAGGTATTCCTCACAAAGATTAGAAATCATGTGAAGGAAGATATTGAAATCAAGAAATCATAATAGTTAATTATAATTATAGGGAGTCTTGTATGGGAATATTGGACTCTCTTTTTTTTTAAAAAAAAAGATTGTAAAACATTAAAGAAGAGTAGTAATGGACGAACAGACAAGTCAGAAAGGAATAGATATGAATGAGCAGCAAACTCAGGTTGATACCTCTGCCGCTTTTCAGGTTGTAAACGAGGGCTTCTCTACCCGTGAGGCGATAGAGGAAGCCAAACGTTGCCTTCACTGCAAGATTCCGCAGTGTAAGAAGGGATGTCCTATTGAAAACGACATTCCTGACTTTGTGCATGAACTCTCTATGGGTAACATGGGTGCTGCAATGAGTATCCTCAATGCAAAAACAAATCTGCCTGCTATCTGCGGACGTGTATGCCCTCATGAGAAGCAGTGCCAAGGTCATTGTGTGCTGGGAAAGAAGGGTAAGCCTGTACAGATAGGAAAACTGGAACAGTTTGTTGCTGATTTTGATACGAAGATGAAACTTTCCCGTGAACGCTTGCCACAGAAGCCCCGTGGTCGTATAGCTGTCATTGGTTCTGGTCCTGCAGGTTTGACTGTTGCGGGCGATTTGGCTCGTCAGGGTTTTAATGTTACTATTTTTGAGGGACAGGCAGAGCCGGGAGGAGTCTTGATGTATGGTATTCCTGAGTATCGTTTGCCTAAGAGCGTTGTACGTGATGAGATCAGTAAGATTGAGGCATTGGGTGTTCAGTTTATTACCAACTGTATGGTAGGTGAGAACAATGTTACGATAGACAGTCTTTTCCGTGCAGGCTATGATGCCATCTTTATGGGAACAGGTACCAGTGTACCTCAAAATATGGATTCCACTCCAGGTTCAAACCTTCACGGTGTCAGCCAGAGTACATATTTCCTGCACAATGTAAATGCCTATAACGAAGGAGCTTTGACTCGTGATATGGTGCCTTTGCGTGATGGAGAAAGGGTTGGTGTGATTGGTGGTGGTAATGTGGCTATGGATGCTGCTCGTACTGCCATTCGTCTCGGTGCTGATGTAACCGTGCTTTATCGTAAGACGCAGGAAGAGATGCCTGCCATCAAAAGTGAGTATGAGGAAGCGCTCAAGGAAGGGGTGAAATTTGAGTGGAAGACCACCGTTGAAGCTTTCCTCAAAGGTAAAAATGGCCGTCTTGGAAGTTGTGTATTGAATACTCCTGAGGGCGAAAGAGTTGAAAAGTTCGATCGTATTTATCTGGCCATTGGTTCGAGACCTGCCAACCGTATTGTGTCTACTACCGAGGGTATAGAGGTAGATGAGAAGGGATACGTAAAGGTGGTGGAGCGTCCTTTCGGTATGACAACCCGTCGCGGTGTTTTTGCCGGAGGTGATGTGGTCCACCGTCCTCAGACTGTTGTCTTGGCAATGAAAGCAGCCAAGGAAGTGGCACAGGGTATCGCTCAGTATGTGGATGCCATCAAGTTGCTTGAAGAGGCTAAGCGTATTGAGAAGCAGGGTATTGCAGAATAAATCCCTTATTTGCAGACTGGCGACTCTGGTATATTTTATAGGGGCACCTTTGTTTCTTTGATAGAGACTGAGATGTCCCTATATTTTTTATAGTTCTCATCAATTTGCTAGCATTACTTCCCTCCCCGTTGGGATAGGAATATCATTCTCTTTGAATGACGCTGCAAAGATACGAAATCTGAAAACGCTACTTCATACTTCCTCATACTTTCTCACACTTAGATTATGGTTCACCGAGAAAAAAGAGCAGGACGCTTCCTGTTTGGTATTACTTCTTATCTCCATGCTGCTTTTGAAGTATAAGTATCATACTTATGAGGTGAAAGTGACATACTTATGGGATGAAAGTATCATACTTAGTCCTCGACAGTAACCGCAGGGCGTTTTTTGCAAATCTGAACTCTGAATGCTGAATACTGAAAAAAAACTGCGTTAAATATGTGTTAAATATATAGTGTAACTATTTATATATCATTTCTTTATATTCTTTCTTGCTCGCGCTGTATATCAAAGATGTAAAACCGATAAGTTCAGCTTCAGATGTTCAGAAATCTGTTACGAAAATAAAAAAAAGAGGATTTACTCTTTAAATGAACTTAAACTTCTTAAGGAAATCTAAGGAGTATCAGATTTTATCATTACTTTTGTATTTAAAAGAACAAAATAAAGCAAAGATATTTGCTACGAACAATGAAAAGATAAAAACTGAGGAAATAAACATGAAACGAATGATATTGATTTTTGTAGTATTGCTTGCTATGATAGGGCAGGTTGCCTATGCGCAGAAGACATGTGTCATCGCATCGGCAGAAGATCATGTGCCTATCCGTGAAGCACTTATCCATACCAACAACAATCATTGGGCGAGAACCGATTATCGGGGCTATTGGACGATGCGCTACCAGTTTGACTCTGCAACAGTATCTAAACCTGGTTATGTGAAGGCAACTATTCGATACAAGGAATTGCCTGATACAGTGTTTCTCTTACCGGAAGCCAAGCAGTTGGGTGAGGTAACCGTTTGGGGCAAGAACCAGGAAAACGTCGGCAAGGTGAAGAGCCAGGCCTGCCAGGAAGCTGTGGAGGCAGGCAGAAATGCCGCACTGGGACATACCCGTCTGGTAGGCTTCGACCTGGGCAACATGATGGACAGTCAGGGGCGTCGCGACCAGAAACATCTGAAGGAGGCCAGGAAGGTGTTCTCGAAGATGGAAAACAAGGATCCGCTCATCAATGCCTACGAAAAAGCTACGGGAAAGAAGTATGAACTGAATAATCCTATCAATCTGAGCGCTAACAAGAAAGAAACTTTGGAAAAGCAGGGTGAGACCAAGCAGGAATCATCAGAGAAAATGCTTCCAAATGTTCAAAATGATGCAAAAGAGCAAGAAAATGAAAAATAATTGAGATTGAGTTGGCTTTCTCGGAAAAAGTTCGTAACTTTGTGCCCGAAATAAAAAAGTACAATTAAGAACATGTTTGAAAATTTAAGTGATAGATTAGAACGTTCCTTCAAAATCTTGAAGGGTGAAGGTAAGATTACCGAAATCAATGTAGCTGAGACTATGAAGGATGTGCGCCGCGCACTCCTCGATGCCGATGTCAACTATAAAGTGGCAAAGGAATTTACCAACAAGGTGAAGGAAAAGGCGCTCGGTATGAATGTGTTGACAGCAGTGAAGCCTGGTCAGTTGATGGTGAAGCTGGTTCATGATGAACTTGCAGAACTCATGGGTGGAGAAGAGGCTCCATTGAAGCTCGAAGGTCATCCTGCCATCATCCTCATGAGCGGTCTTCAGGGTTCTGGTAAAACTACATTCAGCGGCAAGCTTGCCAATATGCTTAAGACAAAGAAAGGTAAGAAGCCATTGCTCGTTGCCTGCGACGTTTACCGTCCTGCTGCTATCCAGCAGCTCCATGTTGTGGGTGAACAGGTTGGTGTTCCTGTATATAGTGAGTCTGATAATAAGGATGTATGTATTATTGCCGACCATGCTATCCAGCAGGCAAAGACCAATGGCAATGACGTGGTTATCGTCGATACTGCCGGTCGTCTTGCCATCGATGAGCAGATGATGAATGAGATCAGTAATCTCAAGAATCATCTTCATCCTGATGAAACTCTCTTTGTCGTTGACTCAATGACTGGTCAGGATGCTGTCAATACAGCCAAGGAGTTTAATGACCGTCTTGATTTCAATGGTGTTGTATTGACCAAGCTTGATGGTGATACCCGTGGTGGTGCTGCCCTCAGTATCCGTACAGTAGTTACCAAGCCTATCAAGTTTATCGGTACCGGTGAGAAGATGGAGGCTATTGATGTGTTCCATCCTGCCCGTATGGCAGACCGTATTCTCGGAATGGGTGACGTTGTATCTCTCGTAGAGCGTGCGCAGGAGCAGTTCGACTTGGAAGAGGCAAAGAAGTTGGAGAAGAAGATTCGCAAGAATCAGTTTGATTTCAACGACTTCTACAATCAGATTCAGCAGATCAAGAAGATGGGTAACATCAAGGACTTGGCAGCCATGATTCCTGGTGTGGGCAAGGCTATCCGCGATGTTGATATTCCTGAAGATGCTTTTAAGGGCATCGAGGCTATCATTCTGAGTATGACTCCTAAGGAGCGTACCAATCCAGCTATCCTCAATACCTCTCGTCGTCAGCGTATTGCAAAGGGTTCGGGTACTAATATCCAGGAAGTGAACAAGCTTATCAAGCAGTTCGATCAGACTCGCAAGATGATGCAGATGATGACAGGCAACAAGATGGCTCAGATGATGAGCCGTATGAAGGGTATGCCAGGTATGCCTAAGATGCCAGGAATGTAAGAGTAAGTACAATCATAATCATAATTTCAAATGCAGCTAATAGACGGAAAGGCGACAGCAGCCGCCATTAAAGAACAGATAGCCCAGGAGGTAGCCCAGATTGTGGCTAACGGAGGAAAGCAGCCACATCTGGCTGCAATTCTTGTGGGCCATGACGGAGGTAGCGAGACCTATGTGAAGAACAAGGTCTTGGCGTGTGAAAAATGTGGATTTAAGTCGACCCTTATCCGCTATGAAAAAGATGTAACTGAGGAGGAGTTGCTGGCTTGTGTAGACAACCTGAATCATGATGACGACGTTGATGGTTTCATCGTGCAGTTGCCTCTGCCTAAGCACATTGATGAGCAGAAGGTTACGATGGCAATAGATTACCGCAAGGATGTGGATGGTTTCCATCCGGTCAATGTGGGAAGAATGGCTATTGGTTTGCCTTGCTTTATCTCTGCTACGCCACTTGGCATTCTCACTTTGCTGCAGCATTATCAGATAGAAACAAGTGGCAAGAAGTGTGTCATCCTAGGCAGAAGCAACATCGTGGGCAAACCAATGGCTCAGTTGATGATGCAGAAGCAATATGGTGATTCTACAGTTACTGTATGTCACTCTCATTCAGCTCATTTGAAAGAGGAGTGCCTTGAGGCTGATATCATTATTGCTGCTATTGGCAGACCGGATTTTGTTACGGCAGATATGGTCAAGCCAGGAGCTGTTGTGATAGATGTGGGTACAACTCGTGTGCCTGATGCTACACGTAAGAGCGGTTTCCGCTTGAATGGTGATGTGAAATTTGATGAGGTGGCAGAGAAATGTTCGTTCATTACTCCTGTACCAGGTGGCGTAGGACCGATGACGATTTGTTCTTTGATGAAGAATACGCTCGCTGCCGGCAAGAAGGAATATTACCAATAATCAATTATTGATAAGATATTGGATTAGTAAATATCTCGATTTTATGAGGCAGGGCGCAGGAATGTATCCTGCCTTTTTTGCATGCAAAAATAATTAATAACAAAAAATGAAGAAAACAAAGTATTTGCTTTTTTCTGCGGTTTTGCTTGCCTCGATGCAATCTGTTGCGCAGAATCCAATCAATGATAATCCTGCTTATTCTATAGTAGGCAAGGACTCAACATGTCAAGTTTTCATATATTCACCTGCTGAGAATCAGGGACTGCATCTTGCTTATTTCACAGATGATGAGCGCTGGGTAGATGTAGGACAGTTATGCGCCAGTGATTTTGGCCCATGGGGGAGCGAGAAGAAAATGTATCGTCCTTTTGTGATGAAGGCAAATGATGGAACCTGGCGTGCACTTTGGAGCGTCAATAGCCGTTCGCCTCAATTTGCTGTAGCATATTCGGAAGATCTGGTTACTTGGCGTCCACAGGATTATCCTATCATGAAAGAGAAGGGTATCACGGATGTAGCTGCTTATCAGATGGATGATGGTACTTTTGATATCTATCTGAAGACTGCTAAGGGGAAACGATATGTTCATGCCGATAGGAATTTCCGTACTTTTGAGGAGGATTCGCTCGAAGCTGCTGCAGATGATATTCTCTGGCAGCGGGATACTGCAACCATCAATGGAAAACGATATGAAGGCAACGACTTTGAGATTCCGGCTGTTCATCTTGATTATATCCGTTCCTGGCATAAGGCTCTCGCTGAAGAGAATCGGGAGAACAGCCGGAAGTTGCCCCACAATGAGGCTGAGCTTCAGGCATATCTGAAGGAAAAGGGTACTGAGTTGGGAAGTGGTAGTGAAGTGACCGCTCAGCTTCATGTCAAGCCTCAGAAGTCGTATCGTATCTCTGATAAACTGATAGGTATCTTCTTTGAAGACATCAGTAGGGCTGCCGATGGTGGTCTATGTGCTGAGCTGCTGCAGAATGGTGATTTCGAATATAATGGTGAGAAAAAAGGGTGGAATGCCACTACTGCCTGGATGGGTGTTGAACTTTCGCCTTCTACCGGTGATAAGAATGCTCCTGCCCGAATTTTTACGGAAAATGGCGTGAGCAAGAATAATTCTCATTTTGTCATGGTGGGTTCTACTCCTATATATAATATAGGTTGGGAAGGTATTCCTATCAAGCGTGGTGCTGCTTACAATGTGGGGCTGTATGCCCGATGTGTCGATGGAAAGAAAAAGCAGCTTACCGTGGCGCTTGTCGATAAGGAAGGACTTCCTATGGCTCAGGCTAAGATGAAGATACAAGGTACTGAATGGGGAGAATATAAAGCCCAACTCATCGTCACAGACAAATATAAAGGTGATTTAGGTGATGGCAAGGATATCCGGTTTGCCATTATCCCGAAGGGTGAGGAAAAGGTGGCCGTTGACCTTGTGAGTCTGATGCCGCAAGATACCTATAAAGGGCATGGATTGAGAAAAGACTTAGCTGAGACCATCGCAGAATTGAATCCACGCTTTGTCCGTTTTCCAGGCGGATGTATGCTTCACGGACAGGGCTTGGAGAATATTTATCATTGGAAGGAAAGCGTAGGTCCGCAGAAAGACCGTAAGCCTGCACGCAATATATGGAATTATCATCAGACTCGTAAGCTGGGATTTTTCGAGTATTTTCAGTGGTGTGAAGATATGGGCGCAGAGCCTCTGCCTGTATTAGCTGCAGGCGTACCTTGTCAGAATTCTCAGCCTAATACTGATGGAATCTGTGGTCAGCAGGGAGGAATCCCAATGTCGGAGATGCCGCAGTATGTTCAGGATGTGCTCGACTTGGTGGAGTGGGCGAATGGCGACCCTGCTACATCAAAGTGGGCTAAGATGAGAGCCGATGCAGGTCATCCTGCTTCTTTCAATCTGAAGATGGTGGGAATCGGTAATGAGGATTTGATTTCAACAGATTTCGAGAAGCGCTATTTGATGATATGTAAAGCTTTGAAGGAGAAGCATCCTGAGATAGAAGTTATAGGTACGGTAGGTCCATTCCATTACCCATCTTCTGATTATATTGAGGGGTGGAAGATTGCTAAGGAGAATAAGCAATGGATTGATGCGGTGGATGAACATTACTACGAGAAGCCGGGATGGTTCATCAATCATCAGGACTACTACGATAACTACGACCGCAAGGCACCGAAGGTTTATTTGGGCGAATATGCTGCCAATGGTAATAATGAGTTAGACCGGGCTTTGGCAGAGGGCATCCATCTCTGCAATGTAGAGCGCAATGCCGATGTGGTAGAGATGACCTCTTATGCACCATTGCTTTGCAAGAACGGTTACAGCAATTGGAATCCGGACATGATTTACTTCGACAACTCTGAGAAGATTCGTTTTACCGAAAGCTATAAGATGCAGAAAATGTTTGGCCAGCATGCAGGTGATACCTATGTTGTTTCTGAACTGAATTTGTCTGCAGCCTTGAATCGTTATGTAGGTACCAGCGTGGTAAAGGATTCTAAAACCGGTAAGACCTGGCTCAAGGTGGTGAATGCATTGCCACGTACACTCAAGCTTCAGATCAGTGGTCTTGGTGACAAGGTAGTAGAAGTTAAGGGACGTTCTGCCCAGGTTTTTGAATTATAGTTTTTTATCAGATAACAAAAAGTATCCGCGGAATGCATGAATATTGCAGGATTTCATGTATTCCGTGGATTTTTGATTGCACAATTCTATATAAATGTGCTATTCTATAATAAATCGTAAGCAATTTATTGTATTTTCTAACAAAAAATAGCGTTATTTTGAAAGTTTATGCGAAATTAGTTGGTTATTACATAAATTCTCTGTATCTTTGCACTCAATTATAGAATCTGGAGCATTTTGAAGGCTCTTTTTTATGATATTGAATAGAAATTTAGATAAGAAAGATATGAAACATCCATTAAGAAGTAGCGTCTGTACTGAAGGCAGAAGAATGGCGGGTGCCCGAGCTCTTTGGGTAGCTGCAGGTATGAAACACGAGCAGTTTGGTAAACCAATTATTGCTATCGTGAACAGCTTTACACAGTTTGTTCCTGGTCATACTCATCTTCATGAAATTGGTCAGATTGTCAAGAAGGAAATTGAGGCAATGGGTTGCTATGCAGCCGAATTCAATACCATCGCTGTAGACGACGGTATCGCTATGGGTCACGACGGAATGCTCTATTCCCTCCCAAGTCGCGATATCATTGCTGATTCTGTGGAATATATGGTGAATGCTCACAAGGCTGATGCTATGATTTGCATCTCTAACTGTGATAAGGTAACTCCAGGTATGTTGATGGCTTCTATGCGTCTGAACATCCCTACCGTATTCTGTTCTGGAGGTCCGATGGAAGCCGGTCGCTGGAAGGGGGAGAATGCCGACTTGATTACAGCTATGATTAAGGGTGCTGATACCAGCGTGAGTGATGAGGAGATGAAGCAGATTGAGCAGTGCGCTTGCCCTGGTTGCGGTAGTTGTTCTGGTATGTTTACTGCCAATTCCATGAACTCTCTTACTGAGGCTATCGGCTTGAGTCTTCCTGGCAATGGTACTATTCTCGCTACTCACAAGAACCGCATAGAACTCTTCAAGGCTGCGGCCCGTCAGGTTGTGAAGAATGCCTATGCTTATTATGAGGATGGTGATGAGAGTGTATTGCCACGTAATATTGCTACCCGTGATGCATTCCTCAATGCCATGACTCTTGATATTGCTATGGGTGGTAGTACCAATACCGTGCTCCATCTTCTGGCTGTAGCTCAGGAAGCTGGTGCTGACTTCAAGATGGAAGATATCGACCAATTGAGCCGTAAGGTGCCTTGCCTCTGTAAGTTGTCGCCTAATACTCAGAAGTATAGTGTGCAGGAATGCAACCGTGCCGGTGGTATCTTGGGTATCCTGAACGAACTTAACAAGGGCGGTTTGATTAATGGTGCTGTAAAGCGCGTGGATGGTAAGACACTCGATGAACAGATGAAGAAGTATGATATTACTGGTGCTGAGATTGATCCAGAGGCAGACCGCATCTATCATTCTGCTCCTGGCAGAAAATTCTCTACTCAGATGGGAAGTCAGGATGCACAGTGGGAAAGTCTTGATACAGATAGAGAGAATGGTTGTATCCGTGATCTCGAACATGCTTATACCAAGGATGGTGGTCTTGCTGTTCTCTTTGGTAATATCGCACAGAATGGTTGTGTTGTGAAGACTGCTGGTGTAGATCCTGTGCTTTGGCATTTCGAGGGTCCAGCAGTATGCTTCGATTCTCAGGAAGATGCCTGCGAGGGTATCCTTGGTGGTAAGGTGAACTCTGGTGATTGTGTGGTCATCACACACGAAGGTCCTAAGGGTGGACCAGGTATGCAGGAGATGCTTTACCCTACCTCTTATATCAAGAGCCGTCATCTCGGAAAGGAATGTGCCCTTATTACTGATGGTCGTTTCTCTGGTGGTACATCTGGTTTAAGTATTGGTCACATCAGTCCAGAGGCAGCTGCCGGTGGAAACATCGGTAAGATTAAGGATGGTGATATCATCGTCATTGATATTCCTAGCCGTTCTATTAATGTGAAGCTCTCTGAAGAGGAATTGGCAGCTCGCCCTCAGCAGCCTCTGAAGCGTAATCGCGTGGTAAGCAAGGCTTTGCGTGCATACGCACAGAGCGTAAGTTCGGCTGATAAGGGTGGTGTAAGAATCATCGATTAATTTTTTAAGCTGAAAAATAAAAAAGATAGTTTGAATTATTCTGAGAGAATTTTGGGATTTCTTTCACGGAAATTCCTGTTCTCTTATCATTTTTATATATTAGATAAATGGCAAAAGAAGTAATAACAGGAGCTGAAGCCTTGATGCGCTCACTGCATAACGAAGGGGTTAAGACCATCTTCGGTTATCCTGGTGGCAGCATCATGCCAGTGTTTGATGCACTGTATGGTTACACGAGAGGAGAGAAGAAGATGTTTGATCACATCTTGGTACGTCATGAGCAGGCTGCTGCTCACGCTGCACAGGGCTATGCCCGAGTCAGTGGCGAAGTGGGCGTGACTCTCGTGACCAGTGGTCCTGGAGCAACTAATACTCTTACCGGTATTGCTGATGCCATGATGGATTCTACACCAATCGTGGTTATTGCCGGACAGGTAGGTGTAGGGGCTTTGGGTACCGATGCCTTCCAGGAGGTAGACTTAGTGGGTGTTACCCAGCCAATCTCTAAATGGGCTTATCAGATTCGTCGTCCAGAGGATGTTGCCTGGGCTATAAGTCGTGCGTTTTATATCGCTCGCAGTGGTCGTCCTGGTCCTGTAGTGCTCGATTTTACTAAGAATGCTCAGGTTGCAACCTGTGAGTGGGAGCCAGTAAAATGTGAAAAGGTTACATCTTATAATCCATATCCAAAGATTGATGAGAAGTCTGTAGCTGAGGCTGCAGAACTTATCAATCAGGCAAAGAAGCCTTTTGCTCTTGTAGGACATGGTGTTGAATTGGGTGGTGCACATAATGAATTGGTTGAGTTTTTGGAGAAAGCTGATATTCCGGCAGGCCGCACCTTGCTCGGTCTCTCTGCTCTTCCTAGCAATCACCCCCTCAATATGGGTATGCTTGGTATGCATGGTTCTTATGCTACCAACATGAAGACCCAGGAATGCGATGTGCTCATTGCTATCGGTATGCGTTTTAGTGATCGTATTACCGGTGTTCCTTCCAAGTATGCCAAGCAGGCTAAAATCATCCATCTGGATATTGATAAGGCTGAAATCGACAAGGTAATCAAAACCGATGTTGCTGTTGTTGGTGACTGTAAGCAGACCTTGCCAGCTATCACTCGTCTTTTGAATAAGAATGTTCATCGTGAATGGAGAGATTCTTTTGAGGAATATCGTCAGCAGGAACAGGAAAAGGTGATAGAGAAGGATATTCATCCTACAGAGGGACCTCTCTTGATGGGTGAGGTTACCAATGTGGTGACAGAAGCTACTCATAATGAGGCTGTTCTCGTAAATGATGTAGGTCAGAACCAGATGATTTCCAGCCGTTACTTCAAGTTTACAAAGAAGTTGAGTATTGTAACCAGTGGCGGTTTCGGAACCATGGGCTTCGGCCTTCCTGCTGCTATCGGTGCTACTTTCGGTGCTCCAGATAGAACAATCTGCTGTTTCTTTGGTGATGGTGGATTCCAGATGAATATTCAGGAGTTGGGTACTATCATGGAACAGCAGGCTCCTGTAAAGATGATTCTCTTGAACAACAATTACTTGGGTAATGTCCGACAGTGGCAAGACTTGATGTTTGAGGGGCGCCATTCTTTCACCCGTATGCTGAATCCTCATTATGAGGAGATAGCCAAGGCTTATGGTATCCCTTATGATGTAGTTATCGACCGTAAGGATCTCAAGGCAAAGGTAGAGAAGATGATAGCCACCAAGGGACCATACCTTTTGGAGTGTGCCATCAAGGAGAATGAGGACATCGTACCGATGACCCTACCTGGTAAGAGTGTAGAAGAAATGCAGCTTGAACTTAACTATTAAGATGTAGCTTAGCTTCACTATTAAAAGAAAAGGACAATGGAGAATAATAACGAAAAGAAATTATATACACTGCTCGTTTACTCAGAAAATATTGCGGGTATTCTGAATCAGATTACCGCAGTATTTACTCGTAGACAGGTTAATATTGAGAGCTTGAATGTTTCAGCCAGTAGCATTAAGAACATTCATAAGTATACTATTACCGTATGGAGTGATCCTGAGCAGATAGAGAAGATCAACAAGGCCATTGAGAAGAAAATCGATGTTGTGAAGAGTAATTACTATATCGATGATCAGATTTTCATTCATGAGGTGGCTCTCTTCAAGATCTCTACTCCTATTTTGTTAGAGAACCCAGAGGTTTCGCGTACCATTCGTAAGCATGATGCGCGTATGATGGAGGTTAATCCTACTTACAGTACTGTGCTCTTGGCGGGATTGACAGAGGATATTACCGATCTTTTCCATCAGCTTAATAGTTATGATTGCCTGTTGCAGTATACTCGTAGCGGACGAATTGCTGTAACAAGAAGTTTTGATGAGCCAATTTCTGACTATTTGAAGCAGAATGCAGAAGATTAAATGATAAGAATTGGGTCCTTTGTTTTCCTGCAAGTAAAATGTAGGGAAACAAGGGACTTTTCTTATTATAAGTATAGTTTTTAGCAAGCTGTTTTCTTCTTAATATATAATATAAGGTGTACTTTATATATAATAAGGTGTAAAATAGCTTGAAATTTTTAGTACGGGAAAATTAATTTAAAGATCTAGTAAAATGAAACCAGAATTATTAAGTAAAGTAGGACGATACGAGTTTTTGGCAGAACCATTCCATTGTGATTTTTCCAGCCATCTTTTTATGGGACATTTGGGCAATCATCTGCTCAATGCAGCCGATTTTCATAGTAATGACCGTGGGTATGGAATGAATTATCTGATGTCTCGTCACAAAACATGGGTGCTTAGCCGTCTGGCTGTAGAAATGACAGAGATGCCAAAGTCTTATGATAAGTTTTTCGTAGAGACTTGGGTTGAGAATGCTATGAAGTATTTCACTGCCCGTGATTTCAAAATCTGTGGAAAGGTAGATGCTTCTTCTGCGGATATAGAAGAAAAAATCTATGGTTATGGTAAGAGTGTCTGGGCAATGATAGATACTGATACCCGACAGCCTGTTGATATTTTCAGCATCAATGATGGACTCATCAAAGAATATATTGATGAAGAAACGCTATGTCCAATAGATGCCAGCTCAAGAGTTAAGATGAGTAAGGATGCGAAATTGGTGCGCACAATCAATACTTATTACAATGATGTAGACGTGAATGGACACATCAATTCGGTGAAATATATAGAACATATCCTCGATCTCTTTGATTTGGATTATTACAGAACTCACTTTTTGCAACGATTCGAGGTTGCTTATGTGGCAGAAAGTCATCAAGGTGACCAACTTAATTTCTATTTGGAAAAAACAAATGAGGAGGAAAAATGCGAAGAATATTGCATAAAAATAACAAAAATAAGTAAAAATAGCTCAGAAGAGGTGGAAATCGTAAGAAGTAAAGTAAAATTTGCAAAAAAATGAAAGAAAAATTTGGTGATTTCATGAGAATTTCTTACCTTTGCAGTCGAAAATAAAAAATAACCCCAGAGCCGCTACCTTGGATAGGTGGTGGACGGATCAAACAGGCTCTCTTTGGATAAGAATACAGCTCGCATCCGTATGGACAAGTATAACCCGCGGCTCCACAAATGGCAAGCCGCACAAAAAGTAAATTACAATTATGGCAGAAATGAATTTCGGTGGCGTAATGGAAACAGTTGTCACCAGTCATGAATTTTCATTGGAGAAAGCACGTGAAGTATTGAAGAACGAAACTATCGCAGTTATCGGTTATGGTATCCAGGGTCCTGGTCAGGCATGTAACCTTCGCGATAATGGTTTCAACGTCATCGTCGGACAGCGTCAGGGTAAGACCTACGAGAAGTGTTTGAAGGACGGTTGGGTACCTGGCAAGACTTTGTTCTCTATCGAGGAGGCAGCAGAGAAGGGTACTATTATCTGTATGTTGCTTTCTGATGCCGGTCAGATTGCTTGCTGGCCAAAGATTAAGCCATACCTCACACCAGGTAAGACTTTGTATTATTCACATGGTTTCGCTATCAACTGGAGCGATCGCACAGGCGTTGTTCCACCTAAGGATATTGATGTAATCATGGTTGCTCCTAAGGGTTCTGGTACTTCTCTCCGCACTATGTTCTGCGAAGGTCGTGGTTTGAACTGCTCTTACGCTGTATACCAGGATGCATCTGGCAAGGCAGAGGATAAGACTATTGCATTCGGTATCGGTATCGGTGCTGGTTATTTGTTTAAGACTACATTCCAGCGTGAGGCTACTTCTGACCTTACTGGTGAGCGTGGCTCTTTGATGGGTGCTATCGAGGGTCTCTTGGAGGCTCAGTATGATGTTCTCCGTGAGAATGGTCACTCTCCATCTGAGGCATTCAACGAGACAGTTGAGGAGTTGACTCAGAGCCTTGGCCCTCTCTTCGGTGCTAAGGGTATGGATTGGATGTATGCTAACTGTTCTACAACAGCTCAGCGTGGTGCTCTTGATTGGGCTCCTCGTTTCCGTGAGGCCATCAAGCCTGTTATGGAGTGGTTGTATTACTCTGTTAAGACTGGTAATGAGGCTCAGATTTCTATTGACAAGAACTCTCAGGCTGATTACCGTGAGAAGTTGAACGCAGAACTTGAGGCTATGCGCAACAAGGAAATGTGGCAGGCTGGTGTTACTGTACGTAAACTTCGCCCTGAGAACAACTAATTTTTTTCTCGTACATAATGTTTAAAAGGGAACGGTCCGTGATGGGTCGTTCCCTTTTTTATTGTTTTTAAATGTTTTCTCAATCTTTCAAATTTGCTCTTGTTGTTTTTTCTGATTTAGAATCTCAATTAATTCTTTCCTAACCAAAAGTCGAATTTGTCTGTTATGACGATATTTTCTGCTATTAATGATCTCACAGCCTTGTTGATCATCTGAGTTGGAGCTTTGATTAGTCTTAACTCTTGTATATCATGTATTTGTTTATCTGAAAGCATATTCAGTATCTGTTCTGATATGTTGTTTAATTCGTCATCTATATTGCGGGATTTACTGTTTTCCTGGCAAACATCACAATGTCCACAGTCTTTTCGGGTTTCTTCACCGAAGTAGCGTAGAAGTTGTCTGGAGCGGCAAACAATATCATTATTGGCATAAGTGATAACGCTTTTAATGCGTTTGGTATATTGTTCTTTTCTATCTTCCCATACAGATTTCGGTATGATGATGCGGTTGCCATCTTCTCTTTGTCTAGTATAGGTGATATACGGTGTCTTGCGTTGTGGTATGAAATCTACGATATGGCGTGAAGAAAGATTCTTTAGAGTCATGTAAACCTGCTGTACGCTGATATTGCACATTTGTGCTATCAGGTTTTCGCTGATATATACGTAGTCGGTAAATAGTCCGCCATAGGTGCGTAGCAATGCCGTGATAATCATTTCTTGGTTGCTTGGCAAGTTCTCTAAGAGATATAATTCATTGCGGTTCAAGGTAAACTTGAGCCGGGCTTTCCCATCAGGGTTATCTTCGTAATGAATGTAACCCGAATTCTCCAGAATGCGTAGGGCAGAGTCTACCTGGGTTGGGAAGAATTTATATGTGAAGCAAAACGTTTCTATATCAAAGATAAATGTCTTACCGCATCCGCTTCCTACACCGATTTGGAAGAAATAGGCAAGATGTTCGTATACATCTTTGATGAAGTCCTTTTCTGGGAAGGTATCGTTGATTCGTTTTTTAAGTTTAACTTCATCGTGTCCATTGTATAGTAAGACAGCGTAGGCACGTTGACCGTCTCGGCCGGCTCTTCCTGCTTCCTGAAAATAGGCTTCTAGCGAATCTGGACAGTCTATATGTATTACTAAGCGTACGTCAGGTTTGTCTATACCCATACCAAAGGCATTGGTTGCCACCATGATGCGTGCTTCATCAGATTGCCATGCTTTTTGGCGTTCGTCCTTTTCACTGCTGTCAAGTCCGGCATGATAGAAAAGAGCAGTTTCACCTTTATTATTGAGTATTTCTGCTATTTCCTTGGTACGTTTTCTACTTCTAGCATAGACGATGGCAGATCCGTCTACACAATGTAAGATGTGGAGCATTTCGCCAATTTTATCCCCACAAGGCTGTACAATATATGATAAGTTTTTGCGTTCAAAGCTCATCTTGAAAAGATTGGGCTTCTTAAACTTCAGTTTATCCATGATGTCGTTTATGACATCAGGAGTAGCTGTTGCGGTAAGAGCCAGTATGGGGGCCTCGGGTTTCATCTTTCTGATATCTGCGATGCTGAGATAAGATGGACGGAAATCATAGCCCCATTGGCTTATGCAATGGGCTTCGTCGATGGTGATAAAGCTAACGTGGATGTGGCGTAGCTTTACTTGGAATATTTCTGAAGCTAGTCGTTCTGGTGAAACATAGAGAAATTTTGTCTCGCCAAAGATGCAGTTTTCCAGTATTTGTATAATTTCACTTCGGGAAAGTCCGGTATATATAGCTTCAGCCAGGATGCCACGTTCACGAAGGTGCTGTACTTGGTCCTTCATCAAGGCAATGAGTGGAGTTACTACGATACACACACCCTTCATGGCAAGGGCAGGAACCTGGAAGGTGATAGACTTTCCGCCTCCTGTAGGCATAAGACCGAGGGTATCCTCTCCGTTGGCGATACTTTCAATAATTTCTTTCTGTATGCCACGAAAATCAGGGTACCCCCAGTATTTATGTAATATCTCTAGATATTGATCTGTCACTTTCATTAAGTTGATTTTATTATTATTATCCTTCGTTTGGTCGGATATCTTCTATTTGTAATTGAACTTGCGTCTTCTTGAAAATATTATCCTCTATGGTGTAGGCGATGTCAAAGCTACGCTTACTCTTGATATATCGTGAAGCAGCGCTCTGACCAAAGGCTATTCCGTTCATTACATTGCTTGATTTTGAGTCTACCAGCTCAAGTTTGATATGTTCCTGCTCTCTGCCCACTACCTTGCTCGTTCCGTAGTCATATACCTGACGAGTGCAGAAGATTGGCTTTGGGTTAGACGGACCAAAAGGAGAGAATTTCTTGAGATCAGCGTGCAGATGCTTGGTGATGTCGCGGAAGTCTATCTGTGCATCAATGTTGAGTATCGCTTCTGTCTGTTCTGGTGAAATATGCTCTTCTACATACTTTTGGAATCGGTCTCTGAACTCCTTCACATTTTCCCATTTCATCGTTAAGCCTGCGGCATAGGTATGGCCGCCAAAGTTGATGAGAAGGTCTTCGCAGCTTTTGATAGCTGAATAAACATCAAAGCCCGTTACGCTGCGTGCAGACCCTGTAGCCAATTCTCCTTCTCGGGTAAGAACTACGGTAGGGCGGAAATAAATTTCCGTGAGTCGTGATGCTACGATACCGATTACGCCTTTCTTCCAGTCTTCGTCATAGAGTACGATACTGGAGTTGTGTTTCATCGATTCCAGTCTGTATACGATTCCGTTGGCTTCCTCGGTCATCTGCTTGTCTATATCCTTGCGTTGTTCGTTGTATTCATTGATGTGGCGAGCCATGCGCAAAGCTACTCCAAGATCTCTTTCTACCAACAGGTCAACACTAAGCTTGCCGTTTTCCATTCTTCCTGAGGCATTGATGCGTGGACCTATCTTGAATACGATATCGCTCATGGAGATTTCCCGTCCGTTGAGTCCGCAGATATCAATGATTGATTTCAAACCGATGTTGGGGTTGGTATTCAATTGTTTCAGACCATGAAAAGCGAGAATTCGATTTTCATCTATCACAGGTACGATATCTGCTGCAATACTTACTGCGCAGAAGTCGAGTAATGGGATGAGTCTTGAGAAAGGGATGTTGTTGTTTTTAGCGAAAGCTTGCATGAATTTGAAGCCTACGCCACATCCGCAAAGATGCTTGAAAGGGAAGGAATCATCTGGTCGCTTAGGATTCAGTATGGCCACAGCTGGTGGCATCACGTCGTCTGGGACATGATGATCACAAATGATAAAATCTATGCCAAGGCTCTTGGCATATTCTATCTCCTTGATTGCTTTGATGCCGCAATCAAGGATAATAATAAGTTTTACACCTGTTTCGTGGGCAAAGTCTATTCCTTTCAGACTAACACCATATCCTTCATCGTAGCGATCTGGTATGTAGTAGTCGATGTTAGAATAGAATTGCTGCAGAAACTTGTACACCAATGCGACAGCTGTGCATCCGTCTACATCGTAATCTCCGTATATGAGAATACGCTCCTTGCGTCCCATTGCATCGTTAAGGCGGTCTACGGCTATATCCATGTCTTTCATCAAGAATGGGTTGATGAGGTCGGAAAGCTGTGGCCGGAAAAAGCGTTTGGCTGCCGACTCTGTCGTAATGCCCCGATGGATGAGAAGCTGTGCCAGAATAGGACTCATGCTCAGCTTATCTGCCAGTTCTTTAGCTGATTTCTGCTGTTCTGGTGTAGGTTCTTCGTAATTCCATTTAAAATGCATTTTAATTATTTTTTATTTCTGCCCCAAAGTTACAAAAATAAAATGACAAACGAGAAAAATTGCCATGGAATTTAACATAATTACAAAGAAATAATCCAAAAAAGGCAGCAAATCCAAGTTTGCTGCCTTTAAATATAATTGTTTTTATTAGATGCCGAGCTTCTTGCGGATATCCTTAGGGATGGCATTCTTGTTAACCATGAAGTCCATAGTCTTGTAAGCTACGAAAGCCTTGGTCATGTACCATGTTCCCTTGTAGTCACCATACTCACCCCAAGAGTTCTTTACCATGTAGTACTCCTTGCCGTTCTGGTCCTTAGCGATACCGTAGATGTGCATACCGTGGTCATCGGTAGTCTCCCAGTTATCGAAAGCTTCCTGGCGCATAGCCTGTGTAGGAACTACCTCAGGAGCGTTTACGCCGAGAGAATCAAACTTCTCCTTCTTTTCGTTCTTTGAGAGCTTGAACCAGTGGTCAGCGTCTGTACCTGCCATCGAACGTACCTTCTTCACGTCGTAAGCGATACCGAGACCCTTGCGTGTGAAACCGTCTTCTGTTACGTCACCGCCCCAAGCTACAGTATAACCGTTGTTTACTGCGTTGTCGATGATCTTGCAGAGATCATCCATAGGAACGTTGTAGCTCAAAGGCCAACGCCAGTTGTCCTGTACCTCTACAGCAAACTTGCTCCACATTGGATGATGGGTGTAGCTAGTGATAGTTACGTAATCATCGAGATTCAAACCGAGACTCTTGCAGAATGTCTCTGGAGTATATTGCTTGCCCTGATAAGTGAATTTCTCAGGAATTTTACCGATGTAAGAGTCGATGATGCCCTGAAGACCGTTCTTCCAAGCTGGAGAAAGCTTCTTGGCTGTACTCTTTGCTACTGCCTCTACGTATGGAGTCATTACGTCAAAGAACTCACCGAAGTTAGCCAATGAGTCGCCTGTCAGTGTACCTGGAGCTGGCATTGCATCCTCTGGTACGATGCCATAGTGCTGCAAAGCATAAAGTACATCGTATGCGCTACCACCCTGAGAGAAGCTTACGTCGCCGTGCATTCTCACAGCCATTGTGGCGCGATCCATGTAAGTCTTGTTGGCAACGAACATTTCGCTGAGATTGAATGTCTTGCCTGTGTTCTTCAAAATCTCGCTTTCGAAGAAACTGAGAGTAGAGTAAGCCCAGCATGTACCGCTACGGTTCTGGTCCTTGATACTTGTGATTGGATTCTCCTTAACTACAGTAAATACTGGCTTGTTTTTTGCAATTGCAGCAGAATCAGCAGCTGTCTTTGCATTTGCACCTGTAGCAGCCAAAGCAAGCATGGCTGCAAAGATCATTGATTTCTTCATGAAATTTTTTCTCTTTTATTAATAATGTTTTTACTCTTATATTCTCTCTCTTGGAGAATCCTCAAGTTCTTCTCCTTGAGGATTCTTTGTTTGCCTAAAGAATTTCTTCTCTATGTGCTGCCATATATTCCTCTACGTCTTTTGGATGATAAGGAATGCGGTCTTTGCCAATGAATCTGCAACCATCTTTGGTGATGAGTACATCGTCTTCGATGCGGATTCCACCAAAGTCCTTGTAGGTCTCAATCTTATCAAAATTGAGGAATTCTGCACAGTGACCTGATGCCTTCCAGTCATCGATAAGAGCAGGGATGAAATATATACCTGGCTCATCAGTTACAACGAATCCTTCCTGTAGGCGACGGCCCATACGCAGGCAATTTGTTCCAAATTGCTCCAGGTTAGGACGAACTTCCTCGTCGAATCCTACGTTTATCTGGTCGAGGTTCTCCATGTCGTGTACATCCATACCCATCATGTGACCTAATCCGTGAGGCAGGAACATGGCATGAGCACCAGCCTTGACAGCCTCTTCTGTATCACCCTTGGCAAGTCCTAACTCCTTGAGCTTGTCAAACATCAGACGGCATACTGCAAAGTGAACATCTGCGTATTTCACACCAGGCTTGGCAACTTCGAGTGCATAGTCGTGGCAAGCCTCTACGATTGAGTAGATTTCCAACTGGCGCTGGGTAAACTTACCGCTTACTGGCATGGTACGTGTATTGTCAGAGCAATAGTTGTTGATGGTCTCGGCACCGGCATCGCAAAGAGCCAGTCTGCCAGCTTCCAGAATGCTCATGGAAGGATTGCCGTGCATAATCTCACCATGCTGACTGAAGATAGTAGGGAAACTGACCATTGCTCCATAAGAGTTGGCAATTCCGTCAACTTGTCCGCCTACAAATTTCTCTGTTACTCCTGGACGAGTCAACTTCATGGCAGTGGTATGCATCTTGTAACCAATAACTGCAGCACGTTCCAGTTCCTCGATTTCTTCAGGAGTCTTGGTAGAGCGCATGTTTACCACAGCCTTGATGAGATCCATAGAGGCCTCTTCCTTTTGCTGGTTAGGATGGATGCCGAGGAGATCGAATATCTGGAGCTTGATGTCAAAGCGGTAAGGAGGCAGGAAATGAATCTTGCGCTTCTTAGACATGGCATCATTGCAGATAGTCTTCAGAGATTTCATAGGTGCAGAGTTGTGGACACCAACCTGTTCTGCCAAGTCGTGTACGCTTTCCACGCTGCCATACCATACGATATCTTCTATATCTATATCGTCACCGATCAATGTCTCGATGTCGTTGTCAATGTCGATTACACCAACCAGTCCGTCACGCTGCTGTCCGAAATAGTACAGGAAAGTAGAGTCCTGACGGAATGGATAATATCCGTTGTTTGGGAAATTACAAGGTGAATTGTTGTTTCCGAAGAGTATAACTATACCGCTGTTTACGAGTTTCTTGAGCTCCTGGCGGCGACTGATATATGTATCTTTACTAAACATATTTTTAGATTTTTACTATATTTTGCTGCAAAGTTAGTAATTATTTCCCAAAAAAGTGTTATCTTTGCAAGCAAAATTTAATAAATCTCTAGGATTTATAAATAATTAATATAAAAATGCACTTTTCGGGGTAAAATGTGTCAGGAATTTGTTCCGGATTAGAGCAAAATGATAACTTAAGGAAAGTTTGTTGTAGTTGTTATGAAAATGAATAAGAATACAGGATTGGTGCTGGAAGGTGGTGGAATGCGAGGTGTTTTCACCAGCGGAGTACTGGATGCTTTTATGAAGTACGATTTGTACTTCCCTTATGTGGTAGCTGTTTCGGCAGGTGCTTGTAATGGCATGTCGTATATGAGTCGGCAGCCTCGTCGTGCTCGTATCTCTAATATTGATTACTTGGCGCGTTATCAATATATAGGTATCCATCATCTTGTTACTCAAGGCTGTATCTTTGACCGGGAGTTGCTTTACGACAAGTTTCCAAACCAGTTGCTTCCTTTCGATTTTGATACTTATTTTAAATATGCCGATAGGTTTGAGATGGTTACCACCAATTGTCTGACGGGGCAGCCGATGTATCTTTCAGAGACTAATCATGAACGTCAGCGTGCGCTTGATATCGTAAGAGCTTCCAGCAGTTTGCCGTTTGTGAGCAAAATCGTCAATGTGGATGGTATTCCGATGCTGGATGGAGGAATTGTTGATAGTATTCCTGTGCAACATGCATTCGATAAGGGATTTGAACATAATGTGGTGGTTCTTACAAGAAATAAAGGCTGGCGGGATACAAGCAAGGATCGTAAGCTACCTTATTTATATAAGAACTATCCTCGTCTTCGTGTGGCTTTGAGCCATCGCCATAAAGTTTACAATGAACAGATTCAGCTGGTGGATGATTTGGAGGCTGCGGGCAAGATAACCTGCATTCGTCCTATCCGCCCACTGGAAGTGGGGCGCATTGAGAAGGATACTGCTAAGTTGGAACGACTCTATGAAGAGGGATTTATGTTGGGAGAAAAGTTTTGTGAGAAATTCCTTTGATGAAGTTTACGTCATGGGTTCCAGGTGTGAATTTCCCATTATAAAACAGCCTGTTCTCAAAACAGAAAATCATGTTTTGAGAACAGGCTATTCTTTATATAAATATTCAACTTATATATATATGTTACCTTAATATATATATAAGTCTTGCTGATTTCTTTCCTGTCGATTATCCTTTAAGCAAATCGGGTCTTAATCGTTGGGTCCTCTCCATGGCTTGGTCAAATTCCCACTGACGGATTTTGGCTTCATTACCGCTCAGTAATATTTCTGGTACTTTCCATCCCTTGTAATCGGCAGGGCGGGTATAGATAGGAGCAGCAAGAATGTCATCTTGGAAGCAGTCGGAAAGGGCACTCTGTTCATCGCTGATGACGCCTGGTACCAGCCTGATTACCGCATCTGAGATGATGGCAGCAGCCAATTCACCACCAGTTAACACATAGTCGCCTACGCTGATTTCTCTTGTGATGAGATGGTCGCGTACACGTTGGTCTATTCCCTTGTAGTGACCACACAGAATAATGAGGTTGCCCAGCATGGACATCTCGTTGGCAATCTTCTGGTTGAAAGTTTCGCCGTCGGGTGAAACGTATATGACATCGTCATAGTCGCGTTCGGCTTTTAGTGCAGCAATGCATCGGTCGATAGGTTCGCATTGCATTACCATGCCAGCACTTCCGCCGTAAGGATAGTCATCTACTCGTTTCCATTTATCTAATGTATAGTCGCGCAGGTTATGAAGATGAATCTCTGCAAGACCCTTCTTCTGCGCACGTGCCAGGATTGATTCGCCGAAGAATCCTTCCAGCATCTCTGGTAATACTGTTATAATGTCTATTCTCATATTACGTGCAAAAGTAATAAATAAAGTGGAATACTCCAAATATTTTTTGCTTTTTCTTTTTCTTTTCTTACTATTTTTTGTTTTTCCTTATTTTTCTCTTAGAATTTGTTGTTTTGAAGTGGATTGTTGATGAAAATGGCATAAATATGCAACAAATATATCAAAAAACAAGAAATGCGGAATCAAAATGCTAAATTTTTAATAAAAAGTGCTACTAATTGCAGAAAAAATTGTAATTTTGCAAACAAATAATTCGATGTAATGCATATTCTTGTAGAAAAGATTGCATTCATGAATGTGGTAATAAATAATAATTAGTGAATAAGATGATACTGGACATTGAAATGCTGAGAAGCTTTTATGCTTCGTATTCGGAGAGTGTAGCCCAAGCAAAGGCTACAGTGAAACGACCTCTTACTTATGCCGAGAAGGTGCTTTTTGCGCATCTTTTCGACCCGACTCAGTTGCGACCATATAAAAGAGGTGTAGAATATGTTGACTTCCGACCTAATCGCGTGGCGATGCAGGATGCTACGGCGCAGATGGCACTCTTGCAGTTCATGAATGCGGGTAAGGATAAGGTAGCTGTGCCTGCTTCCGTACATTGTGATCATTTGATTCGCGCTGATGTGGGTGCTAACATCGATCTTCCTGAGGCTTGCAAGACAAATAAAGAGGTCTACGATTTCTTGAAGTCCGTATCTCAGAAATATCATATCGGTTTTTGGGGACCTGGTGCTGGTATCATTCATCAGGTAGTACTCGAAAACTACGCCTTCCCAGGAGGTATGATGGTGGGTACCGATTCCCATACTCCTAATGCCGGTGGCTTAGGAATGGTAGCTGTTGGTGTAGGTGGTGCTGATGCTGTGGATGTGTTGACCGGTCAGCCTTGGGAACTCAAGATGCCTCGTCTTATCGGTGTTCATCTGACCGGTAAGCTTTCAGGATGGGCAACTCCTAAGGATGTGATTCTTGAAATTCTTGGTATTCTTACCGTAAAGGGAGGTACCAATGCTATTCTCGAATACTTTGGTGAGGGATTGGATAGTATCTCTACTACAGGTAAGGCAACTATCTGTAACATGGGTGCTGAGTTGGGTGCTACTTGCTCTATCTTCCCATTCGACCAGAATGCCGGTGAATATCTGCGTAAGACGGGTCGTGAGGAAATTGCATCTCTCGCACAGCAGAATGCGGAAGAACTCCGTGCAGATGATGAAGTTTTGGCTAATCCTTCTGCTTTCTATGACCAGATTGTAGAAATAGACCTTTCTAAGGTGGAGCCTCATTTGAATGGTCCGTTCACTCCAGATGCAGCAACTCCAATATCTCACATGAAGGCTAAAGGTCCTGCCAATGATTATCCTATGGTGGTAGAAGTAGGTTTGGTAGGTAGTTGTACCAACTCTTCTTATCAGGATCTTGCCCGTGCGGCTAGCGTGGCTCGTCAGGCTTATGAGAAGGGGATTGAAGTGAAAGGTCAGCTAATCATTAATCCTGGTTCTGAGCAGATTCGCTATACTGCCGAGCGTGATGGCATCCTTGATGACTTTAAGAAGATTGGAGCTCTTATCATGACCAATGCCTGCGGTCCTTGCATCGGACAGTGGAAGCGTCATACAGAAGACAATACTCGCAAGAATGCTATTGTTACCTCTTTTAATAGAAACTTCCGCCGTCGTGCTGATGGTAACCCTAATACGTTTGCCTTCATTGGAAGTCCTGAACTTACGGTGGCTCTGACCATTGCTGGCAGATTGGATTTCAATCCTGCTACCGATACTTTGCTGGACAAGGATGGCAATAGCGTGAAGCTCGATGCTCCTACAGGCTTTACTTTCCCTCCAAAGGGATTTGCCGTAGAAGACAAGGGATTCATTGCTCCAAGTGAAGAAAATGCAAATGTAGAGGTAGTTATTGCTCCAGACAGCAATCGTCTTCAGAAACTGGCTCCTTTTGCTCCTTGGGATGGTAAGGATTTGGTAGACATGCCTTTACTTATCAAGACGGAAGGAAAGTGTACCACAGACCATATTTCTATGGCTGGACCTTGGTTGAAGTTCCGTGGACATCTGCAGAATATTTCAGACAACCTTCTGATGGGAGCCGTGAATGCCTTCAACGGTGAAAGTAATAAGGTGAAGAACCAGTTGGATGGCAATTATGTTGAGGTTTCTACAGCAGCTAAGGCTTACAAGGCACAGGGAATCAGCAGCATCGTAGTGGCAGAGGATAATTACGGCGAGGGATCTTCTCGTGAACATGCCGCTATGGAGCCTCGTTTCCTGAACGTAAAGGTGATTTTGGCTAAGAGTTTTGCTAGAATTCATGAGACAAACTTGAAGAAGCAGGGTATGCTTGCTCTAACATTCTGCAACAAGGACGATTATAACAAGGTACAGGAAGACGACCGTATCTCGTTGACTGGTTTGAAGGAGTTTGCTCCTGGCTCTAAACTCACCGTTACTTTAAAGCATAAAGATGGTTCTGAGGATAGTTTTGAGGTAGAACATACCTATAATGATACACAGATAGCATGGTTCAAGGCTGGTTCTGCATTGAATTTTGCTGCAAAAAACAAGTAGTCATGAACAAAGAATATTTAATATATAAGCTGAGTGATGAGGTTAAAAACTCATGCAAGATTGATAAAGAGGCATTCAAGAAGTTTAATGTAAAGCGTGGACTTCGTAATGAGGATGGTTCTGGCGTATTGGTTGGATTGACCAATATAGGTAATGTCGTGGGTTATGAGCGCGATGCAGATGGCAAGTTGACCCCTACAGAGGGTAAACTTTACTATCGTGGCTATGAGCTGGATGATCTGGTAAGCCCACTTCTGAAGGAAAAGCGCTTCGGTTTTGAGGAGGTTGCCTTCCTCCTGCTCTCAGGTCAGTTGCCTGATAAGGAGGAACTGGAGGCATTTAAGGAACTTCTGAACGACAATATGCCGCTCGATCACCGTACAATTACCCACATTATTGAGTTGGAGGGTAGCAATATTATGAATATTTTGGCTCGTTGTGTGCTCGAAATGTACACTTTTGATCCAAATCCTGATGATATCAGTCGTGATAACTTGATGCGCCAAAGCATTGAGCTGATAGCAAAGTTCCCTACGATTATTGCCTATGCATACAATATTTACCGTCATTCAGTGCAGGGTAGAAGTCTTCATATTCGTCATCCTCGTGAGAATCTCTCTATTGCAGAGAACTTTCTTTACATGATGAAGCATGAGAACTATTCTGAGCTGGATGCGCGTATGCTCGATCTTCTCTTGATTATTCAGGCAGAGCATGGTGGAGGTAATAACTCAACCTTTACAGTGCGTGTTACATCTTCTACTCGTACAGATACCTACAGCTCTATCGCAGCAGGTATCGGAAGTTTGAAAGGTCCTTTGCATGGTGGTGCCAATATCAAGGTTATCAATATGTTCCACCACTTAAAAGAGGCAATCAAGGATTGGACCAATGTAAACGAATTGGATATTTATCTCAAGCGTATGCTCAATAAGGAGGCTTATGATAAGACGGGACTTATCTATGGTATCGGTCATGCCGTTTACACATTGAGCGATCCTCGTGCTGTAGAATTGAAGCGCTTGGCTGGTGAACTTGCCAAGGAAAAAGGTAGAGAAGATGAGTACAATTTCTTGAAATTGATAGAGCAGGAGGGAATCAAATGTTTGCAGGAGCATCGTGGAGGAAGTAAGCCTGCGTGTGCAAACCTCGATTTTTATAGTGGCTTTATCTATGAAATGATAGGTCTGCCACAAGAGATTTATACTCCAATCTTCGCAATGGCTCGTATTGTGGGCTGGACAGCACATCGTATCGAGGAACTCAACTTTGAGGGTCGTCGTATCATTCGTCCAGCTTATAAGAACATTCTTGGTGAGCTTGATTATCAGCCGCTTGATGAAAGATAAAACGGTGATTCCTTTTATTGAAATATATAAAAGCTGGCAATACTCGTAGTGGGTATTGCCAGCTTTTTTCTGATAAAAAGCCAATAAAGGATGGTAATGGCGTTTCTGCTATCTTTTTGGGGACTGTTGTAGTCAAGGTGCTTGTATTTTGTTGCTTTTTGAATGTGTTTATTGAGAGTCTACACTTTTGGTGCATAAAAAACGTTAATAATTCATGAAAATAGGGGCGTTTATTTGCTGTTCTCAAAATAATGTGATAATTTTGCATATTGAAATTACGTTTTCAGGTAAAAGATGAAAGTTGAGGTCTAGCTATAGTAAATGTTTTAAACTTAGATCTCACCGTAAGTTTAAATTAGTATTAATCAAAATGGATTGCGTTATGAGTTCCGTTTTTTATCAATTGAATTTCTTTTGGTGATGAGCGGAACAGTAAATGAAAAAATTATGGAAAAAGAGTTTGAAGATTATTGGCTAAAGCATCAAAAAAGGTTAATTTTGAAATCGCCAAAGAACTTGAGAGAAGAGTATCTTGAGTCTACGCGCTTAGATACCCCGATGGATTGGGTATGCTTTGTATTGCCGATAGCTGTTGGCATCATACTTCAGCCTAGATTGAATTTTGAAAGTGAAATTCTGTCATGGGGCGTGGTTTTGCTTGTTGTGGTTGTGCTTTTTGCGCTACTTCAGATGTTCAAGCCTTATCTGCAAAAGAAAAAGACTACGATTCAGGCATTGGATGCTATTAAGAATTTCTATTATGAACGTTATAAGAAATATGGTCTAGACAAAATTGAGTCTTGGTCATAATATAAGTTGCGACATATTCTGGATTAGAATATGTCGCAACTTTTTTTACACTATCATGAAGTCGCTCATGATATCATCAGAAACATAGAGTCCTTTAGGAGTGAGCGAGAGGTGGTCGTTCTCTATCTTCATCAGGCCGCGGGCAATATGTTTTTGAGCTTCCGAAGTTAGTTGACGGGTTAGCTCTTCTCCAAATTCTTCTGCTACATGTTTTATACTGATGCCATCGGAAGTACGTAGGGCAGTAGCGATGAGGTCGTTGTATCGGGTATTGATGTCAAGTTCTTCTTTTTCTGATGGCAATGTGCCTTGTTCTATCTTTTCGATATATTGTGCCAGTTGAGCTATGTTCCAGCTTCTTGTGGCAAAAAGTTGCCCTCCTTTATGGATGCGTTTATATGAATGGGCTGCGGCTCCGATACCTATGTATGGAGTTTCGTGCCAATAGCTGCTGTTGTGGCGTGAACGATAGCCTGGGCGGGCAAAGTTGCTGATTTCGTAATGTTCGTAGCCGGTCTTGGTAAGAAGTTGTATCAGTGTATCGTACATGTTCCGGCTCATCTCTTCATCAATTTCTTCAATTTTCCCCTGTTCTAATAAACGATAGAGTGAGGTCCCCTCTTCGTACATCAAGCTATATGCTGAGATATGTTCCACATTCAGACTGATGACCTCTTGGATGTCGCTTGTCCATTGCTCGATATTTTCGCCGGGAAAGTCGAACATGAGGTCGATACTGATATTGTTGATGCCAATGTTGCGCAGACGTTCTACGGCTATTCTGACTTCTTGAGCGTTGTGGCGACGGTGTAAAAAGCGCAAACGCTCATTGCTGAAAGTTTGGGCACCCATGCTGATGCGGTTGACCGGGAGCTGTTTGAGGGTTTGGCAAAACTCTTCTGTAATATCATCAGGATTGCATTCCATCGTGATTTCCATATCGCGAGTGAAATGTCCTAGATATTTATTGATTCCATCGAATAATTTGATGAGTTGTTCGCCCGTAAGTTGACTGGGCGTACCACCTCCTAAATATACAGTTTCTATCTTTTCTCCTTCTTCCAATTCTTGATGAATAGGGCGTAGAGACATTTCTTTGATGAGTGCGTCTACGTATGCATCCCTTAGTTTGAGGGATGTAGTGCTGTAAAAACCGCAATAAATGCAGCGGCTTTCACAAAATGGGATATGTATGTATAATCCAGCCATATTTTTTTACTTCCAGTTATTCCTTCTAGCTTACCCTTATCTTCTTATATATAATAAGGTGTAAGGAGGATTTCTATATTTAACAAAATGCAAAATTACTAATATGTTTTAAAAATAGGCAACTTTTTCGATAAAACTTTTGGAAGTATCAGAAAAAAAACGTAATTTAGTACCATGAAACGGAAAAACCGCATGGTTGGACTGTTGAAAACAACTAGCAAATTTAATGTATAACCCTTAAAAATCTATAAGCGTCATGAGAGTATATCAGACAAATGAGATTAAGAACATTGCATTGCTGGGCAGTGCGGGTAGCGGCAAGACTACACTTGCCGAAAGTATGTTATTTGAAGCAGGCGTTATCAAGCGTAGAGGCTCTGTAGAAGCGAAGAATACGGTGAGCGACTACTTCCCAGTTGAGCTGGAGTATGGTTACTCTGTGTTCCCTACCGTTTTTCACGTGGAGTGGAACAACAAGAAGTTGAATATCATCGACTGCCCTGGTAGCGACGATTTCGTTGGTGGTGCAATTACATCCCTCAACGTAACCGATCAGGCAGTTATCCTTATCAATGGTCAATATGGTCCAGAGGTAGGCACCCAGAACAATTTCCGTTATACCGAGAAGTTGAGCAAGCCTGTCATCTTCCTCGTCAACCAGCTTGACTCTGACAAATGTGATTTCGATAACCTCATTGCAACTATGAAGGATATATATGGTCCTAAGTGTGTGCAGATACAATATCCTATCGAGACCGGTCCTGGCTTCAATGCTCTCATTGACGTCTTATTGATGAAAAAATATTCCTGGAAACCAGAAGGCGGTGCTCCTATCATCGAGGATATTCCTGAGGAGGAAATGGACAAGGCAATGGAACTTCATGCAGCACTCGTTGAGGCTGCTGCCGAAAACGATGAGGGCTTGATGGAGAAATTCTTCGAGAGCGAAAGCTTGACAGAGGATGAACTCCGCGAGGGAATCCGTAAGGGATTGGTTACCCGTAGTATCTTCCCAGTATTCTGTGTTTGTGCAGGTAAGTCTATGGGTGTTCATCGTTTGATGGAGTTCTTGGGCAACGTGGTGCCTTTCGTAAGCGAGATGCCTAAGTTGCACAATACCCGTGGTGAGGAAATTGCTCCTGATACCAATGGCCCTGAGAGTGTTTACTTCTTCAAGACAGGTTTGGAGCCACACATCGGTGAGGTTAGCTACTTTAAGGTGATGAGTGGCTCTATTAAGAGTGGTGATGACCTGACCAATGCCGACCGTGGTTCTAAGGAACGTATCGGACAGATTTATGCCTGCGCTGGTGCCAACCGTGTACCTGTGGATCAGTTGAACGCTGGTGATATCGGTTGTACCGTGAAGATGAAGGACGTGAAGACTGGCAATACCTTGAATGGAAAGGGTGCTGAGTGGCGTTTCGATTTCATCAAGTATCCTAATCCTAAGTATTCTCGTGCTATCAAGGCTGCTAATGCCCAAGATACAGAGAAGCTGATGGCTGCCCTTATCAAAATGCGTCAGGAAGACCCTACATGGATTGTTGATCAGAGCAAGGAGTTGCGTCAGATTATCGTTCGTGGTCAGGGTGAGTTCCACCTCCGTACATTGAAGTGGCGTTTGGAAAACAACGAGAAACTCAACGTTACATTCGAGGAGCCTCGTATTCCATATCGTGAGACTATTACCAAGAAGGCTCGTGCAGACTATCGTCATAAGAAGCAGAGTGGTGGTGCTGGTCAGTTTGGTGAGGTGCACCTCATTGTTGAGCCTTATGCAGAAGGTATGCCAGATCCAACATCATTCACTTTCAACGGCCAGGAGTTCAAGATGAATATCAAGAGCCGTGAAGAGGTTTCTTTGGAGTGGGGTGGCAAGTTGGTATTCCTCAATTCTGTTGTAGGTGGTGCCATTGATGCCCGATTCATGCCTGCCATTCTTAAGGGTATTATGGACTGTATGGAACATGGTCCTTTGACTGGTTCTTATGCTCGTGACGTTCGTGTAATCGTATATGACGGAAAGATGCACCCTGTAGACAGCAACGAGTTGTCGTTCATGTTGGCTGCACGTCATGCCTTCAGCGATGCGTTCAAGCAGGCTGGTCCTAAGATTCTTGAACCTATCTATGATTTGGAAGTTTATGTTCCTGCCGACTATATGGGTGATGTAATGAGTGATCTTCAGGGACGTCGTGCTCTTATCATGGGTATGGATTCTGAGGCAGGTTATCAGAAGCTCTGTGCTAAGATACCTCTCAAGGAACTTGCAAATTACTCTATTTCTCTCAGTTCGATTACTGGTGGTCGTGCTTCGTTTACAACCAAGTTTGCCAGCTACGAGTTGGTTCCTACCGACATTCAGGGCAAGTTGATTGCTGAGCACGAGGCTGAGTTGGCAAAGGAAGATGAATAATTGAATTATTCATTTGAAATATATAAGAATACATTAGTTTGAGAATTATCTCTCTTATATAAATTAAAATTTTATGTTGATATGACCAATGAGGGGGCGTGCATGTGATATGTACGCTCCTTTTTCGTCTTTTTATGTCTGTGTTAGTTTTGTATATGAAACTAAATGATTTATTTTTAGTTAATTTGCTTAAAAACCGATTAAATAATTAACTGTTTTGTGTTAACCAATTAAGAAAATTCCTATCTTTGCCCCCATGAAGAAGAAAACGATTTGGACCATAGCCATTATTATGGGCTTTTCGTTCCTTGCTCTGCTCTTTTTGCAGTTGAGTTACATCCAGGAGATGGTTAACATGAAGAAGGAACAGTTTGATGAATCTGTCAACAGAGCCCTATATCAAGCTTCAAGAAATCTGGAGCTGAATGAAACCTTGCGCTATCTTGAAAAAGATGTCAATGAGACAGAGCGGAAGGCGGCCAAGAAGGATTCTGCGGGTACTCGTAGCGGGATGCCTGATGGTACAGTGCAGCAATCGCATCAGTACTCGGTAGTAGGAAAGGATGGTACGGTTTATTCATCCTTTGAACTGAAAACCATCGCCATTAGTCCAGGCAATATGCCTAAGGCAATGATTTTGAGAAGCGATAAGAATTCGATCAACGAAACTCAGAAGTCGTTGCAGGAAATCGTCAAGAATCGCTATGTATATCAGAAAGCGTTGTTGGACGAGGTGGTTTATTCCATTCTCTATTCTGCATCTGATAAGCCTTTGAAGGAGCGTATCAACTTCAAGCAGCTGGATCAGGACTTGAAGGCAGAGATGATGAACAATGGTATTAACATACCATATCATTTCACCGTAACTACACAGGATGGACGTGAGGTGTATCGCTGTCCAGACTATAGCGATGAGGGCGAGGAATACAGCTATTCGCAGGTACTTTTCCGTAACGACCCGCAGTCGAAGATGGGAGTTGTGAAGATTCATTTCCCTGATATGAATAGTTACATCTTCTCCAGTGTGCGCTTCATGATACCAAGTATCATCTTTACTCTGGTATTGCTGATTACCTTCATCTTTACCATTGTGGTTATCTTCCGACAGAAGAGATATACGGAAATCAAGAACGATTTCATCAACAATATGACCCATGAGCTGAAGACGCCTATTGCCAGTATCAGTCTGGCAGCACAGATGCTAAATGATTCCTCTGTTTCCAAGAGTGAACAGATGCAGAAACATTTGGGTGGGGTGATAAACGATGAGTCTAAACGACTTCGCTTCCTTGTAGAGAAAGTGCTGCAGATGAGTATGTTCGACCGTAAGAAGGCGGTATTCAAGAAGAAAGAACTCGATCTCAATGAGATGGTGGAAAACATTGCTCATTCATTTGCACTCCGTGTTGAGCATACGGGGGGTAAGGTATATACCGATATTGAAGCGATTGATTCGGGGCTCTATGTAGATGAGGTACATTTCCAGAATGTAATCTTCAATCTGATGGATAATGCGGTGAAATATCGCAAACCGGATGAGCCACTCAACATTACGATGAAAACCTGGAATGATGAAGAACATCTTTATCTCTCTATAACTGATACCGGATTGGGTATGAAGAAGGAGAATCTGAAGAAAATCTTCGATAAGTTCTATCGTGTTCATACTGGTAATGTGCATGATGTGAAGGGATTCGGTCTCGGATTGGCCTATGTGAAGAAAATCGTGGATTTGCATGATGGCGAAATCAAGGTAGAAAGTGAATTCGGCAAGGGTACTACTTTCACCATAAAACTGCCGGTAATACATAGTTAAAAAGGAAATAAATAATAGGAATATTAACAAATTAAAATGGATTAAGATATGGAAGAGACAATTAAAATCTTGCTTTGTGAGGATGATGAGAACCTGGGTATGTTGCTTCGCGAATATTTGCAGGCAAAGGGTTATTCTACAGTGTTGTGTCCTGACGGTGAGCAGGGATTCAAGGAATTTACAAAGAATAAGTATGATATAGCTGTTCTTGACGTGATGATGCCGAAGAAAGACGGTTTCACCCTGGCACAGGATATTCGACAGGCTAATGCGGATCTGCCTATCATCTTCTTGACAGCCAAGACATTGAAGGAGGATATCCTCGAAGGTTTCAAGATTGGTGCTGATGATTATATCACCAAGCCATTCTCTATGGAGGAGCTGGTATTCCGTGTAGAGGCTATCTTGCGCCGTGTACGTGGCAAGAAGACCAAGGAGAGCACTCTGTATCACATCGGCAAGTTCGTATTTGATACACAGAAGCAGCTCCTTACTATTGGTGATCAACAGACTAAGTTGACAACCAAGGAGAATGAGTTGTTGGCTCTTCTCTGTTCACATGCCAATGAAATCCTGCAGCGTGATTTTGCCCTCAAGACAATCTGGATTGATGACAACTACTTCAATGCTCGCTCTATGGATGTGTATATCACCAAACTTCGTAAGCACCTGAAGGATGATGATCAGATTGAAATCATCAATATCCATGGCAAGGGTTACAAGTTGATTGTGCCAAACCAGGATTAATAAGCCGGAAAGACAAGCAAAGTATTCTGCTGATTAAAAAGATAAGGATGAGTCGAAGCAGTCGGCTCATCCTTTTTTGATAGTATAAATATATCCCGCTACCCCAGCAAGGATAAAAAACAAACCAGCGTAGAGCATGCTGTTGTTCTTGATGTTCATCGCAAAGCTGGCAGCAAGTAGCAATACGCCCAACACAATGAAAGCCATGCCCATGGTAGGGAGAGCACGGAATGATTTCTTTAATTTCTGATTCTTCATAATCTTTACTTCTTATTTTATTTTATATATTTAATAAGGTGTAACCCTTCAAAAAGTCTTCGAAAAACTTCATAAAAGCTAAAAAGAACAAATGTTTTCTGCAAAAGTACAAAAAATATTTGGTTAATTCAAGAAAAAGTCGTACTTTTGCACCGCAATTCGTGAAAAGGATGTTTTATGGCATCTTTTACGAAGCGCAAAATATTTATTAATAACAAATTTTAATTATCAAAAGTAGTATGAATCAATACGAAACCGTTTTCATTTTGACTCCCGTTTTGTCTGATGAACAGATGAAGGAAACGGTCGCTAAGTTCGAGAAGGTACTCACCGATAATGGTGCTGAGATTCTGAACAAAGAGGCTTGGGGTTTGAAGAAGTTGGCTTACAACATCGAGAAGAAGACATCAGGCTTCTACAGCCTGGTTGAGTTCAAGGCTGAGCCAACTGTTATCGCTAAGCTCGAAACAGCTTATCGCCGCGACGAGAAAGTAATTCGTTACATGACTGTTAAACTTGACAAGTATGCTGTCGCTTACGCAGAGAAGCGTCGTGCAAAGCTTGGTAAAAAAGAGGAGGCTTAATCATGGCAGATCAGAAATCAGAAATCCGTTATTTGACCGCTCCTTCTATCGACACAAAGAAGAAGAAGTATTGCCGTTTCAAGAAGAGCGGTATTAAGTACATCGACTACAAGGATCCAGAGTTCTTGAAGAAGTTCTTGAACGAGCAGGGTAAAATCCTTCCACGTCGTATCACAGGTACATCTTTGAAGTATCAGCGCCGTGTAGCACAGGCTGTAAAGCGTGCTCGCCAGATCGCTTTGCTTCCTTACGTAACCGATTTGATGAAGTAATTTAAGGAGGAGAAGAAGAATGGAAATTATTTTGAAGCAAGATATTATCGGTCTTGGATACAAGAACGATATCGTTAATGTAAAGAGTGGTTATGGTCGTAACTTCCTTATCCCTACAGGTAAGGCTGTTATCGCTTCTCCATCTGCTAAGAAGCAGTTGGCTGAGGATTTGAAGCAGCAGGCTCACAAGCTTGAGGCTATCAAGGCTGAGGCTGTTAAGAAGGGCGAGGCTCTCAATGGCGTTGTTCTTACTATTACTGCTAAGGTTAGTGCTACTGGTCAGCTCTACGGTTCAGTTAACGCTGCAACTGTTGCTGAGGAGCTCGCTAAGAAGGGCATCGAGGTTGATCGCAAGATCGTTACTATGAAGGATGCTAAGAAGGTTGGTGAGTACGAGGCTACAGTACACTATCACAAGGAGGTTGAGGTTAAGGTTCCTGTTATCGTTGTTGCTGAGAATGCTCCTGTAGCTGCTCCAGCTGAGGCTCCTGTAGAGGCTCCTGCTGCTGAGGTTGCTGAGGAAGAGGCTCCTGCAGCTGAGTAATCCTTAATCAATCAATTTGTCATTAGTACGATAATTTTCGCACTGTAAAGCAAATTAATATAAAGAATCCCTTTTGCCGGAAGGCATTAGGGATTTTTTTTGTTTTTCTCTCCCGATTCTCAGAAAAAAATTGTATCTTTGCACCCGAATTGGAAGTATTTATAGTAAAATAGTATATTAATAATAAACTTTTAAAATAAGGATAAAAATGAAAGCATTTGTTTTCCCTGGTCAGGGTTCTCAGTTCGTAGGTATGGGTAAGGACCTCTACGACAACAACGCATTGGCAAAAGAACTTTTCGATAAGGCCGACGAGATTCTCGGCTTCAAGATTACTGATATTATGTTTGCTGGTACTGATGAGCAGTTGAAGGAAACCAAGGTTACGCAGCCTGCTGTGTTCCTCCACTCTGTTATCTCTGCTCTCTGCTTGGGTGAGGAGTTCCAGCCTGCAATGGTTGCTGGTCACTCTCTCGGTGAGTTCTCTGCATTGGTAGCTGCTGGTGCAATGGCTTTCGAGGATGGTTTGAAGCTTGTTGCTGCACGTGCTAATGCTATGCAGAAGGCTTGCGAGGCTAATCCTGGTACTATGGCTGCTATCATCGGTTTGCCTGATGAGAAGGTTGAGGAAATCTGCGCTCAGGTAAGCACAGAGGGCAACGTAGTTGTTGCTGCTAACTATAACTGCCCTGGTCAGCTCGTTATTTCTGGTAATGTTGATGCTATCAATGCTGCTTGTGAGCAGTTGAAGGCTGCTGGTGCTAAGCGTGCTTTGCCTTTGAAGGTGGGCGGTGCTTTCCACTCTCCATTGATGCAGCCTGCTAAGGATGAGCTTCAGGCAGCTATCGAGAAGACTACTTTCTCTGCTCCTAAGTGCCCTGTTTATCAGAATGTAGACGGTAAGCCTCATACTGATCCTGCTGAGATTCAGCAGAACCTCATCGCTCAGCTCACAAGTTCTGTACGTTGGACTTCATCTGTTCAGGCTATGATTGCTGATGGTGCTGATGATTTCACAGAGTGTGGTCCAGGCAAGGCTTTGCAGGGTATGATTGGCCGCATCGACAAGAATGTAGCTGCTCACGGCATTGCTTAATTGAGATTTAATTATAGTCAGCGCTTTATTTTCTCAGCAAAGGCGTTGTTGGGAAGATAAAGCGTTTCATTCTTTACGTATAGACCGCTAAATGAAGGAAAAAATTATTATTTACCAGGTTCTCCCTCGACTCTTTGGCAATCAGAATACCAATTGCAAGGAGAATGGTACAATAGAAGAAAACGGTTGCGGAAAGCTTAATAACTTTACTGATGAGGTTCTGGCCCGTATTCATGACATGGGCTTTACACATATTTGGTATACAGGTGTGATTCGTCATGCCACACAGACAAACTACTCATCTTATGGAATTCCTACCCAACATGCTGAGGTGGTAAAGGGCAAGGCAGGTTCGCCATACGCCATCACCGATTATTATGACATCGATCCGGATTTGGCGGAGAATGTCAGTTTAAGAATGAAGGAGTGGGAAATGCTTATTGAGCGCACGCATAAGGCTGGTATGAAAGTTGTGATGGACTTTGTGCCAAATCATGTGGCTCGTGAGTATCATTCCATTTGCAAACCGGCAGGTGTACGAGATTTGGGAGAAGATGATGATCCTAACATGCATTTTTCTACCAAGAATAATTTCTATTATGCTTGGGGCGATTTAGATTTGAACGATGTTCGCCACTCTAAGCCGGAGTTCAAGGCTTTTCATGCCAAGGATGCCAAGATATATGAACAATATAAGGAGAGTCCTGCTAAGGCAACGGGTAACGACCGCTTTGACAACCGTCCTGGCTGCAACGACTGGTATGAGACCGTGAAACTCAACTATGGTGTAGATTATTGTGATGCGGGAGGCAGAAGCTATCATTATGAGCCTGTGCCAAATACATGGGGCAAGATGACGGATATCCTGCTTTATTGGGCAAGCAAGGGTGTAGATGGTTTCCGCTGCGATATGGCAGAGATGGTGCCTACTGCATTCTGGTCTTATGCCACACAGATATTGAAATCGAAGTATCCTCACATTGTTGTAATAGGTGAGGTATATGATCCTAACCAGTACCGCAACTATGTGAAGGCAGGTTTCGATTATCTTTATGATAAGGTGGGAATGTATGATTGCCTGCGTGGTGTGGTTCGGGGTGAGCGCCCTGCTGCCAGTATCACTCATGAATGGCAGGTGGTGGATGATATCCGCCAGCACATGCTCTATTTCCTGGAAAACCATGATGAGCAGCGCATCGCCAGCGATTTCTTCTGCGGCAATGCCATGAAGGCAATTCCTGCAGCAGCCATGAGCCTCTTCTTCCAGAAGAATCCTTTCATGCTTTATAGCGGACAGGAGTTTGGCGAGAAGGGTATGGACAAGGAGGGATTCAGCGGAAGAGATGGTCGTACCACAATATTCGACTACTGGAGTCCTTCAACTTTGGCACATGCTTATCAGGATTCTGCCGATGAGACTTTGACAGCTGAGCAGAAGTATCTGGCAGCTACCTATCGCCAGCTTCTTCGTCTTGCCAATGAAGAGAAGGCGCTTCGAGAAGGTGATACTTTCGACCTGATGTATGTGAATCCTGGTTCAGAGGGCTTTGATCCACGTACCAATTTTGCCTTCCTTCGCAAGAAGGATAATGAGGTGATGCTCATCGTGCTCAACTTTGCCCAGGAGGCTCGCCAGCTTCAGGTATGTATCCCTGGTCATGCTTTCGATTTCTTCCAGATCACTGAAGAGGAGGTTCTCGTTACCGAACTGTTCTCGGGAGGCAAGAAGAAGGTTGAACTGAAAAAGGATGGCGTATTCCCGATATCCATGGATGCTAACGGAGTAAGAATCTATAAATTCAATGTCAAGATGGAGGAAAGTGATATTATATTGAACGAGCATCATAAGGAGGAGTTCCCTCCTGCTCATACGGCTGAGCATCTGCTCAACCAGTTGATGGTTCGTATGTTTGGTTGCGAGCGTAGCAAGAATGCCCATGTCGAGCGCAAGAAGAGTAAGATGACCTTCGTAGTCGATCACAAGCCTACCCGCCAGGAGGAAAAGGAGATTGAGACGGAGATGAATCGCCTGATAGAGCTTGATATGCCAGTAACTTACGAGTTCGTAGATCGTGATCACATTCCAGCAGAGGTGAAACTCGATCGTTTGCCTGATGATGCTAGTGATACCTTGCGTCTGGTTCGTATCGGTGATTATGATGTTTGTCCATGTATTGGCAAGCATGTCCGTTCAACAGCTCAGATTGGCAAGTTCGTATTGCTTGGTACCAATTGGGATGAGCATGCGCATTCATTGCGTATTCGCTTCAAGATCGTGCAGTAGTGATAAAATATAGTAACGATAGGGGGTGTAATTTAAACTGTGTCAAGGCTTGTTCTTAACTTTCATTCCCACTCCCTGCTGGGGGCATGCCCCCAGCAGGGAAGCCTTTTCGGCTGCAAAGTTACATAATTTTAAATCTATCTCCAAATTTTATTGCCAATTGTTGAGAAATTTGTCCCCAATTTGCCAGTGGCATAGTCCATTTCTTACGGATGTTGCGGTAAGCTAAGTACACAAGCTTCTCCAAAGAATTATCCGTAGGAAAGACCCCTTTAGTCTTTGTGACCTTTCTTACCTGTCTGTGATACCCCTCAACCGTATTGGTCGTATAAATGAGTTTACGGATGGCTGGGGTATATTGGAAATACTCTGTCAGACGTTCCCAATTGTCACGCCATGACTTGATGACAATTGGGTACATCTCTCCCCACTTAGACTCTAACAGGTCTAAATTAGCAGCAGCGGAGTCTTTGTTTACTGCACCATATACTGTTCTTAAATCCTTGATAAACTCCTTTTGATGCTTACTGCCAACATACTTGATAGAATTGCGTATCTGATGGACAATACAGAGCTGCACAGAACTCTCAGGAAATACGCTTTGGATGGCATCTGGGAAGCCTTTGAGACCATCAATACAACAAATCAAGAGGTCTCGAACACCACGGTTCTGAAGATCCGTAAGAACTTCTAGCCAGAAGTTAGCTCCTTCACTCTTAGACACATACATACCTAACAGTTCTTTTTGGCCTTCCTTGTTGATACCAAGAATGTTGTAAATGGCTCGTGTGACAGCTCTGCCATTCTCATCCTTTACCTTATAATGGATAGCATCAAGCCAGCAAATGGCATATACAGGATCGAGCATGCGAGACTTCCAGGCGGTGATTTCGGGTAATACACGGTCTGTTATAGAGCTGATAGTATCGGCTGATAGAGTTGTGTTGAACTCACGCTCAAAGTAGCTGCTGATGTCACGTGTGCTGGTGCCCATGGCATACATCTCAATAATCTGGTCAGCCATGCCATTGGCAAGAATAGTCTCACGCTTCTTTACGGTCTCAGGTTGGAAAGTTCCGTCTCGGTCACGAGGAGTCTCTATAGTGACCTCACCATATTTTGTTTGAACCTTCTTACTCATCTTACCATTACGACGGTTGCCGGAAGAGCGTTCCTCTTCACTTAAATGAGCGTCCATCTCACCTTCGAGAGCTGAGTTGAGAATACGTTCTAACAATGGAGCTAATGCTCCGTCCTTGCCAAATAAGGCTTCACCACTACGCAACTGCTGAGCTGCTTTCTTGTAATCAATTTCTAAGTTGTCCATAATATAAAAACTGTGTTAAACTACTTTTATTGTAGCTTGACACAGTTTAGTTTACACTCTCTAACGATATAAAAAAAGCAGCAATGGCTATACTTTTCAGTAGTAGCTATTGCTGTTTTTTTTTCTTATATAGCAAGATGTGATTTTTTCTCCTGATATAAATTGTTTATGCACCAGGGAGAATTCTTCGTTCAGCGTCTTTGAATGTCGGTTCAGCGTCTTTGAATGTCGGTTCAACGTCTTTGAATGACGGTTCAACGTCTTTGAATAGAAATTTATCCTATAAGAGAGAAACATTTATTGAGGTATAGATGCTTTTCTATGCCTTTTGACATCTTTGTTAGTGTCAGTCTTATCCTATAAATACGTTTCTTTGTCTGTGCTCGTCTGATGGGCACATACGGACCAACTGATGGGCATCGATGGATCAACAGACGAGCACTCACTGCTCATCACGTGAGCATTGAGTGCCCATAGTATAGAGTGATTTTTGGGCACTTTGTGCAAAAAGAGCATCAAAAGTACGTCATTTATCAGAAAAAATAGAAAGGAAAAAAATAATCTCTTGAAAGCTTGCCAGTCTCATTCCTTTTTATTATTTTTGCAACCATAAATATCAGTATATTGAAGATAAAGGCTGATATAAAGGGTAAATATCATTATAATGATAGATAAATAGATGAAAGATTATGGCAGATTTATATGAATATTCTACTCCAGAGTTGGTACGCTTGCTGGGAGTGAGATTCAAGGAATATAGAATGAGATGCAATCTCACCCAGAAAGAGGTTGCCGAGCTTACTGGGCTTGGCTTGACCACCATCCACAAGTTTGAGAATGGAACAGCGGGCAATCTTTCGCTTGCCACTTTTCTTCTCTTGCTGAAGGTGGTGGGGCAGATTGATGCCATCAATGATGTGCTTCCCGAACTTCCTCCATCACCTTATCTGATGAGAAAGGATGAGAAGAAGGCACAGAGAATTCGTCATACTAAATTATAACTGGCTATGGTAAATACGTTGAGAGTAATGCTTTGGGGCGAAGAGATTGGTCGCTTGGCATGGGATGATCGCCGCAGGTTATCGTACTTCACATACAATCCTGAGTTCTTGAAGAAGGGAATTGATATTTCTCCTCTTCAAGCTCCTGTGCGTGGTATTCGTGCAATGACACCCGTGTGGGGAGAGGATGCCAGAATGTACCAGAAACTTCCTGCATTTCTGGCAGATTCGTTGCCGGATGCCTGGGGTAATCAGCTTTTCGAGCTTTGGCGAATTCAAAATCATATTCCTAATGCTGATATAACTCCGTTGGATAAACTTTCCTTTATCGGTAAGCGAGGCATGGGGGCATTGGAATTCTTACCAGAGGTGGCAAAGGCGGATAAGGCAGAAATGATAGATGTCAAGTCGTTGGCAGACTTGGCTGAGCGCATTTTCATCGAACGTGAAAATGCCCACATCATGCCAGAGGAATCTATCACGATGCAGTCCTTGCTTACGGTGGGAACATCGGCTGGTGGACGCCAGCCTAAGGCAATTATTGCCATCAATAAAGCTACGGGGGAAATACGAAGCGGTCAAGTGGCTGGGCTTCAGGATTATGATTACTACATATTGAAATTTGGTGATACGAAATACAGTTCTGCAGAGATAGAGATGACATACTATGAGATGGCAGTCAAGGCAGGAATAGATATGATGCCATCCAGACTATATGAGATAGAGGGAAACCGGAATTTCATAACGAAGCGTTTCGACCGTGATGGTGAGCGGAAATTGCATACACAGACCCTTGCAGCGATTTCTCCGGAAACCGATAGCTATGAGGGACTTATTGCTGTCTGCAGAAAATTACATTTGCCGGAGACTGATTGTCAGGAAGTATTTCGCAGACTTGTGTTCAATGTCCTTTCCAACAATACGGATGACCATACAAAGAATTTCTCTTTTGTGATGGATGAGGCGGGTCTTTGGCGTTTGTCGCCAGCCTATGACCTCACTTATATTATAGATACAGGAGGCTATTTACCCAATACGGGTCATTGTATGTATGTAAGGTCTAAGCTGCATCATATTTCTTACGATGATGCCATTCAGTTTGCCAAGGACAGTGGCATTCGTCGTGCTGATGCAATTATCAGGGAAGTGGCTGATTCACTGCGGCAATTCCGTGAAATTGCCAAGCGGTATGAGGTTCAAGACAGATGGATCTGTTCCATTGAGTCAGCGATAAATGCTCATCTCGTATCATGGGGGTTGGAGGATAAAGACAACAGTTCTGCTTCTTTTGAGATAGATGGCAAAAGTTGTACTGATGTTCGCATAGAGCAGGCTTACAAAGGCAACTTCCATTTGTATGCAAGTATAGATGGGAGAGAGTATAAGTTTGTTATCGGAAAGAACAAGCCAGAATATGCTTTGATTCAAGAGTTGGGAGTATCCAATCTTCCGGAGTCGATGCTTAGAGATTTGGTCGCGAAATATCTGGTGAGATAGAAGAGTAGTGATTAAAAAAACAGGAAAATGTAAAGAATATCAAAGAAAGAGAGGCTTTTATGCAAGTTTTTCCCAAAAAACATGGCTATGTCGAGAAAGTTTTGTAATTTTGGGGCGGATTTGGTGTATACCATCTCCAAGACATATTAGAATATAAAGAGGCGTTATGCTTATCTTGTAAATTGAAAACGTAGGAAACTTTCAAATGCATACAAGGAGGGCATAGTGGTTCTCACGCTATAGCGTGGGCTGCTATTTCCATATCTGTATGCATGGGCTTTTCCTACGGCCTTCAATTTGCGGTGTGGCATAGTCAGCGCCACGCTTCTTTCATAAATAGAATGTCCTTTGGAGGCGACGGAAGGCAAACAAGAGAAGAGTATGAAGGTAAAAAGTTTACTTCTTGCATTAGGTCTTTCCCTCGTTGTAGGAAAGTCATTCGCAATCTCTTTTAAGGTAGATGGTATTAGTTATGTTGCAAATGCAGATACCGCCATCATTAAAGGATATAGCGAAATTCCTGAAAATGGAGAATTAACATTGGCATCCATTGTGTCTTATGGTGGAAAGGATTATCGTGTAACAACGGTTCAAGGTTCAGCATTCTTATCTTGCACAGACATTAAGAAATTAATAGTACCTGCTAATATCAAGTACATTCAGTCTGGTGCATTTGAGAATTGTGTCAACATGAATAAACTTGTGTTGGCAGAAGGTGAGGACAGATTGGATGCAGAAAGTGATGCCTTTAAAAATTGTGGTATTGAGAAAGTTACAATCGGGAGAAATTTGAAGGTCAGTATATTTGTGAGAAATGCAATCTTGGCTAAAGTCTTGTTTGGCAGCAATATAAAGAATATACCTGATGACGCATTCTATGGCTGCTCGAATTTGAGTAGTGTTGATTTATCTAACGTTGAATCAATAGGAAATGGTGCTTTTGCTTCTACCAAACTTGAGAATGTTGAAATTCCTGCACAGTTATCTTATTTGGGTACTTCTGTTTTCTCTGATTGTACATCTCTAACAAGAGTTTCTATTAAAGCGAACATAACAAGTATTCCAAATGGTTGTTTTCAGGGTTGTTCTTCTCTGTCATCCGTAGAGTACCCTGCATCAGTGACTGTTATTGGTGAAAGTGCTTTTTCTGGCTGCGGTTTTACTTCATTCAAATTAAATGGAAATGTAACCGAAATTCAGAGAGAAGCTTTCAGTTCTTGTAAAAATTTGGAGAACATGGAGTGGGGAAACGTATCTTTGATTGGGTTTAATGCTTTTGAAGATTGTGGCTTTAAAGAATTAAGTTTACCAGCTTCACTGTGTGATATTTACATGAATGCATTTGCTTATTGTAAGAATTTGGTAAAAGTAGATTTGAGCAAAACGAACGTTAAGGAAATTGGTTGCTTTGCAAATTGTTATGCTTTGGAAGAAGTGCGTTTCCCTCAGAATTTAACAGGAATAGGCTATGAATGTTTTAAGGGATGTTCCTCTATTGTAACTTTAAACTTACCTTCTTCTTTATTAACTCTTTCAGGTAAAGATTTTCTGGGTATGTCATCTTTGACAGAAATAGATTTGTCCAATACTAAAATTAAGGGAATATCAGATGCTTGTTTTAAGGATTGCAGCTCTTTACAAAAAGTAGTTTTTCCAAAATCTTTGGAAAGTATAAATAATTCTGCTTTTGAAAATGCAACAGCATTGAAGCAAGTGGATTTATCAAATACCACTGTACATAATATTTCTACTTCAAGTTTTGCGGGTTGTAGATCTTTGGAGCAAGTATCGTTGGCGGAAAATACTGATACGATAGGTAATCTGGCTTTTTCTGGCTGCTCAAATTTGGCAGAAGTTAGAAATACTAATCATGTAAAGATAGTGTTTGATGGTGCTTTTGAAGGTACTAAGTTGTTTGATGCTGTACAAAACGGACCTGTTATGATAGGTTCTGTACTCTATCAATATAAGGGAACCATTGAAGATAAGGAATATAGTGTTCCTGAGACCGTAACTTGTATTGCTGCAAAAGCTTTGGCTAATCAGAATATCCAATCTATTAAGCTGAATAAAGAGTTAATGTATATTGGAAAGGGAGCATTTGATAATTGTACAAACCTTTTATCTTTAACCGTTCCAAGTTCTGTTGATTACATAGGTTCTAGTACAGGCTGTTCTTCCTTGGCTTCTTTAATTTTGAAAGAAGGCGATAAGAAGCTAGAACTAGGCACACTTTCGGACAATAAAATAAAGAAATTCTATATGGGAAGAAATGTTTCGTCTCAATTGGATTGGATGCCTGAGTTGGAGAATTTGACAATTGGAAAGTATGTAAAATATATAGGATCAGATTTCTCCTCAAGCGAGAAACTTACTAATCTCGAACTAGAGGATGCTGATGATGTGTTGGATTTTGGTAATAATCCTATGGTCGGCAGGGTTACTAGCTTGTATATGGGAAGAAATGTAAAAGTTGGTACTTATGAAGGGCAAGACGAGTTGTATGGTTGGGAGAAAATTGTGACTAAAGGTAACGGATTTTCCTCTGTTGAGGATTTAACTATAGGTGATAAGGTTACTGAAATTTGTGATTATTTCTGTTATGGTAATCTAAAACTCGTTTCTTTGTATTTTCCTAAGAACCTAAAGAGAATTGGCAATTATGCTTTTTATCGTAATGCAAAGATTAGTAGAGTGGTATTTAATGATGGTTTAAAAAACATAGGCGACTTTGCTTTTGGTTTTGTTGATGATGGATTTAAATTGAGTGATTGTAACAGTTATTATAATTATATAGGTATTCAGAAAGCAAATTATGTTGAATTGAATATTCCCGCAACGGTAGGTTCTATAGGACAGTATGCTCTTTCAGGTAAAAATGCCCACAGAATCATTTTGCATGAGGGAGTAGGACTGTTGGGGTATATGGCCTTCATGGGATGCTCTGCAGATTCTGTGTATTTGCCAAGTACAGCTGTTTTTGACGGATCTTGTTTTAATTATGCTGATTACAAAGTTTTTGATGCTCACGCCCATAGTGGTGAAGGCCTTAGTTTTGGTTATGGTGGAGTTGGTACATTTGTGTTCCCAAAAGCTATGACTGATGTTACTCCTTTTGGGTGGTTTAGTATTAATAATTTAACAATTCCAGAAAGTGTTTCATCTGTTCAAGGTGATATACTCACATCATATTATGGGAATTTTCCTGATCAAGGAATAACTACTACAGGAAATGTGATTTTGGAAGGTAGTGACGGGGCTAGTAAAATCTATTTGTTTAAAGCATTTGATGCTTCGCAAGATTTTGACCATCATAAGGTACAGCTTAATAAATTGACAGTTAATCGGTCTGTTGTATATGATTTTGGTAATGACCAGTATAGAGGAACTATTAATATAGGTATGGATTCTCTTATTTTAGGTAATATCAAGGAATTTGATATTCAAAGTTCTGATGGAAAGCGTTTTGTACCAACCATTGCCATATGTCTTTCTCATTACCTTACATCTTGTGATATGTGGAAGCCAACAAATGGTAAAATCTTTGTTCTTCCTGGGTCTCAGCTCCCTGCAGAAGATGTGACTTATATGTACACTGTAAATAAGTTGAACTATGAACCGTCTGCTGATGGTAAAGTTCTCTTTGATGGAGTCAACAATATGCCTTACGATATTACTCCTATCTTCTATCAGAATGGCGAAGAGGTTGAGTTGAAAGAGGCTGGAGTCTACGATTTGAGTATGAAGATTTCGGGAACTACCTATGATGGTATTTATCCTACAGGATTAAAAGTAAACGTAGCTTTTTCTACAGGAATCAATAATGTCACTCTGGATTCAGATGCAAGCAATTGTCCTATTTATAATATGAACGGACAGAGAGTTGACGGTAGTTATAAGGGCGTAGTAATCCAGAATGGAAAAAAGAGATTAGCCAAGTAAAAACTTGCAGGAAACATTATAAATGAAAAACAGCCAACTTTCAAATATGCTATTGAAAGTTGGCTGTTTTTTTCTTGCTCAAAAGTTTGTATTATCAATAATTATTTGTATCTTTACAGCAACAGAATCCGCCAAGCCTCTCAACGATGCTCAAATGTGCGGGTCGTTTTTTAAGGCAGTTACCGCCCCAGTTAAAGCATGTTTTGTTGAATTGCGGTTCTATTTTTGCAGTGATATATTGTTAATAATCAGAAAAACGCTTGTTTTCTGAAATATTATCTGTATCTTTGTACATTAATTATTAAGAGTAAGATTATGGCTTCAAAGAGATATCCTTTGGGAATACAAACGTTCTCCGAAATCGTGAAGGGGAATTACTTCTATGCTGACAAGACGGCTATCGTCTATCAGTTGGCTCATTATGCCAAGTTTCATTTTCTGAGTCGCCCACGTCGATTCGGAAAATCCTTGTTTGTATCTACTCTCAAGGCCTACTTTGAAGGTAAGAAAGAACTGTTCAAGGGACTTGCCATCGAACAGATGGAGAAGGAGTGGACGGCATATCCCGTCATCCACTTGGATCTGAGCTGCGGTAAGTATTATAGTTTGGAGAATACATATTCAATTCTAAACGGAATACTAGAAATAGAAGAGAAAAAATATGGTTTAAAGGTTAATCCGATAGATGAGAAGTCTTTTGGCGCACGTCTCAAGAATATCTTGCTGGCTGCCACGGCTCAAACCGGTAAACAAGTTGTCGTTCTCATCGATGAGTATGATGCCCCGATGCATGATTCTGTAAGTGACGAAGACTTGCAGAAGACCATCCGCAACATCATGCGAGATTTCTTCAGTCCCTTGAAGCAGCAAGAGGGAAACATTCGCTTTGTATTCATCACAGGCATCTCTAAGTTTAGTCAGCTCAGCATCTTCAGCGAGTTGAATAATCTCAAGATTCTCACGTTGAAGGATGAATACAGCAGCTGTTGTGGTATTACCAAGAGTGAATTGTCTCAGTATTTCCGTGAGGGTATCGAGGAGATGGCTGAACATAATGGGCTTACTTATGAGGAGACCTTAGAACAACTCAAGCTGCATTATGATGGCTACCACTTCAGTATCAATAGCGAGGATATCTTCAATCCTTACAGCATTATCAATGCTCTGGACGATAAGGAGTTTAATAGCTATTGGTTTACATCCGGTACGCCTACGTTCCTGGTAGAGTTGTTGCAGCAGAAAAATTTGGACATGCTCAATCTGGACGACCTTTGGGTTAATGACGATCGTTTTGATACCCCTACAGAAAAGCTTACAGACCCGATTCCAGTTCTTTTCCAAAGTGGTTATCTTACCATTAAAGGATATGAGCGAAGGGGAAAATTGTATCATCTCTGTTTTCCAAATCAAGAAGTAAGACAAGGCTTCTCGAAAAGTCTCGTCAGGTATTATACTGCGCAAGACATGAACAGATATGATGCCATCGTGTATGCTTATTCCAAGAATGTGCTCATCAATGATGACATGGAAGCTTTTATGCCTCACTTGAAGGCATTCTATGATAAGTTCCCATATACGATTATCAACAATAATGAGCGTCACTATCAAGCCGTGATATTCACCATCTTCACCATGCTTGGCGAAGATGTGAAGGTGGAGCATACCACTTCTCATGGAAGAATAGACCTTGTGCTCAAGACGGATAAAAGTATCTTTATCTTTGCGTTGAAATATAAGAAGTCTGCCGACAGCGCCATGGCGCAAATCAGCGACAAGGACTATGCCAAGGCTTTTGCTGATGATGGGCGGAAGGTTGTGAAAGTGGGTATTAACTTCTCTGAAAACCAGCGAAGTATTGAGGATTGGGTGATAGAATAAATGAAATAGAAGAAAGTTGGTGGCCTTCATCTGATGAAGGTCACCACACTAGTTTCCTCTTGTCATTTTTCGGAAAAAACAGAAAGATAGAAAATAATCTCTTGAAGGCTTGCCAGTCTCATTTCTTTTTATTATTTTATGCAACCATAAATATCACTACCACGCAATATGTATTGATAGTCAATAAGTTGGAATGGAATCACTTATTGCTTAAACAAATCATTCATTGTAATCTCGCTCTGTATCATACTCCAAAGTCATCTTGAAGCCTGTCTCCTAAAGAGCGAAGAACTGCCATGAAAAGAGAGTATCAACGAGGAGAGAAGCTATTTGATAAGCCAAATTCTCCATTCACAATCGGGATTGAATTATGACCAAGTAAGAAAAACATGGCAAGTCATTTCAGAAGTGTTTCGCTCTGCTACAGAAGAAAGAAATTTATAATGATAGATATAAAATATTGTAGTTAAAAAGGCTAAATTCAATTATAAATGAAGACCAATTACCAAGGTTTATCTAAATGAAAAACAGCCAACTTTCAAATATTTTATTGAAGGTTGGCTGTTTTTTTCTTGCTCAAAAGTTTGTATTATCAAATATTATTCGTATCTTTGCAGCACGAGAACCCGCCAAGCCTCTCAACGATGCTCAAATGTGCGGGTCGTTTTTGTATATATACTTTTCTTCTCAAAACACGCTAATGGAAAGATAGCTCTCTCCGGCTATAGAGTCTGAAGAATATGTTCCAGTTCATCAAGTTCTTCCTCCTTTGTTGCCCAACTCGTTACAAATCGGCAAATGATTTCGGTATCGCTCTTTCTTTCCCATATTTCGAATGCAACTTTCTTGGAAAGAGCATCGTAGAGTGAAGGTGAAAGTACGACAAACTGCTGATTGGTTGGAGAATCGTAGGCGATAGCGATGCCATGCTTCTGGAAGATGCTGCGGATACGGGTAGCCATGGCGATGGCGTGGCGCGATATCTTGAAATAGAGGTTATCCGTAAACAGCGTGTCAAACTGGATGCCTAGCATTCTGCCCTTGGCAAGCAAGGCTCCATGACGTTTTATGTTAGTGAAGAAATACTTTGGTGCCTTCATGCCTGAGAATACAACAGCTTCGCCCATCATGGCGCCCACCTTGGTTCCACCTATATAGAATACATCACAATGCTTGGCAAGGAATGGCAAGTCATAGTCGCATGCCTCTGAAACCAGACCGTATCCCAGTCGTGCACCATCGATGAAGAGGCGGAGGTTATATTTCTGGCAGGTTGCATATAGCGCAGTCAATTCTTCCCTGGTGTAGACCATTCCGAACTCTGTCGGCATTGAGATATAAACCATGCCTGGCTGCACCATGTGAGGATGCGTTTCATCGGCAAGGAAAGTATCCATATATGCAGACAGGGTGCTGGATGTTAGCTTGCTGTTCTCTCCCGGTAGCGTAATGACCTTATGACCAAATGCTTCTACTGCTCCAGATTCATGTACCTCGATATGACCGGTCTCCACACAGATAACTCCTTCGCATCCCATGAGCACGGAGTCGATAACGGTGGTGTTGGTCTGTGTACCGCCTATCAGGAAGAACACTTCAGCATTCTCATTGTCCACGGCTTTACGGATTTTCTCTTTTGCAGATTCTGAGTATGGATCAAAACCATAACCGGATGTTTTCTCACTGTTTGTCTTGCCAAGAGCCTCTAGAATCTCTGGCAGCATACCATTGTTGTAATCACTTTCGAATGAAATCATATGATATAATGATAATATTAGATAATCACCGCCGTTCCGCTGCATGTTACCATCAGCATGGAGCCGCTGTTGCCTACAGTTTCGTAATCCAGGTCGATGCCCACGATGGCGTTGCAGCCCAGGGATGCAGCACGGTCGGCCATCTCTCTGAGGGCTGTATCCTTGGCCTCGCGGAGTGTACTTTCGTAAGAACCGCTTCTGCCACCGATTACGTCACGAACGCTGGCAAAGAAATCCTTCACAAAGTTGGTACCGATGATGGTTTCGCCAGTTACTACGCCACGATATTCACGGATAGGGTGGCCTTCTATGGTTGGAGTTGTACTTAAAATCATAATTTTTTCCTTTCTTTTTATGTTATTATCAATGTTATTTATAGCTTAGACGATAAAAGATAGCAAAAGGTTGCAGAAAATCAAAAAATATTTGTTACTTTTGCATCTAAAGATAAATATTTATGGGTTATATGAACAAGAGATTGATGTTTTCGGCAGCACTCATGATGGTGCTGCTTTCGGCAAACGCTCAGAAAAGAGCGTTAAACTGTCTTATATATAATAAAGTATAAGCAAGAAAAAAAGCTCCATTCGTATCTGATTGCGAATGGAGCTTTTTTCTTAGAATTAAAAATTTACTTTGTTTCCTGTTCTTCCTGCATATCCAGATACTGGTTATCCTGATCGTAGAACTCATACTGGAGGAATGCCAGTTTCTGAGATGGAATCACATTGAAGCCGAAACCATACTTAAACTGCCATCTCCGTTTCAGGGAAATGAAGCCCTTATTGATGAAGGCAGCTACGTAAGGATTTACGTACAAAGTGAATTTCTTGACGCCAATCTTGTTGACTAGGCGGTCGATTTTTCTTTCCAACTGGTCGGTGAAGAGAATGCTCGATTTGATTTTGCCCGTGCCGAAGCAGGTTGGGCAGGTTTCTTCTACGTTTACGTCCATCGCAGGGCGAACACGCTGGCGGGTAATCTGCATCAGTCCGAACTTGCTCAAAGGAAGGATGTTGTGCTTGGCACGGTCCTTCTGCATATTCTTGCACATGCGTTCATAGAGCAACTGTCGGTCTTCTGCAAGATTCATGTCGATAAAGTCGACAACGATGATGCCTCCCATATCTCGGAGACGCAACTGTCTTGCCAACTCATCGGCAGCGCCGAGGTTTACATCGAGAGCATTTGCTTCCTGACCTTTCTCACGAGTACGATTGCCGCTGTTTACATCGACAACATGCAAAGCTTCGGTGTGCTCAATGATGAGATATGCACCATGCTTGTAGTTGACAACACGACCAAATCCAGCTTTAATCTGCTTGGTGATGCTGAAGTTGTCGAAGATAGGCACCTTACCAGTGTAGAGCTTGACTATGCCCGCCTTTTCAGGGGCTATTAGAGAAACATAGTCTTTTACATCGTTCATTACTTCTTCATCGTTGACGAAGATGTTCTCGTAAGATGGGTTAAACAAGTCACGCAAGAGAGCGACGGCTCTTCCGGTCTCCTCGAATGCGAGTTGCGGGCGCTGCTGGGTCTTCTGTACCTTGGCGATAGCATCCTCCCATCGCTTCACCAGGACTTTCAGCTCAGCATCGAGTTCAGCGACTCTCTTACCTTCAGCCACAGTGCGGACGATAACACCGCAATTCTTTGGTTTGATGCTGTGCATGAGTTGCTTGAGTCGGGAACGTTCTTCACCGCTTTTGATTTTCGACGAGACAGAAACTTTATCACCGAATGGCATGAGTACCAAGTATCGACCAGCGAATGAAATTTCGCCTGTGAGTCGAGGACCCTTGGTAGAAATTGGTTCCTTAACGATTTGTACCAGCACTTCCTGTCCTGTTTTCAAGACATTCTGAATGCTTCCGTCCTTTTCCAGTTCTGGCTGCTTGCTGGCTTTAGAGAATGGGAAAAGTTTCTTTCTGTCGCTCTGTACTTGTTTAAGGTACTTCTGGTAGGAATTGAAATGACTTCCTAGGTCAAGATAATGAAGAAAGGCGTCGCGTTCATAACCTACATCTACGAAGCAAGCGTTAAGACCTGGCATCAGTTTCTTAACTTTTGCGATATAGATGTTTCCCACAGAGAACGAGGCCTCACGAGGTTCATTCTGATATTCTACCAGCTGTTTATCCTCCATGAGTGCGATAGAGATGTCCTTCTGTTGGACGTCAATTACAACTTCGCTTGTCATAGTCTTCAATTAATCTTTTTACACATTAAACTTATTGGTTACTAGAAGAAAGTCTTAGTAATCAATTTAGTAGTTACTAAAAAGGGGCATGCCTATCCCTTTTGATACGACACGCCCCCTCAGTCGACGAACTGACTGAGAGCAAATCAGCTTAAAAAAGCTTACTTGCTCTTATGTCTGTTCTTACGTAATCTTTTTTTACGCTTGTGAGTAGCCATCTTGTGGCCCTTCTTTTTCTTTCCGTTTGGCATGATTTTAAAATTTTAAAATATTGTTATTATAATAAATGATATCTCGCTAAAGAAATATTCTCTAAATTATAGCTAAAGTAAATCGACCTCTGCGATTACTTAGCTGCGTTCTGCATCTCCTCGATGAAACTCTTAGAAGGCTTGAAACTTGGCAAGTCGTGAGCTGGGATGGTGATGGTAGTATTCTTAGAGATGTTACGAGCAGTCTTTGCTGCACGATGCTTGATGTTGAAGCTACCGAAACCGCGCATAAATACGCTATCCTTCTTCTCGATCAGGCACTTCTTGACTTCGTCCATGAATGCCTCTACCACAGTGCTAACCTCTTTCTTAGGAATACCTGTGTTCATCGATACTTCGTTGATGATATCTGCTTTTGTCATTTCTTGTATATTTTGTTTATTTTACTTATTTATCTTAAATCGGTGTGCAAAGATACAAGTTTTTTATGATATAACAAAATAGTTAAGGTTTTTTTTGCAAAAAAAATGCTCTAAGTATTTGCATATTAGGTTTTTATTCTGTATTTTTGCATCAAAAATGAGAAAATATGGCTTTTAAGAGATATTTTACACTGATTGTGTTTGTGGCATTCGGCATCTTGTCGTTGGCTGCCAAGAGGGAATGGAAAGCGGATGATGTGCCGATTCCTTTCCTGCAGGATTCTACGCAATATGTTTCCGATCCTGATGGCTATTTAGATAAGGCGCAGAAGGATTCTGCCAATTTCTATCTGCAGAAGTTGAAGTTGGAATGTGGTGTGCAGAATGTGCTTATCATTGTGGGCAAGGTGGATAATCAGGATGCTTTCCGGATGGCACAGGATGTGGGCAATAAATATGGTATCGGATATAAGAAAAGCCGAAGAGGATTGGTCGTCGTCATCGCTGTAGAAGACCATAAGTATTTTATCGCTCCCGGTAGTGGACTGGAGGGCGAGTTGACGGATGTAGACTGTGATGATATCGCTAGGGCTTGCATCGTGAAGAACATGCGGGAAGACAAACCTGGAGAGGCGGTTGCCTCCGTGAGTCGTGCTATATATAATAAGGTGAAAAGCGGACGCACCGGAATTGAGTCGGTAGACGAGGGGACTGTGAATGATGAAGAGGATTGGGCACTAGTTGTTATCCTGTTCCTTCTCTTTTTCGGAATCCCGATTTATTACCTCATCCGTTACATCCTGGAGCAGGTAGGTTTGGTAAAGCCAAGACCGAAGGGCAAGGGGAGAAACCAGTCGCGGAGAAGAAAAGATGATGACGACTGGTTGCCGCCGTTCTTCATGGGCGGCGGAGGATTCTCTGGCGGTGGAGGAGGCGGCTTCTCTGGCGGATCCTTTGGCGGCGGAACTTTTTCAGGAGGTGGCTCCGGAGGAAGCTGGTGATAGTTAGTAGTTTACGCAGGTAATCAATAGTCAATAATATAACAATGTATAATTAATAAATAAAAGGATTATGAAGAAAACAGGATGGATTATCTTAGGCGTCATCGTTGTGTTGGTGCTATGGGTATTCAGTGGTTATAATGGTTTGGTAGAGAAGCAGGAGCAGGCTACCACCGAGTTGGCAAACGTACAGACTCAGTATCAGCGTCGTGCCGACATGATGCCACAGTTGGCTAAGATCGTGAAGGCGTATGCCAAGCATGAAAAGGAGACTTTCGAAGCTGTAACCAAGGCTCGTGCAGCTGTTGGTCAGGTTAAGCTGGATGCTAGCAATCTGACAGAAGCTAAGTTGAAGGAATATACGGCTGCTCAAGGAGAATTGGCGAATGCATTCTCCAAGTTGATGGTTGTTGCGGAAAAATATCCGGAGTTGAAGGCTAGTGAGAATTTCAAGTCTTTGCAGATTCAGGAAGAGGGTACAGAGAATCGTATCAGTGAAGCCCGTCGCAAATATAATGATGCTGTTCAGGCTTATAATCAGACAGCTAGAAAAATGCCAACTGCCCTTATTGCTGGTATTTTCAATTTCCAGACCATGCCGAAATTCGAGGCATCTGCAGGAGCAGAGAAGGCTCCAGTTTTGGATATCTGATTCTGATAAAAATGATATGGAATTGTTTGTAGAATGATAGTCTAGCCAATGAAGGAATTCCTTCTTGGCTAGATTTTTTTGTTGTAATCTTCTTTCAAACTGAAAGTATCGCAATATTTTATATATATTTTGTAATTAAGATGATATGTTTTTCAGAAATTCTTTGTACCTTTGCACAAAATTTGGGAAATGTGATTGAAAAGTCACGATAACATTGATATTTCAACAAGGTAATTACAAATATGAAACAAACAAAGATTGTTGCTTCCATCAGTGATCGCAGATGCGATCAAGATTTTATCCGAAAACTGTTTTTTGCGGGTATGAACGTGGTTCGTATGAACACCGCACATGCTACAGAAGATGGAATCCGTACCATTGTCAAGAATGTTAGAGCCGTGTCTCCACATATTGGTATCATGATTGATACTAAGGGACCTGAGGTGCGTACTACTGACGTCAAGGAACCTATACATTATAATATAGGTGACGTGGTGAAAATCTTCGGTCGTCCGGAAATGGAGTCTTCTCACGATATCGTGAACTTAAGCTATCCAGATATTGCTGCTGACGTAAAGGTGGGTGATGACATATTGTTTGATGATGGCGAACTCGACATGAAGGTGATGGAGGTTCAAGGACCTATGCTTGTGGCAGAAGTTCAGAACGAGGGTATGCTGGGTGCTCATAAGAGCGTGAATGTACCAGGTGAGCATATCGATTTGCCTGCACTTACGGAGAAAGACCGTAAGAATATTGAGTTGGCTATCGAATTGGATATTGATTTCATTGCTCACTCATTTGTGCGTAGTGCAGCAGATGTAAAGGCTGTTCAGGACATCTTGGATGCTCACAACAGTGATATCAAGATTATTTCTAAGATTGAAAACCAGGAGGGTGTAGATAATATTGATGAAATCATTGATGCTTGCTACGGCATCATGGTTGCCCGTGGAGATTTGGGTATTGAGGTGCCTATAGAGAAGATTCCGGGTATCCAGCGCCGAATCATCGCCAAGTGTGTGAAGGCTCAAAAGCCAGTTATTGTGGCTACCCAGATGCTTCATACCATGATTAAGAATCCGCGTCCTACCCGAGCAGAGGTAACTGATATTGCCAATGCTATCTTCTATCGTACAGATGCCTTGATGCTTTCTGGAGAAACTGCTAGCGGTAAATATCCAGTAGAGGCAGTTCAGACTATGGCTCGTATTGCCGAGCAGGCAGAGAAGGATAAGTCACCTCTTAACGACATCAATCCTATGGATGGCGGTAAAATAGACCAGAAACTCTTTTTGGCTCACGCTGCTATTGAAGCTACCAAGCAGTTGGGCGTGGCTGGTATCATCACTGATGGTGAAACCGGTCAGACTGCACGCGACTTGGCTGCCTTCCGTGGCCCAAATCCTGTACTTGCCATCTGCTATAAGGAGAAGCTTCAGCGCTGGTTGAACCTGAGCTATGGCATCATTCCTATTCATCAGAAAGATCATGTTTCTTCTAAGGATATGTTCACAGCAGCTGTGCGTATGCTTCGTCAGAAAGGATATCTGCAGGAAGAGAATAAGATAGCATACTTGAGTGGTAGCTTTGGCGAGGGTGGTGGCACTACCTTTGTTGAAATCAATAAGGTAAAGAAGATCTTCGACAATAGCTATACTTTCAATCTGCCATCAAATGGAATAGAAGACAAGAAATAAAAAGCCGTCAGGTTTTCGCTTCAGGAATGCAATTTGGGGTGAATTATAGTACTCTTTTCTTTGCGTGTGAAGCCAAAAAGGCTACATATTTCATAAAAAATAAATATTTCTGAAATTATTGGTGCAAAATATTTGCAGCATTCAAAAAAATGCTGTATTTTTGCACCAATAATGTATAACGAAATTTGTTTGTGATGAAAAAAATCATTCTTTCAGCGCTTGTCGCTTTAACTATGGTCTTGATGCTCGGCAGTTGCGGTAGCACCAAGAGCGTGGCTTATTTTCAAAACATTGATTCTATCAGTTTAGCGGGTTCTAGAATTCTTTATGAGGCAAAGATTATGCCTAAGGATGAACTGACCATTACCGTGATTACCACAGATCCAAAGGCTGCGATGCCTTTCAACTTGTCTGTTTCTAATACAATTGGTACTGGTGGACAGTTGAGTACTTCTGGCGGAACATTGCAGGGCTACCTGGTAGATAATCATGGTAATATCGAGTTTCCTGTTGTTGGGACACTGCACGTAGGAGGCATGACCAAGAAAGAGGCCGAGGATCTTGTAAAGAGCAAGGTAAAACCTTATTTGGCAGAAACGGAAAATCCTATCGTCACTGTTCGTATGGCTAGCTATCATGTCTCGATATTGGGTGAGGTTACCAAGCCTGGTATAATTTCTGTACCACAGGAGAAGATGAGTATCCTTGAGGCTTTGGCGCAGGCTGGTGACTTGACAATCTACGGTAGACGTGATAATGTGATTCTGATTCGTCAGGATGCACAGGGTGAGAAACATTATCATCGTTTGAATCTTAATGATGCTAATGTCATCAGTTCGCCATTCTATTATCTTCAGCAGAATGATATTATCTATGTTGAGCCTAACAAGGTAAAGGCACAGAATTCTGCTATCGGTTCTTCCACTACATTGGTTATGTCGGGATTGAGCATTTTGACATCTATAGCCTCTTTGGTGGTCAATATCTTGCGATAAGTGAAAGAGAGAAAAGGTCAGGAATAATAAACAGATTTACAACATATAAAGATATATAAGTATGTGTGGCATAGTAGGATATTTAGGTAAGGGAGATGCTTATCCAGCTCTCATCAAGGGGTTGAAGCGTTTGGAATACCGCGGGTATGACTCTGCGGGTGTAGCCCTTATTAGCAATGATGGCTCTTTGAACGTATATAAGTCAAAGGGCAAGGTGGCAGATCTTGAAGCGTTCTGCTCAGACAAGGATATTTCTGGACATGTGGGTATCGCTCATACTCGTTGGGCTACACACGGAGAGCCTTCAGCTGTGAATGCTCATCCTCATTATTCTTCCAGCAAGAATCTTGCCATGATTCATAATGGTATTATCGAGAACTATGCCGACATCAAGAAAAACCTGATTGCCAAGGGTGTGGAGTTCAAGAGCGAGACCGATACAGAGGTCCTCGTACAGCTCATCGAATACATTCAGGTGAAGAAGGATCTTGATCTGTTGACTGCCGTTCAGGTAGCGCTCCGTCAGGTGATTGGCGCTTATGCCATCGCTATTCTTGACAAGCGTCACCCTGACCAGATTATTGCTGCCCGCAAGCAGAGTCCATTGGTTGTAGGTATCGGTGAGGACGGAGAGTTTTATCTCGGTTCTGATGCCAGTCCTATCATCGAATATACTGATAAGGTGGTTTATCTGGAGGATGGCAACATCGCTGTGATGCGTCTCGGTCAGGAATTGCAGGTCGTAAACATCCAGAACGTAAAGCTCAACCCTGAGGTGCAGACCGTGGACATTGACCTTGGTCAGATAGAGAAGGGCGGTTTCCCTCACTTCATGCTGAAGGAAATCTTCGAACAGCCTGAGTGCCTGCGCAACTGTATGCGTGGCCGTGTGGTAAGTCGCACCGTGGAAACCCGTGTGATGACAGATGGCGACGATACAACCTGCAAGACGGAGACAGAGATGGGCGTAGTGCTCAGCTCCATCACCGACCATCGCCAGCAGCTCCTCAATGCCAAGCGAATCATCATCGTGGCTTGTGGAACATCATGGCACGCTGGACTCATCGGCAAGCAGATGATAGAGAATTACTGTCGCATCCCAGTGGAAGTGGAATATGCATCAGAATTCCGTTACCGCAATCCTGTGGTAACGAAGGATGATGTCGTCATCGCCATTTCCCAGAGTGGTGAAACCGCTGATACCCTGGCTGCCATCAAGCTTGCCAAGGAGAGCGGTGCGTTTATCTATGGTATCTGTAACTCTATCGGTTCTTCCATCGCACGAGAGACAGATACGGGTACCTATATTCATGTAGGTCCGGAGATTGGTGTTGCCTCTACCAAGGCGTTCACCGGTCAGGTTACCGTTCTTATCCTCCTGGCACTTGCCATCGGTAAGGAGAGGGGAACCATCAGTGAAAACGAATATCAGAAGATTACAGAGCAGCTTTGGAACATTCCTGCCAAGATGAAGGAAGTGTTGAAGCTGAACAATAAGATAGCTGACTTGAGCCGTACCTTTACGTATGCGCGCAATTTCATCTATCTGGGTCGCGGATTCCAGTATCCTGTAGCCCTTGAAGGTGCATTGAAGTTGAAGGAGATTAGCTACATCCACGCTGAAGGTTATCCTGCAGCGGAGATGAAACATGGTCCTATCGCATTGATAGACAGCGATATGCCAGTGGTAGTTATCGCTACCCACAACTTCATGTACGAGAAGGTCTTGTCTAATATCCAGGAAATCAAGGCCCGTCAGGGTCGTGTCATTGCCATTGTGAGCAAGGGTGATGAAACTATTTCCAAGATTGCCGACGAAGTGATTGAACTCCCTGAGACCTTGGAGTGCCTGGAGCCATTATTGGCTACCATTCCTTTGCAGCTTCTGGCTTATCATGTAGCTGTATGTAAGGGCAAGGATGTTGACCAACCTAGAAATTTGGCCAAGTCAGTTACTGTCGAATAAAAAATAAAGGGAATCGTCGTTTCTTGACGTTTCCCTTTTTTTGGAGGGGTATCCCTTCGCAGTAGGTATATTCAAATTTAACTAAATAAGATAAAGGATAATTGAGAGATGGAACCATTGAAACATGAATGTGGCGTAGCAATGATCAGATTGCTCAAGCCATTAGAGTATTACCAGCAGAAGTACGGCACCTGGATGTACGCACTCAACAAACTCTATCTGATGATGGAGAAACAGCACAACCGTGGACAGGAGGGTGCTGGTATGGCTTGTGTCAAACTGGGCGGAAAGCCTGGTCATGAGTATATGTTTCGTGAGCGTGCAGAGGGTAAGAACGCCGTGACGGAGATATTCGGCAAGGCGAATGCCAACTTCAAGAACCTGACTCCCGAGCAGCTTGCTGATGCTAAGTTTGCCAAAGAGGAACTGCCTTTCGCAGGCGAACTCTACATGGGACACCTGCGCTACAGTACCACCGGAAAGAGTGGCATCCAGTATGTGCACCCATTCCTGCGCCGCAACAATTGGAAGGCGAAGAACCTCTGCCTTTGCGGCAACTTCAACATGACCAACGTAGATGAAATCTTCCAGGAGCTGACCAAGCAGGGCCAGAGCCCACGCATCTACAGCGACACCTACATCATGCTCGAACTGATGGGCCACCGACTTGACAGAGAGGTGGAGCGAAACTTCGTGGCAGCAAAGGCGATGGAGATGGAGAACACCGACATCACCAACTACATCGAAGACCACGTGAAGATGAGCAATGTGCTCAAGACCACGATGAAGAACTTCGACGGCGGTTATGTGGTCTGTGGAATCACCGGTTCGGGAGAGATGTTCTCCATGCGCGACCCTTGGGGCATTCGTCCTGCTTTCTACTACAAGAACGATGAAATCGTAGTAGTAGCCAGCGAGCGCCCTGTGCTTCAGACCACCTTCGACCTGGAGGCAGAGGATGTGCAGGAGCTGATGCCGGGCACGGCACTTCTCGTGAAGAAGAACGGCGAGTGCAGCATCGAACGCATCATGGAGCAGAAGGGTGATTCTGCCTGCTCATTCGAGCGCATCTACTTCAGCCGTGGTTCCGACAAGGATATCTACCAGGAGCGTAAGCAGTTGGGCGAGCAGTTGACCCAGCCTATCCTGAAGGCAGTGGATTACGATGTAGATCACACCGTGTTCAGCTACATCCCGAACACAGCCGAGGTGGCTTACTATGGCATGTTGAGCGGTTTCAAGAAGTATCTCAACGAAAGCAAGATAGAACAGATTGCCAACCTCGACCATATTCCATCTAAGGAAGAATTATACGATATTCTCGGCGATTTCGTCCGTTCGGAGAAGATTGCATGGAAGGATATCAAGCTCCGTACCTTCATCACCGAGGGCAACAGCCGCAACGACCTGGCGAGCCACGTGTATGATGTAACCTACGGAAGCATCGAGCCGAATGTGGATAATCTCGTTATCATCGACGACAGTATTGTGCGCGGTACTACCCTGAAGGAGAGTATCCTCCGCATCCTCGACCGTCTGCATCCTAAGAAGATTGTAGTCGTATCCAGTGCCCCTCAGATCCGCTATCCGGATTATTACGGCATCGATATGGCAAGACTGGAAGAGTTCTGCGTGTTCCGTGCGGCCATCCAGCTTTTGAAAGAGCGCAAGATGGAGGACTTCATCGAGCAGACCTACGAGGCATGCAAGGCAGAACTTGCCAAGCCGAAGGAGGAGCAGGTGAACCCGGTGCGTGCCATCTACAAGCCATTCACCATCGAGGAAATCAACGAGAAGATAGTAGAGATGCTTCGCCCGGAGGGCATGACCACTCCTATCCAGCTCGTATTCCAGAGTATCGAGGGCTTGCGCGAGGCGATTCCAAACCACAAGGGCGACTGGTATTTCACCGGTCATTATCCAACCCCAGGCGGCACGAAGCTCTGCAACCAGTCGTTTGTGAACTATATCGAAAACGTTTATCATAAATAAGTGAAGAGAGAAGAACGAAGAGTGAAGAATTCATTTGCTCTTATAAGTATGAAATAAAAGAATCAAATGTCAGATATGAAAAAAGTAACCTTAGTTTTGAGTGATGGAACCAAGTTCCATGGCAAATCTTTTGGATATGATGCTCCTGTAGCGGGCGAGGTTGTGTTCAACACAGCCATGATGGGATATCCAGAGAGTTTGACCGACCCTTCTTACGCCGGTCAGTTGATGACACTTACATTCCCTCTCGTGGGCAACTATGGTGTGCCACCATTTACTTTCGAGGAGAACGGTTTGCCAACCTTCATGGAGAGTGACAAGATTTATGCTTCTGCCATCATCGTGAATGATTACAGCGAGCAGTACAGCCACTGGAATGCAGTGGAGAGTCTTGCCGACTGGTTGAAGCGCGAAAAGGTGCCAGGAATCACAGGCATCGATACCCGTGAGTTGACTAAGGTGCTTCGTGAGCATGGTGTGATGATGGGTAAGATTCTCTTTGATGATGAACCAGACAACATCCCTGAGGCTAACTACGAGGGTGTAAACTTCGTTGACCAGGTGAGCTGCAAGGAGATTATCCGTTACAACGAGGGTGCCGGCAAGAAGGTGGTTCTCGTTGACTGCGGTGTGAAGGCAAACATCATCCGTTGCCTCATCAACAGAGGCGTTGAGGTGATTCGTGTGCCTTGGAATTACGATTACACCGATATGGATTTCGACGGACTGTTCCTTGCCAATGGTCCTGGCGACCCAGATATGTGTGAGGATGCTGTTAATATTATTCGCAAGCAGATCAGCCAGAGCCGCAAGCCTATCTGCGGTATCTGCATGGGTAACCAGTTGCTTTCCAAGGCTGCCGGTGCTACTATCTACAAGTTGAAGTATGGTCACCGTTCACACAACCAGCCAGTGCGCATGGTAGGAACCAACAATTGCTACATCACCTCTCAGAACCACGGTTATGCCGTTGATGCCAAGACATTGGGCAACGACTGGGAGGAACTCTTTGTAAATATGAATGATGGCTCTAACGAGGGTATCCGCCACAAGGTGAACCCTTGGTTCTCAAGCCAGTTCCACCCAGAGGCTTGCTCAGGCCCTGTGGATACAGAGTTCATGTTTGATAAGTTTGTAGAAACACTCAAACATTGAACTTTGAGATTTGAATATTGAACTTTATGATTAGCTTACTGTGCTTGCAAGTAAAAAGTAATCAAACAGTTCAAAGTTCAAAGTTCAAAGGAAAAGTAATCAAACAGTTCAAAGTTCAAAATTCAAAGTAAATAAAGATGAAAGACGAAAATATAAAGAAGGTGCTCCTCTTAGGTTCTGGAGCCTTGAAGATCGGTGAAGCAGGTGAGTTCGACTACTCAGGTTCGCAGGCCCTGAAGGCATTGCGCGAAGAAGGTGTCGAGACTGTGCTCATCAACCCGAATATCGCAACCGTACAGACATCAGAAGGTGTTGCCGACCAGATTTACTTCCTGCCAGTGCAGCCATACTTCGTAGAGCGTGTCATCCAGAAGGAGAAGCCAGACGGTATCCTCCTCAGTTTCGGTGGCCAGACTGCCCTCAACTGTGGTGTGGAACTCTATCGCCAGGGCATCCTGGAGAAATATAATGTCAAGGTATTGGGTACTCCAGTACAGGCTATCATGGATACTGAGGACCGTGAGCTCTTCGTAGAGAAGCTGGATGAAATCAACGTGAAGACCATCAAGAGCGAGGCTTGCGAGAACATAGAGCAGACTCGCAAGGCTGCTGCTGAGCTCGGCTATCCTGTCATCATCCGTGCTGCTTACGCCTTGGGTGGACTCGGTTCAGGTTTCGCAGACAACGAGGAGGAGCTGAACAAACTCGCAGAGAAGGCTTTCTCTTTCTCTCCACAGGTATTGGTAGAGAAGAGCTTGAAGGGCTGGAAGGAGATTGAGTATGAGGTGGTTCGCGACCGTTACGACAACTGTATCACAGTTTGTAACATGGAGAACTTCGACCCATTGGGCATCCATACCGGTGAGAGTATCGTCATCGCTCCATCTCAGACCCTGAGCAATGCAGAGTATCATAAGCTCCGTGCCCTCGCCATCAAGATTATTCGTCACATCGGAATCGTGGGTGAGTGTAACGTGCAGTATGCCTTCGACCCTAAGAGCGAGGACTATCGCGTAATCGAGGTGAATGCCCGCTTGAGCCGTTCATCTGCCTTGGCATCTAAGGCTACCGGTTATCCTCTTGCCTTCGTTGCAGCCAAGCTCGGTATGGGTTACGGTCTGTTTGAGTTGAAGAACTCTGTAACCAAGACCACATCTGCCTTCTTTGAGCCAGCATTGGACTACGTAGTTTGTAAGATTCCTCGTTGGGACTTGTCTAAGTTCCGTGGCGTAGATAAGGAGTTGGGTTCATCTATGAAGTCAGTAGGTGAGGTAATGGCCATCGGACGCAACTTCGAGGAGGCCATCCAGAAGGGTCTTCGTATGATTGGTCAGGGCATGCACGGTTTCGTAGAGAACAAGGAACTTGAAATCGACGATATTGATGCAGCTTTGCGCGAGCCAACAGATAAGCGTGTGTTCGTGATTTCAAAGGCAATGCACAAGGGCTATACCGTAGATCAGATTCACGACTTGACCAAGATTGACAAGTGGTTCCTTGAGAAGTTGAAGCACATCATCGACATCGACGAGGCGATGAAGAAGTGCAACATCAATACTCTTGACCAGGATTTGCTCCGCACCGCCAAGGTTTACGGTTTTACCGACTTCCAGGTAGCCCGTGCCGTTGGCTTGGAGCAGGAGTTGGGCAACATGCACAAGGCAGCCCTCCTGGTTCGCAACAAGCGCAAGAGCTATGGCATCCTGCCTGTAGTGAAGCAGATTGATACCCTGGCAGCAGAGTATCCTGCTCAGACCAACTACCTCTATGTAACTTACGCTGGCGTGAAGAGCGACATCACCTTCGAGAACGATCACCGTTCTATCATCGTACTCGGTTCAGGTGCTTACCGCATCGGTTCTTCAGTAGAGTTCGACTGGTGTGGCGTTCAGGCATTGAACACCATCCGCAAGGAAGGCTGGCGTTCTGTGATGATCAACTACAACCCAGAGACCGTTTCTACCGACTACGATATGTGCGACCGTCTCTACTTCGACGAGTTGACCTTCGAGCGTGTGATGGATATCATCGAGATGGAGCAGCCTCATGGCGTCATCGTATCTACAGGTGGTCAGATTCCAAACAACCTGGCTATGCACCTCGATGCACAGAACGTGCCAATCCTGGGTACTGCTGCCAAGGACATCGATAACGCTGAGGACCGTGCCAAGTTCTCTCAGATGTTGACCAACAATGGCATCAACCAGCCAGAGTGGAGCGCCCTGACCTCTATGGAGGACATTGACAACTTCATCGAGCGGGTAGGCTTCCCTGTATTGGTTCGTCCTAGCTACGTGCTTTCTGGTGCTGCGATGAACGTATGTTCTAACGAGGAAGAACTGAAGCGATTCCTGCAGTTGGCAGCCAATGTAAGTGAGGATCACCCAGTGGTAGTTAGTAAGTTTATCGAACATGCCAAGGAGATTGAGATGGATGCTGTGGCAAAGAATGGCGAGGTGATTGCCTATGCGATTTCCGAGCACATCGAGTTTGCCGGTGTTCACTCAGGCGATGCTACCATCCAGTTCCCTCCTCAGAAGTTGTATGTTGAGACAGTTCGTCGTGTGAAGCGAGTAGGTCGTCAGATTGCCAAGGAGTTGCACATCAACGGTCCGTTCAACATCCAGTTCATGGCTCGTGACAATGATATTCTCGTTATCGAGTGTAACTTGCGTGCCAGCCGTTCTTTCCCATTCGTGAGCAAGGTATTGAAGATCAACCTCATCGAGTTGGCTACCCGTGTGATGCTCGGTTTGCCAGTAGAAAAGCCACACAAGAACCTCTTCGATCTCGACTATGTAGGTATCAAGGCATCCCAGTTCAGCTTCAACCGTTTGCAGAAGGCAGACCCAGTATTGGGTGTGGATATGAGCAGTACGGGTGAGGTAGGTTGCTTGGGCGACGATACATCTACCGCTCTTCTGAAGAGTATGCTTTCTGTGGGTCATCGCATTCCAGCCAAGAACATCCTGCTTTCTACAGGTTCTGCCAAGCAGAAGGTAGATTTGCTCGATGCTGCCCAGATGCTGGTTAAGCATGGTTACAAGCTGTATGCAACCGGTGGTAGTAGCAAGTTCCTCACCGAGAACGGCATTGAGAACACCCGTGTGCTCTGGCCATCAGAGGAGGAAGAAGGCGGTGCGCCTAAGGCTTTGGAGATGCTCCACAACCACGAGATTGATATGGTAGTGAATATTCCGAAGAACTTGACCAGCAGCGAGTTGAGCAATGGCTATAAGATTCGCCGTGCCGCCATCGACCTGAACGTGCCATTGATTACCAACAGCCGTCTGGCGAGTGCCTTCATCTATGCATTCTGCACCACCAAGCTCGAGGATATCGATATCAAGGCTTGGGGAGAGTATAAATAGTTAGTAGTTAAGAATTGACAGTTAAGTCATTCTTGATGATTCCCAATAGAAAAATCCCTGCTGTAGGAAAGGCTTCCTATGGCAGGGATTTTTTAGATAATAAACGTCTTACTCAAATTCAATATGCTCTTGTGAAGGAATACGGAAAGAGAACCATGTTTCTCCATTTTTGTTGGTGATAGCTAAGTCTCCTCGTGTAATGGTGTCCATGCCAATGATAATGTCATTGTCTTCTAAATCACAAGCAAGAACTTCCAAATCTTTTATCCAAGCACCTTCTTTGGCAAAATATAGGCTGATTTTATAAGTGTAAGCCTCTACATTTCCGCCAATTCCTGCAATCATGGCTTTTTGGATAGGTTCCAACCCTAAAGCATCTGCTATGTTTCTGGATATAATAGTGTTTGTAGCACCTGTATCCCAAAGGACATCCTTGGCTTCGCAATATTCAAGTTTATTGTTAGTTGCAGGTTTTATCACAAAACAACTTGACAGAATGCTTTCAGCCTTTGCAGGATATTTTTGTGTAATAGACTTTTTCATCTTGAAGTTTTTATTGAGCCTTAACCTTGTGGATGGTAGCAAGTCGTGCTATGTGTCCTTTCGGAAGTGGAGACATAGTAATCTCGCTATGAGCAGGGAAAAACTTGTCGATGTCTTTGTAGTCTATGGTATGAACTTGTATTTTCTTGTCTTTTGTTTCCATATAGCTTTCCTTTCTTTTATTATTGTTGCAAAGATACGCTGAATAATCGAAACAGCCAAACTTTTCTTGTAATTTTAGAGATTTATAATCAAATGTTAAGGGTGTATCAGTTAAATCCTGTGTTTATAATGTGGGATTGTATACTTGTGCGACCAAAAAAGCAGTGAAAACTTTGGTTGTTTCAAAATAAAGCCGTAACTTTGCATATGTAAACTGGTTAAATTTCATAGCATGATGAAACAGCAAGTAAAACAAGTACCATACGGAGTATCTGATTTTGCCACGGTGATGAGTCAGAATCTATATTATGTCGATAAGACGATGTTTTTGCCAGAGCTGGAGAAGCTGCCTCGCAATCTCTTCTTCGTCCGTCCCCGTCGTTTTGGAAAGAGCCTGTTTCTCAGTATGCTCTACTCTTACTATGACTGTAATCAGAAGGAGAGTTTCGAAAAACTCTTCGGTAGTTTGTGGATAGGGCAGCATCCTACATCCCTGCAAGGAATATACCAGGTACTGTTCCTGGATTTTTCTCAGATTACAGGTAAGATTGAAATTTTGGAGGAAAGATTCAATGCCTACCTCTGTATCAAGTTGGATAGTTTTGCAGAGCAGTATCCGCATATTATGGTGATAAGAAGGTTCAGGAAATCAAGGCGAAGACACAGTATGCTGATAAAATGCAGATAATCTTTGATGCAGCCAAGGCAAATCATTTTCAGCTTTATCTTATCATCGACGAGTATGATAATTTTACTAATGTAGTGCTCAATGAACATGGTGAGAAAGTATATCATGCCATTACTCATGCTGATGGTTTCTATCGTGATGTCTTCAAGAAGTTCAAGGGAAATTTTGAGCGCATCTTCATGATGGGTGTCAGTCCTGTAACCCTGGATGATGTAACAAGTGGGTATAATGTGGGATGGAATATCTCTGTAAAACCAGAGTTCGACGAGATGCTGGGCTTCTCTACCAAGGACGTAGTCGAGATGTTCACTTATTATAAGGAGATGGGAAGCATTCCTGCAGATAGCGATGTGGAAGCCATCGTCAACGATATGAAGCCTTGGTACGACAACTATTGCTTTGCAGAAGAAGCATTGAATAAGAGTGTCAGAATGTTTAATTGCGACATGGTGCTCTACTATCTCCGCAACTACATGGATTACGGACGCTCTCCTCGGCAGATGATAGACCCGAATACCAAGACCGATTATGGCAAGATGAAGAAACTCTTGCAATTCGATAAGTTGGATGGCGAGCGCAAGGGTATCATCCGCAAGATAGCGGAAGAGGGACAGATTGTTGCCCAACTGGAGGAGCAGTTCGCTGCCTATCAGATACCGAAGGCTGAAATCTTCCCAAGTTTGCTTTTTTATTATGGTATGTTGACCATCAAGGGTACACGTGGTTCTAAGTTGATTTTGGGCATTCCTAATAATAATGTTCGCAAGCAGTATTACGGATATTTGGAAGAAGAGTATCAGGCAAAGTCGTATGTGGATACCAACAGATTGACGGATTACTATTATGATATGGCTTATGATGGTGTATGGGAGGAAGGACTGCGTTTCATGGCTGAAGCCTACGCTAAGGTTTCTTCTGTGCGTGACGGAATAGAATCGGAGCGAAATCTGCAAGGTTTCTTTATGGCATACTTGAACCTCAACGATTATTACATCACGGCTCCCGAATTGGAGTTGAATCATGGCTATTGTGATTTCTTCCTGTTGCCTGATCATACCCATTATGCCAGTCAGCACAGCTATATCCTTGAACTCAAGGTTCTTTCTAAAAAGGAGTTTGATGAAGAGTTGAAGGATGTCTTGAAGGAAGATGGTAGCCCTATGAAAAAGTCGGAGAAGCAATGGTTGGATGCTGTGGAACAGATTAGGCGATATGCCGATGCTCCAAGGGTTGAGGCTCTTCGCCAGGGCACAACTCTTCACAAGATTATCATGCAGTTCAAGGGCTGGGAGTTGGCAAGGTGCTGCCCCTCAAAAAGTAGACACAGAAAGGTGGAAAACTGATGGAAAATGATTACCTTTGCAAGCAGATAGAGTTGTGTGCCCTGTAGAGAGGGCGTAGCCCGAACGTAA